>NZ_JBJDNC010000048.1:0-42931 GCF_044900265.1 Pseudomonas sp. NPDC089406 | reverse complement strand
GGAGCGGCTTTAGCCGCGAAGCAGACGACGCGGTGGCTGGCACCGGCTGCGCCGGTGTTCGCCGGCAAGCCGGCTCCTACAGGATCGCGCGAAGCCCGAACCAAGCGCCGTACCTGTGGGAGCGGCTTTAGCCGCGAAGCAGACGACGCGGTGGCTGGCACCGGCTGCGCCGGTGTTCGCCGGCAAGCCGGCTCCTACAGGATCGCGCGAAGCCTGAACCAAGCGCCGTACCTGTGGGAGCGGCTTTAGCCGCGAAGCAGACGACGCGGTGGCTGGCACCGGCTGCGCCGGTGTTCGCGGCTGAAGCCGCTCCCACAGGGACTGCATAAGCCTCTGGTCCGTGCCGTACCTGTAGGAGCCGGCTTGCCGGCGATGAGGCCAGCACCAGCAGCACAAGACCATTGCCCTCCACACAGGCTGCCAAGGCCGGCAGTTGCTGTTACGGTTGGCACCCATGCCGCAGCACCGTCTCGCGCAACAGGGCATCCAGCCTGACGCTGTCGCCTCGCGCCACCGGCACCTCCTGAACGCCCTCTGCACGTGCCAGTTCAGCCTCGATGAAGCCATGCAACACCTCATCCCGAGGCCCGTGCGCCGCTTCACCGCTGCTTCGCTTCACCGCCAGCAACGCATCGATCGCCGCCTGCAACCATGACTCGCTCACGGTACCTGCCAGCAGTTCGGCGAAGGCCGTCGGCGGCATGCCCAGGCTCTGGTCGATCCAGCGCACCGCCAGCAGCGGGCGGATCACGTACAGGTACTTCTTCAGCCGCACGGTATCGCCCAGCAGGTAGCCGCGCAGGTTCTTGCGCGCCATCGACAGGTAGTGATGGCGCACCGCCCGCGGTGAATAGAACGCCCGCCCCAGCTCACGCAGGCTGGCCAGCGCCTGCGGGTCGGCACGGTAAACCAGCGGCGAACCCAGCCACTCGAGCAGGCTGGGGTTGGCGCCGCGCATCAGCCGCAGAGCCTTGCGCAGCTCCCAGCCGCTGATGTCCAGTTCATCGGTCAGCGGCCGCTCGATCACATCGCGCGGCTCGTCCACCCGCAGGTACCACTCGGTACGCGGCACGTAGACAAAGCGCACATCGTAGTCGCTGTCCGGCGAGGCGAAGCCCCAGGCCCGGCTGCCGGACTCGCAGGCGTACAGCACCGTCACCTCATGCTCGGCCTCGATACGCTGCAGTTCATCGAGCACCCACGCACGCATGGCGGCGGGTAATGGGTGGGGGTCTTGCTGTTGCATGGTTGTCGCTCCTTGCTTTCATCCTTTCACGCACACCACCTGGCGCAGGGTGTGCACCACTTCCACCAGCTCGCGCTGGGCCTGCATCACCGCGTCGATGTCCTTGTAGGCCATGGGGATCTCGTCGATCACCGCGCTGTCCTTGCGGCACTCAACATGAGCCGTGGCGCGCTGTTGGTCCTCGACGGTGAACCGGCTCTTGGCTTGGGTGCGACTCATCACCCGGCCGGCACCGTGGCTGCACGAGCAGAACGACTCCTCGTTGCCCAGGCCGCGCACGATGAAACTTTTGGCCCCCATGGAGCCGGGGATGATGCCCAACTCGCCCTTCTGCGCAGACACCGCGCCCTTGCGGGTCACCAGCACCTCGCGACCAAAGTGCTGCTCCTTCTGCACATAGTTGTGGTGGCAGTTGACCGCCTCCAGGCGCGCCTCGAACGGCCGGCCCAGCACCTTGCGGGTCGCCTCCACCACCGCCAGCATCATCAGTTCGCGGTTTTGCCGGGCGAAGTCCTGGGCCCACTCCACCGCCTCGACGTAGTCGGAAAAGTGCCGGCTGCCTTCCTCGAAATACGCCAGGTCCTTGTCCGGCAGGTTGGCGATATGTTGGCGCATGTCGGCCTGGGCCAGTTGAATGAACAGGTTGCCGATGGCATTGCCCACCCCGCGCGAGCCGCTGTGCAGCATGAACCAGACCCGGTCGGCCTCGTCCAGGCACACCTCGATGAAGTGGTTGCCCCCACCCAGGGTGCCCAGGTGCTGGCGGTTGTTGGTCTTCTCCAGTTGCGGGTACTTGTCGGTGATTGCCTTGAAACGCCCGGCCAGGGCACTCCAGGCCTGGTCGGCCTGGTTCGGCACATCGCCCCAGGCACCCTGGTCGCGGCGACCGAAGGTCTTGCCATGGGGCACGGCCTTTTCGATCGCACTGCGCAGGCCATGCAGGTGGTCGGGCAGGTCGCGGGCATGCAGCGAGGTACGCGCCGCGATCATGCCGCAGCCGATGTCCACGCCCACCGCTGCCGGGATGATCGCGCCCACGGTCGGGATCACGCTGCCGATGGTCGAGCCCTTGCCCAAGTGCACATCGGGCATGACCGCCAGGTGCTTGAAGATGAATGGCATCTGGGCAGTGTTGCTGAGCTGGCGACGGGCGCCATCATCGACGGGGACGCCGTCGGTCCACAGTTTGATCGGCTTGCCGCCGGCGACTTCGAGAATGTTCATTACGCTGTTCCTTGTTCGTTCTGTGCTGGGTTAGAACCCTTCACGATCCCTGTAGGAGCCGGCTTGCCGGCGATAGGGCCATCTGCCTTGATAAAACTTTGCGCCTTCTTGCCGCAGGCCCGGCCTCATCGCCGGCAAGCCGGCTCCTACAAGGAATCGCATACCCCTGCAGGGGCCGGTTTGCTGGCGCCTGCGGGGATATGCATCGGCGGCTCAACCGGTCTTCAGGCTGACCAACCCGTTCAACACCTGGTCCAGCCCGCCGACCACCGATATCCGGTCGATGCGCTCGGCCACCCGCTCCAGGGTTTCCAGCTCCTTGAGCCGCAGCGCCGTGGGGTTGCCTTCCATCACCTTGGCGGTGTTCAGCAGCGAACGGGTCGCCTGGGTTTCCTCGCGGCGGCGGATGACGTTGGCCTGGGCCGACTTCTCCGCTTCCACCACCTGCGCCAGCAGGGTCTTCATCTCGCCCGGCAGGATGATGTCACGCACCCCCAGGCTGCCCACTTCCAGGCCGCTGTCCTGCAGTTGCGTGCGCAGGTGCCCGGTAACGCTGTCGTCGATCAGTTGCTTGTCTTCCAGCAGCTCATCCAGGGTACGGGTACCCACCGCCGCCCGCAGGCCGAACTGCAGCTCGCGGTACAGGTGCTCCACCGGCTTGCTCATGCGCGCATGGGCCCCCAGTACATCCAGGTAACGCCAGTTGGCCACCAGGCTCAGGCGCAGGCTGACCTTGTCGCGGGTGAGGATCTCCTGCCCGCTCACCTCCAGCGCCTGCAGGCGGGTGTCGACCATCTCCACCTCGACCTGGCTGCCACAACGCCAGTAACCATGCTGCCCGGGTTCGAGCAAACCGACCACCACGCCGTCGATCTTCAGCACACCCACATGAAAGGCCGGCACCAGCGCCAGCAGCACATGCTCCATGCCGGCCACGCCCGGGCGGTTCAGCCGGGCCACCTGCCCGGCGTCCAGGCGCAGGCCCTGTTTCAGATCAACACGCTGCAGCTCCTGGCGGGCCTGGGCCTTCCAGTACTGGCGGCGGGTGTCCGGCGGCAGGATCTCGGCCAGCTTGCCGTCCTCGAAGCGCAGGCCCACTTCATCGGCGGCCAGGTCCATGGCGACGAAATGCTCACCCATGCCCTGGGCGTTAAACTCCTCGGCATCCAGCTCGGACACTGGCCGACGGGTATCGACAGTCTGCACCTCGACCTTGGCGCCGCAGCGCCAGAAGCCGTGCTGGCCCACCGGCAGCAACGCGCTGACCACGCCGTCGATGCGCAGCACGCCGGCATTGAAGGTGGGCACGCTGACCAGCAGCACGTTGCCCATGCCTTCGATGCCCGGCTGTTGCAGGCGTGCCAGCAGCGCGGCATCCAGGCGCCGGCCCTGGGTCAGGTCGACCCGCTCCACACGCAGCGCCTGTGGCCCTTTCCATTGCAGGCGGCGGCTGTCGGCGGCCAGCAGCTCCTTGAGCTTGCCATCTTCATGCAGCAGGCCAGCTTCATGCTCGGCCATGTCCAGGGTGTCGAAATGCTGCTCGACCAACGCTGGCTCGTATTGGCGCAGGTAGCGCTCCAGCAGCTCGTCGTGCAGCGGGGAATGTTGTGGGCAGGCCACCAGCGTCAGCCGGCCCTGCCAGTCAAAACGCTGGTGTTGCCCGGGCTTGAGGATGCCGGCGAACTCGCCGTCCTTGAGCAGCAGGCCGTGTTCGTTCTTCTTCACCACAAAGCGTTTCAACAGTTTCATCGTGTTCATCCTTTCTCGTTGTCCTTGAGTGCCGGTGTTCGCCGAAGCACCGAGCGCCGTGGGCGAAGCCTGGCGGAGTCAGCGGCCGGGGGCGTTGCCCCTGCGGCCAGCTTCGTTGCGCCAGGCCCGGCCGGCGGGCCGGGTGGGCCAGCGGTGGGGCCAGGCATCCATTCGCTGCAGCGGGCCTGCCTGGCCCTGTTCGCGTTGCCTGCACCCCACCGGCGGGTATTGCCTATGGGTGTAACTACCTTGGAGGGTATGGATCGGCTTGAGGCCGAAGCAGTGTCCGCACGCCCCTTTTCACCAGAGCGCACGGCGGCGACCGTTCGTTGCGGTGGCGGCATGCACGACACCGACACTTGCGTGGGTTCGTGCACCGGCGGGGTTTCGATAACCCCTGTCCCGAGGGCCAGCCTGGCGATGCGGTCGAAAGGGATATAGCGAGCGGCGTGCCAGGTTTTCAAAACGAGACGAAATAATTATTTAACTAATTGATTTATAACGATTAATTTATTTCGAATGATTTAAATCGAAGCTGCCCGTTGAAAACAGGCTCTGGAAATTCCTATATCATCCGCTAGCACTTTATATTTTTGGATAATCACGGATGAGCAAGCCCACCGTCGCCATCGGTTTTCTCGGCACCACCCTCGACCGCAAAGGCAAGGGCGCGAACCGCTGGAACCACTGGCGCCCCAGCATCGCGCTATGCCAGCAGCCCGACCTGCCCATCGACCGTCTGGAGCTGCTGCACGGCACCACCGCGCGCGATATCGGCCTGGCCGAGCGCATCCGCGACGATATCCGCAGCCTCTCGCCACGCACCGAAGTGCGCCTGCACAGCCTGGCCCTGGCCAACCCCTGGGACTTCGAGGAGGTCTACGGCGCCCTGCACGACTTCGCCAGCGGCTACCCGTTCGATACCGAGGCCGAGGACTACCTGGTCCACATCACCACCGGTACCCACGTGGCGCAGATCTGCTGGTTCCTGCTGACCGAGGCGCGCTACCTGCCGGCGCAGCTGGTGCAGACCGCCCCCCGCCGCGAACCGGAAGGCGACCCGGCAGGCCAAGCCACGCTGATCGACCTCGACCTGTCGCGCTACGACCCGATCGCCTCGCGCTTTCGCCGCGAGCAGGCCGAGGGCCAGTCGCTGCTCAAGGCCGGCATCGCCACCCGTAACGCAGGCTTCAACCGCACCATCGAGCAGATCGAGCGGGTGGCCCTGCGCTCCAAGGCGCCGATGCTGCTGGTGGGCCCCACCGGCGCCGGCAAGTCGTTCCTCGCCCGCCGCGTGCACGAGCTCAAGCGCGGCCGCCACCAGTTGGCCGGGCGCTTCATCGAGGTGAACTGCGCCACCCTGCGCGGCGACGGCGCCATGTCGGCGCTGTTCGGCCATGCCAAAGGCGCCTTTACCGGCGCGCAGAACGCCCGCGACGGCCTGCTGCGCGCCGCCGACGGCGGCATGCTGTTCCTCGACGAAATCGGCGAACTGGGCGCCGACGAACAGGCCATGCTGCTCAAGGCCATCGAAGAAAAGCGCTTTTTCCCGCTGGGCGCCGACCGCGAGGTGCAAAGCGACTTCCAGCTGATCGCCGGCACCCACCGCGACCTGCGCGCCAAGGTGGCCGACGGCACCTTCCGTGAAGACCTGTTCGCCCGCATCAACCTGTGGACCTTCGCCCTGCCGGGCCTGGCGCAGCGGCGCGAAGACATCGAGCCGAACCTGGACTTCGAGTTGCAGCGCCACGCCCGCGAGCAGAACCGCCAGGTGCGCTTCAACCTCGAGGCCAAGCGCCGCTACCTGGCTTTCGCCCACGCCAGCGAAGCGCGCTGGGCCGGCAACTTCCGCGAGCTGTCGGCCTCGGTCACGCGCATGGCCACCCTGGCCGACAGCGGGCGCATCGACGAGGCGCTGGTGGAGGAAGAAATCGGCCGACTGCGCCATGCCTGGGGGCTGGAATCAGCGCCCGAGCCGCTGCTGGCCGAGCGCGAACTGGACCTGTTCGACCAGCTGCAATTGCAGGCAGTGCTGCAGGTGTGCCGGGGCGCGGCCAGCCTGTCCGAGGCCGGGCGCCAGCTGTTCGCGGTGTCGCGCCAGGAAAAGGAAAAGCCCAACGACGCCGACCGCCTGCGCAAGTACCTGGCACGCTTCGACCTGGACTGGAAGCGCATCAAGGGCTGAACAGCACGCCGCAGGCTGGCCAATCGACATTACCCGCCATTAGAATCCGCTCCCGCTTCGGCCAACGATGGCCGGACATCACCGAAAAAGGACTCTCGGACATGTCGCTCATGACCGCTGCGCCTCTGCGCACCCTCGGCCTGCTGGCCGCCCTCTTCGCCCCGCTGGCCCTGGCCGACGAAACCGACACCGGCAAAGACGCCGACAAGGCCCGCGCCGAAGCCATCAGCGAAGGCCGCTGGCAAGGCCTGGGCAGCATGGCCGACCTGTACCTCAACGGCGCCACCCCGGCCGAATTCCTCGAAGCCGGCGACGAGGAAAAGAGCAAACACCACAACTACGCCGGCGCCGCGGCCTTCTACCTCACCGCTGCCCGCCTCGACCCGGCCAATGCCTTCGCCTCCTACCAGGCTGCCGCCGCCCTGTCGGCCCTGGACAGCCCCGAGTTCGCCGTCGACTACCTCGACCAGGCCCGCGAGCGCGGCTTCTGGCAGGTGCTGATCATGAAGGAGGACTACGAGCTGGTGCAGATGCGCAAGTACCCGCAGTACCACAAACTGCTCGAGGCCGCCGAGAAGAACTACGTCAAGCACGCCAAGGATGCAGGCCTTGCCGCGTTCAGCATCCCCAAGGGCAAGGCCCCGGCTGGCGGCTGGCCGGTGCTGGTGTGGCTGTCGGGCTACGGCACCGAAGGCAGCAGCGGTACCGACATGCGCGCCGAACTGGTGGGTGACAAAGCCGTGCTGGTGGCACTGAACGGTACCCTCAAGCGCAATGACCACAGTTTCATGTGGGAGCCGCGCTCGGTGGAGCCGACCGCCAAGGCCATCGACGCCGCCCTGAAAAAACTGGCCAGCAGTACCCCCATCGACCGCAGCAAAGTTGCCCTGATGGGCTTCTCCCAGGGCGCACAGCATGCCGCCCACCTGCTGGCCAGCTACCCGCAGCAGTACAGCGGCGCCCTGATCGTGTCCCCCGGCGGCTTCGACATGCCGTTCACCGAGCACCAGGCCAGGGGCAAGCGCGTGGTGGTGCTGCACGGCGCCCAGGAAGGCAAGGGCAACCTGGCGATGGCCAGCGCCACCGAGCAGGCCTTCGCCGAGGGCAACCAGGTGCAGAGCCATGAACACGCCGAAGGCCACACCTTCCAGGAAGACTGGGAAAGCGCCTACCCAGGCTATGTGCGTTTCGCGCTCGGGATCTGAGGCTGCGACTTAGGTCGCACACGCCAGGCTTGCCCCGTTGATGGCATTCCGGGGTATGCTTGCGCGGTCTTCAGGGCGGGGTGAAAGTCCCCACCGGCGGTAAATCGAAAGATGAGCCCGCGAGCGCCCCGGCCATGCCGGGGGTCAGCAGATCTGGTGCGACTCCAGAGCCGACGGTCATAGTCCGGATGAAAGAAGGCGTTTGGCAGGGGCCGTCTGGGCGCCCCTGCGCGCGCATTTTGTTCGCCCCGAGACGTTCATCGATCATTCACGAGGAGCGTTTCATGCCTACCCCGTTCAACTCGCAATACCCCAACGTCACTGCCGCCATCGCCGCCTTCAAGGCCGGGCGCCCGGTGCTGCTGCTCGACGACGACGACCGCGAGGACGAAGCCGATATCGTCGCCGCCGCCGAGAACCTCTCGCTTGAAAGCATGGCCATGATGATCCGCGATTGCAGCGGCATCGTCTGCCTGTGCCTGGACGAAGCCACGGTCGACGCCCTGCAACTGGCGCCGATGGTGCAGAACAACCAGGCCCGCCATGGCACCGGTTTCACCGTCACCATCGAAGCCGCCGAAGGCGTAACTACCGGCGTGTCGGCCCGCGACCGCATCACCACCATCGAGGCGGCGCTGCGCTCCACCGCCGAGCAGCGCCACATCGTCAGCCCCGGGCATGTGTTCCCGCTACGCGCCCGCGACGGCGGCGTGCTGGCCCGCCGCGGCCACACCGAAGGCTCGGTGGACCTGGCGCGCCTGGCCGGCCTGCGCCCGGCGGCGGTGCTGTGCGAACTGATGAACCCCGACGGCAGCATGGCCCGGGGCGAAGAAGTGGCGGTGTATGCCCGGCAGTACAACCTGCCGGTGCTGACCATCGAGGAACTGGCGCGCTATCGCCAGGCGCAGGAGGCGCTGCAGGCAGAGCCGGCCTGAGCCCCTCAGGGGCCGCTACGCGGCCCTATCACAGGCTGCCGCCAGCATGCACGGTGATCATGTCGCTATTGATCTTGTGGGTACTGGCGAAGCCTGCGGTAAGGTTTGCAAGCTGATACCCAATATTTCAATCTCAAAGACGCTTCAGAACCTTCCTACGTATCTATCGGAAATGGCCGTGTTGTAGCGGAAATCCCCCCAGGGATACCGTCTTCGCTCGCCCTTTCAGGCGCAGAGCACAGCCGCTCGGCACGCTGATCAGGAGCCCGTCCGCGGCTTGGCCGTGGCCCTTTCCGATACTTCGATACCAAGGAACGGCATGATCCCTATCGCTCGGCTTGGCGACCTGCACGCCTGCCCCATCCCCGGCCACGGCACCTCGCCCATCGTCTCGGCCGCACCCAACACACTGGTCAACTCGCTGGGTATCGCCCGCGTCGGCGATGTCTGTGGCTGCGGCGCGGTCATCACCGCAGGCTTCCCCAGCATCACGGTCGAATACCGGCCAATGGCCTACCTGGGCGCCCCAACCAGCCACGGCGGCAGCATCGTCAGCGGCAGCCCGAACGTCTTCGGCGGCGTGCAGTTCGCGGGTGGTGCAACCCAGGCGATCATCGACTTCGCCAAGCTCGGCGCGATTCTCCCGGATGGTTCGGTGGATGACGCGCGCCTGGCCGAACTGCTGGCCGACCCGGACCTGCAGCACCGCGCCTTGTTGGCCGGGGCCTTGGTGAACCCGGGCGGCACCGCCTCGGCGACGCCATTGACGCCTGAGTTGATCGCCGTCGCCGGCAGCCAGCACGACGAGGGCTCGGGCAACAAGATGATGTTCATCGCCCAAGCGGTGCGTGAGCTGGCCGAGTTCAGGCGCAGCAAGCCTGACACTGCGCGGACGCTGATCGTGTTCACGCCGTCGTACAACGAAAAGATGCTCTACGCAGCAGGTGAATCTGCCGACGCTTACGGTGCTGAGCTGGTTAAAGTCAGCACCCTTCAAGAGCTGGTCGATTACCTGAACCGAGGCAAGGATCGGACCCAGTCCCCCATCGAGCATCTGTCGCTGTTCAGCCATGGCGTCCCGCATCGGATCGCCTTCGGTTACCAGTTAACCAGCGACTACAACATGGCGCTCAATGTGTTGAACTACGAACAGATCTCGCCCCAGGCGTTCGCACGTTCGGCGCAGATCGACAGCTACGCGTGTCGGACCGGGATGGGCAATCGTTCGGAGTTTCCGATCGAGGATGGCATCCAGTTCTTTCCACAGACCAACCAGAGCCTGGCGCAGTTGCTGGCCGATCATTTACGCGTCAAGGTGCGTGCCTACATTCGTCGGTCGGACTACAAGAACACCTGGGGGTCGTTCGAGGAGCGTCAATTGGGTAAGTTGTGTGGGCTGAGCGATAACGCAGCACCCGGAGAAGCATGGTGCAAAAAATGGAAGCGCCTGGCAGCGGAACGTGACTTGAATGATGCCAGCCACGATTATACGTATCAGACGATGGGGGCCATCCATTCTGTGATGTCGGGCGATACACCGATTGGCGTACCTGGGGGGTACTTTGAGTTTCTACCGAAATAAAGGCTTCTGGTTTTTCCTGATAGTCGCATCTCCCCTGATACTGCTTGCAGTCAACCATGGAGTAAAGCTCATGACGAGCGTGTATAAAAAAGACCGCGGCAACGGTGTAGTTATCTACGCCGATGAATATGTAAAGAGTGGTCAGTGGGTTTACGACTGCAAATATTCACGCTTGATCAGCCGGCGGCCGCTGCCCGCTCCAATTGCAGATTTGGAACAGGCCAATCAGCTTACGATCGGCGATATTTATCTGGATGCTTCAGAACAAGAACTGGCGAAAGCTGCAATCAGGGCTGCGACTGCGAAGCAAGACTGGTACAAGCATCTGCGCTACTTGTACTCAGTACTTGGCGAGAGCAGTACGGTGAGCGCTCATCTATTTGACTTGCTGACAGAGCATGAAGGACGCACGTGGGCTTTGAGGGTGGTACAGCAGGTCCTGTATGGCGGTGAATACAATTTCATGGTCGATGCCGAGCCGTACAATCCTGAGACTTACGTGGACTACGCAAAAGCCCTTCAAGCCGCTGCCAGAAGTTGCCCCGTTCCCCAGTAAAACACCCATCCAGCGCCAAGAATACCTGGGCGAGCGTGTGGCGCTGTTGGCGAAGGATTTGCGCTACCCTTCCTCAGGACTCAGTGAAAGCAGTGAACTCCGCATCCTCGAATTCGACCTGATGGCACATCACGCAGATAAAACTTGGGCGCTCAGGGTAATGCAATACATTGAATATGATGGAACA
Organism: Pseudomonas sp. NPDC089406; assembly: GCF_044900265.1. Taxonomy (NCBI): domain Bacteria; kingdom Pseudomonadati; phylum Pseudomonadota; class Gammaproteobacteria; order Pseudomonadales; family Pseudomonadaceae; genus Pseudomonas; species Pseudomonas sp. NPDC089406. Next base: position 32,062 of record NZ_JBJDNC010000048.1, on the reverse strand, counting down.
TCCAGTTTTAGCATCCGGGCCCTCTACTACGACCCGCGCACCTACATGGATTGCGCGAAAAGTTTGCAGGCAGCCCTGAAAAGCTGCCCTACCCCCCAGTGAAGCAATGCGTCGCGAGCAGGCTCTGCACCCTGACTTGGCCCCTCAACGCAACCCCAACGGCCCCTTCAGGTACTCATACAACCCCGCCGCACTCTTGCGATAACCATCGGCGGTCAGATGCACCAGGTCCGGCCGCGCCAACCCGCTGGCCTGCCAGCCGGCGATCGAGCAAGGCCCGCCCATGAACCCCTGCCAGTCCCAGAACAGCGCCTTGTGCTTTTGCGCCACCTGCTTCTGGATGCGAATCACCGAGGCCAGCGGCTGCGGCTGGCGCGCCGCACAGGTGCGCGCCTTGCGCTGCTTGATCGAGTCCGGCGGGCCCACCAGCAGAATTGCCGTGCGCGGCAGGTCCTGGCGCAGGCGCGTCAGGGTGGCGTCCAGTTGCGACTGGTACAGGGCCAGGTCGAGCTTGTCGTCGAACGCCTCGTTGGTGCCGTAGGCGAGGATCACCAGGTCCGGCTTGACCGCCTTCAGGCTGTCCTGCCAGCCGGGCTGCCACTTGTCCACCACTTCCAGGCGCGCGCCATTGATGCCCAGGGTCGAATAGGTTACCCCGGCGTTTTTCTGCCCCTGGATGTACCAGCCGCCCAAGGCGATGCCACGGCCACCTTCGACGCTCAACTGCACCGGCAGGCTGACATTGGCGAACGCCGGGCTGAAGCGCCACTGGCCGTTGCTGATGGCCAGCGGGCGGCGCTGGCCACCGTTGACCAGCAACGCGGCATTGCTGGTGGACTGGTACAGGGCCGAAATCTTGTAGCGCTGGCGGTCTTCATCACGTGCCTGCAACACCACGCTTGAGCGGTTGGCCTGGGGCAACGACAGGTAGCCGCCCAGGGGGAACTGGCTGCTCTGCTGGTTGCGCGCCGACACCAGCTCCCACTGGCGCTTCTCGCTCTTGATGATCACCCGGTCGTTGCGGATGCCCGGCACCGGCGAAGCCGGCACCAGGCCGATGCCACCATCGCCGTAGCGGGCCTGCAGCAGGCGGCGCAGCTCGCCGCTGAACAGGTCGGCGGCGGTGTGCGAGTCGCCCAGTTGAACGATGGCCACCGGTGCGCGGTTGGCATTGCGCAGCTTGCCGGCCAGCACGGCCAGGTTGCCGTCCTGGTTGGCGGCGGGCGCGGGCGCCTTGCGCGCCGCAGGCTGGGCAGCAGCGCTGGTGGCGCCGGTGCTGCACCCGGCGGCGCTGATCAGCAGGGCCAGGCCCAGCAGGTGATGCCATTGGCGCATCTCAATGTCCTGTAACGGTCAGGCCCGGGAAGCTGATCAGCGACATGACCTGTTCGGCGATCAGCTTCTGGCCCGTGATGGTGAAATGAATGCCGTCGTCGACCCGCACCTTGACCCGTTTGCCCTCAGGCGTCTGCATCGTGTACGAGAAGGCCTCGTCGGCATAGCCGAGGATCGGGTTGGCCGAAACAAAGTGCTGGCCGTACAGCGCGGTCTGCTCCTGGTACAGGCCGCTCAGGTAATTCATGGCCGCAGACAGCCGCGTCTTCTCCATGTTCGGCGGGCCGACCCACAGCACCTGCACGTTGTGCGCCCGGGCCTGCTCGAGGATCGAGTCGATACGCGCGCGGTAGGCCAACTCCCAGTCCGGCGACTTGAAGCGCAGGAACGGCTTGCCCTTGCCCTGGGGCATGTCCCAGGGGTCGTTGGGGCCGAGGAACACCACCATCAGGCGGATGTTCGGTTCGTGCTGCAAGGTATCGGCCACAGTCTTCGGCCAGTTGAAGAAGCCCGGGTAGGCAAGGCCGGTGCTCTGCTTGCTCAGGTTGACGGTGCGGATCTGGTAGCGCTTGCGCAGGCTGTTGGCCAGGTGCGGGGCCACCCCCTGCATCAGCGAGTCGCCGACCAGAAACACTTCATCGCCCGAAGCCAGCGCGGCCACCGTGCCCGGCTGCAGCGCCACAGGCTGCGCCGGCGGGGTCACAACCACAGGCTGCACGGGCTCGGCATGTACAGGTGCGGGCGGCGCAACATGAGCCGGTACCGGCACAGGCTCTACGGCATGTACCGGCTCGACCACCGCGACCACCGGCAACGGTTTGGCCAGCGCGGCCGGGGTTTCCAGGTTGACCGTGACCACTGGCGCGGGCTCCGGCAGCACTTGCGGTGCCGGAGCGCTGGCCAGCAGCGGCGCCTGGCGCAGGCGCTCGACAAAGCTGTCACGGCCCTCTTCCAGGGCCAGGGTCAGCTGCGCGCCGTAGCGCCAGGCCGGCAGTTGCCCGAGCAGCGGGATCTCGCAGCCCTGGTGGTATTTCTGCTGGCAGTAGAGCTTGATCGAGTCCTGGTTCGGCCAGAACAGCAGCGCAGTGGTCACCACGATGGCGTACAGCGCACGCAACGCCCCCAGCTGTACCTGGAACAGCTGTTTGCTATCAGAAGCTTGCATAGATGAACCCCGGCACACCCGATTGCGAAGCGAAGATCACCAGCGACACGCCGATCCCCAGCGGGATCGGGTACAACTGCCACGGCAATCGCTGGCTGGCGGCAAAGCCCTGGCGCAGCAGCACCAGCCACTGCGGGTAACTGGCCACGAACAGCACGCAGGCCAGCAGCATCAGGCCGGTGCTGCTGTTCAGGCCGGCCAGGCTCAGCTCGGCGATGTCACCGAGCATCTCCAGGGCGCCATCGAGGGTGGAGCTGCGGAAGAAAATCCAGGCAAAGGCCACGTAGTGGAAGGTCATCAAGCGCGCCAGCAGGCCGGCACCGGGCATGCGTGCAAAGCCTGGCAGCAGCTGCGCGAACAGCTTGGAGATGGCCAGGCCCACGCCGTGCAGCGCACCCCAGATGATGAAGTTCAGGCTCGCCCCGTGCCACAGGCCGGACACCAGCATCGCCAGCAGCATGTTCAGGTTGCCGCGCCATACGCCCTGGCGATTGCCGCCTAGCGGGATGTACACATAATCACGGATGAACCGCGACAGGCTGATGTGCCAGCGCCCCCAGAATTCCTTGAGGTTGTGCGCAGCATAAGGCGCGTTGAAGTTCTCCGGCAGGCGGAACCCCAGCAACAGGGCGATGCCGGTGACCAGGTTGGTGTAGCCGCTGAAGTTGAAATAGATCAGGAAGCTGTAGCCGTACACGCTCAGCAGCACCTGCTCGGGCGTGTAGCCGCCCGGGGTGTCGAACACCGGGTCGACCCACTCGCTGCCCAGCCAGGCACTGAGGAAGAACAATTTCACCACCGCCAGTGCGATCAGCCCCATCGCCCGCTGCGGCTCCAGCACCTGGCGCAAACCCTCGGGGCGGATCTGCGGCAGCATGTGCAGCGCGCGGTTCACCGGGCCCGCCACCAGGCTTGGGAAGAATGCCAGGTACAGCGCCAGGTCCAGCGGGCCAACCGGTTTCAGCTCACCGCGGTTGATCGACACCAGGTAGCTGACCGAGTGGAAGGCGTAGAACGACAGGCCGATGGGCACCAGCACTTCCAGCAGCGGCAACGAAACATTTAGCCCGGCCGCCGCCAGGGCGTTCTGCGCCCCCTCGACGAAGAACACCTGGTACTTGAACACGTAGAAGCAGCCCAGCACCAGGGTCAGCAGCAACCCGCTGATGAACCAACGCCCCGGGTAGCGCCCGGCCAGCAGCCCGAGCAGGTACACCAGCGCGCTGTAGCCCAGCAGGATGCACAGCGATTGCAGGCTGAAGCTGGCCACCAGGGCGTAGCTGGCCGCCAGCAACAGCAGGTTCTGCAGCCGCGCACTCCAGCACAGGCTCCAGTAAAGAATGAAGAACAGCGTGAAGCAGAGGCCGAATTCGATCGAAAGGAAGCTCACAACGTAGTCCGTTACGTGACATCGAGGGGGGGGTGAAGCCTGCCGGCACGGGGTCCGCAGGCGCAAGCGCGCGGATTATGGCAGAGGGCCCACACCCCCACAATCGCAACACAGCAACATTTGCAAGCCAGCGCTCACGCCTCAAATGCAACAAAATAAGACGAAAGCCGCGCTGATTTGCTCCCCCTGCCCCGCTCTGCTAGTGTCGCGCCGTTCTGAACGCCACCGAGACAGTCGCCATGGCCCGCAAAAAAACCTCCATCGATTTCGAACAATCCCTCGCCGACCTGCAAGCCCTGGTCGAGCGCCTGGAGAACGGCGAACTGTCGCTGGAAGACTCGCTGGCTGCCTTCGAGCAGGGCATCGCCCTGACCCGCGATTGCCAGGGCGCCCTGGCCCAGGCCGAGCAGAAGGTGCAAATTTTGCTGGAGCGTGACGGTGAACTGGCTGCCCAGCCATTCGACGCGGAGCCCGAGGCATGATCAGCGCGTACCAGGCCAACTGCCAGGCACGGGTCGACGCCGCCCTCGAGCCGCTGTTCCAGGCGCCGTCCAAAGAGCTCGAACGGCTTTACGCCGCCATGCGCTACAGCGTGATGAACGGCGGCAAGCGGGTGCGCCCGCTGCTCGCCTACGCCGCCTGCGAAGCCCTGGGCGCGCCGGCCGAGCAAGCCAACGGCGCCGCCTGCGCGGTAGAGCTGATCCACGCCTACTCGCTGGTGCACGACGACCTGCCGGCGATGGACGACGACGACCTGCGCCGCGGCCAGCCGACCACCCACAAGGCCTTTGACGAAGCCTGCGCCATTCTGGCCGGCGACGGCCTGCAGAGCCTGGCCTTCAGCGCCCTGCTCGACCCACGCCTGAGCCCGCAGCCGGACGCCCTGCGCCTGACCATGGTCCAGGCCCTGGCCAAGGCCGCAGGCCCTGCCGGCATGGTCGGCGGCCAGGCCATCGACCTGGGCTCGGTGGGCCTGAAGCTCGACCAGAAGGCCCTCGAATTCATGCACCGGCACAAGACCGGCGCGCTGATCGAGGCCAGCGTGCGCCTGGGCGCCCTGGCCAGTGGCCGCGCCGAGCAGGCCCAGCTGGACGCCCTGCAGACTTATGCACAGGCCATCGGCCTGGCGTTCCAGGTGCAGGACGACATTCTCGACGTGGAAAGCGATACCGCCACCCTGGGTAAACGCCAGGGCGCCGACATTGCCCGCGACAAACCGACCTACCCGGCGCTGCTCGGGCTGGATGCGGCCAAGGCCTACGCAATCGAGCTGCGCGACCAGGCGCTGGCGGTGTTGCAGGGCTTTGGCGAGCACGCCGAACCGCTGCGGGCACTGGCCCGGTATATCGTCGAACGCCGCCATTAAGCCTAGACGCCCCACCCTGTGGGAGCGGGTTTACCCGCGAATGCGATGTTGCAGCAGCCACCGCATTCGCGGGTAAACCCGCTCCTACAGGGTAGGTAACAACCCTGCGTGAATGGGCAGCTTTTCCCACAATGGGGTAAACTGCCGCGTCTTCAAACCTATAACGACTCGCCTGATGCCCACGACGTTTCAAGAGATCCCCCGCGAACGCCCGGTCACGCCGTTGCTGGACCGCGCCGATACGCCAGCCGGCCTGCGCCGCCTGGCTGAAGCCGACCTGGAGACCCTGGCTGACGAGCTGCGCCAGGAGCTGCTCTATACCGTTGGTCAGACCGGTGGGCATTTTGGTGCAGGCCTGGGCGTCATCGAGCTGACGATTGCCCTGCACTACGTGTTCGACACCCCGGATGACCGGCTGGTGTGGGACGTCGGCCACCAGGCCTACCCGCACAAGATCCTCACCGGGCGCCGCGAGCGCATGCTCAGCCTGCGCCAGAAGGACGGCATCGCCGCCTTCCCGCGGCGCAGCGAGAGCGAGTACGACACCTTCGGCGTCGGCCATTCCAGTACCTCGATCAGCGCAGCGCTGGGCATGGCCATTGCCGCCCGCCTGCAGAACGAGGCGCGCAAGTCGATCGCCGTGATCGGCGACGGCGCGCTGACCGCCGGCATGGCCTTCGAAGCGCTGAACCACGCGCAGGAAGTCAATGCCGACATGCTGGTCATTCTCAATGACAACGACATGTCGATCTCGCGCAACGTCGGCGGGCTTTCCAACTACCTGGCCAAAATCCTTTCCAGCCGCACCTACGCGAGCATGCGCGAAGGCAGCAAGAAAGTGCTGTCGCGCCTGCCCGGCGCCTGGGAAATCGCCCGCCGCACCGAAGAGTACGCCAAGGGCATGCTGGTGCCCGGCACCCTGTTCGAAGAACTGGGCTGGAACTACATCGGCCCGATCGACGGCCACGACCTGCCGACGCTGATCGCCACCCTGCGCAACATGCGTGACCTCAAGGGCCCGCAGTTCCTGCACGTGGTCACCAAGAAGGGCAAGGGCTTCGCCCCGGCCGAGGTCGACCCGATCGGCTACCACGCCATCACCAAGCTGGAGCCGGCCGACAAGCCGGTGGCACCGAAAAAAGCCAGCGGGCCGAAGTACGCCTCGGTGTTCGGCCAGTGGCTGTGCGACATGGCCGCCGCCGATAACCGCCTGGTGGGCATCACCCCGGCGATGAAGGAAGGCTCGGACCTGATCGAATTCAGCGAGCGCTACCCCGAACGTTACTTCGATGTGGCCATCGCCGAGCAGCATGCGGTGACCCTCGCCGCAGGCATGGCCTGCGAAGGCGCCAAGCCGGTGGTGGCGATCTACTCCACCTTCCTGCAGCGCGCCTATGACCAGCTGATCCACGACGTGGCGGTGCAGGACCTGGACGTGTTGTTCGCCATCGACCGCGCAGGCCTGGTGGGCGAAGACGGCCCGACCCACGCCGGCGCCTACGACCTGTCGTACCTGCGCTGCATCCCCGGCATGCTGGTGATGACCCCGAGCGACGAAAACGAGCTGCGCAAGATGCTCAGCACCGGCCACCTCTACAAGGGCCCGGCGGCCGTGCGCTACCCGCGCGGCACCGGCCCCAACGCACCGATCAGCGGCGACCTCGAGCCGCTGGAAATCGGCAAGGGCGTGGTACGCCGCCAGGGCAGCAAGGTCGCCCTGCTGGTGTTCGGCGTGCAACTGGCCGAAGCGCTGCAGGTGGCCGAGAAGCTCGACGCCACGGTGGTCGACATGCGCTTCGTCAAGCCGCTGGACGAAGCCCTGGTGCTGGAAATGGCCGCCAGCCATGACCTGCTGGTGACCATCGAAGAGAACGCCATCATGGGCGGCGCCGGTGCTGCGGTGGGCGAGTTCCTCGCCCGCGAGGCGGTGACCAAGCCACTGCTGCACCTGGGCCTGCCGGATATCTACGTCGAGCACGCCAAACCTGCGCAGATGCTCGCCGAGTGCGGGCTGGATGCGGCGGGTATCGAGGCTGCGGTCCAGGCGCGTATCGCCAAGCTCGGCCTGTAAGGCCCTATCGCCGGCAAGCCGGCTCCTACACAGGACACCCTGTAGGAGCCAGCTTGCCGGCGATTGCTTTTGGAGCCCCAATGAAGCAATCAGCCCTTGCCACCCTGCTCTGCCTCCCCGCCACCCTGCTGGCCGCCGAGCGCGACGACGCCCTCAAGCTCCCCGACGTACTGATCAGCGCCAACCGCCAGGTGGAATCGCGCAGCAGCACCAGCGCCGCCAACAGCGTGTTCACCCGCAGCGATATCGACCGTCTGCAACCGTCCAGCGTCAGCGACCTGCTGACCCGCGTGCCGGGTGTACAAGTGGCGCCTACCGGCGGGCGCGGCAGCCTGCCCGGGATCTTCATCCGCGGCACCAAGGCCGCCCAGGCGCTGGTGCTGGTGGACGGCGTGCGCATCGCCAATACCACCTCCGGCGACAGCGGCCTGCAGTTTATCGACATCGACCAGATCGAACGGGTGGAGGTGCTGCGCGGCTCACGCTCGGCCATCTACGGCAGCGACGCCATTGGCGGGGTAATCCAGATCTTCACCCGCCGCGGCAACGGCCAGAACCTGCAGGCACGCCTGCGCCTGGCCACCGGCAGCAACCAGACCTTCCAGCGTAGCCTGGGGCTCTCCGGGGGCCAGGGCGGCACCCGTTTCAACCTGGGCGCCAGCCTGGACGAAACCGCCGGCATCGATTCCACCGGCCCGTCCTATGCCAGCGACGGCGACCATGACGCCTACCGCAACCGTTCGCTGAACCTGAGCCTGAGCCACGTGTTCGACGAGCGCTTCGAAGCCGGCCTGAACCTGCTCGACAGCCGTGGGCGCAGCGAATACGACAACCCCTACGGGCGGCTCGACAGCAACACCTGGCAAAGTTATCCACAAGCGCCCTATACCGACTTCAGCGTCAGCAGCCTGGGCACCTGGTTCGATGCCCAGCTCAACGACACCTGGCATTCGCGGCTGGAGCTGGGCCACAGCGAAAACCGCGACGACAAGCGCGACAAGCTCAGCGCTGAACGCTTCGTCTACAACACCTACCGCGACCAGCTGACCTGGCAGAACGAACTGGCCCTCGATGAGCGCAACCAGCTGATGCTGGGGGGCGACTGGTATCAGGACCGCTACCACGGCAGCGCCAACTTCGCCGAAAACAGCCGCTGGAACCGCGCCGCCTTCGCCCAGCACCGCTTCAGCGGCGAAGGCTTTGCCACGGAATTAGGCCTGCGCCAGGACCACAACCAGCAGTACGGCAGCCAGACCACCTGGAACGCCGGCCTGAGCGTGCCGCTGACGCCTCGCGATGATGTGTTGCTGTCCTACAGCGAGGGCTTTCGCGCGCCGACCTTCAACGACCTGTACGACGTGCAATACGGCAACCCGAGCCTGCGCCCGGAGCATTCGAAAAGCTACGAGCTGCAATGGCGCAGCCAGCTGGGCGACAGCAGCCGGCTGGAGGCCTCGCTGTACCGCACCGAGCTGCGCGACGCCATCAACTACGATGCCAGCCGCAACCGCCCGGGCAATATCGACGCCGCGCGCATCGACGGCCTTGAACTGGCCCTGACCCAGACCTGGGCCGGCTGGACCTCGCAACTGGGCCTGGCGCTCATCGACCCGCGCGACCGCAACAGCGGCCACACCCTCGCCCGCCGCGCCCGACGTACCCTGAGCCTGGACCTTGACCGCACGATCGGGCAGTTCAACCTGGGGGCGAGCTGGCAGGCCGTCAGCAGCAGCTACAACGATGAAGCCAACAACGCGCCACTGGGCGGTTACGGCCTGTTCGGCCTGCGTGGCGGCTGGGCGATGAACGATGAGCTGCGCCTGGACCTCAAGCTCGACAACCTGCTGGACAAAGGCTACAGCCGCACGCTGTACAGCTATCAGGGCAGCAACTACGGCTACCGCGAAGAGGGCCGCACCTGGCTGCTGAGCCTTACCTGGACACCGGCACTGTAGCGTCGAGCAACGCGCACAGCCGCGCAGTGGCTTCGATCATCTGCCCGCTGGGCCGCTCCAGGCCCTTGTCCGGCACCACCAGCAAGGCGTTGCCAGCCACTGCGCTGAGCTGCGGCCAGCGACGCCAGGCCGCCAGCTGCGCCGGGTCACCTGCCAGGATCACCTGCGGGTCGCGCAGCAGCACCGACTCCACACTCACCTGCGGCGCCGGCAGGGCCTGGTCGTCGAACACGTTGCGCGCACCACACACGCGCAAGGCGTCACTGACCACCTGCTGCCCACCGAGGGTGTACAGCGGTTTGTCCCACACCTGGTAGAACACCCGCAGCGGCGTCGCCCGCTGGTAGCGTGCGCGTAGTTCGGCAAGCTGCTGGCGCAGGCCGGCGGTGTAGTGCCGGCCCTGCTCCTCGCGCCCCAGGCGCTGGGCAATGGCGTCGATCTGCCCGATCAGCTGGTCGAGGTTGCCCGGCTCGGCGGTGAAGGTGGCGATGCCCAGGCGCCGCAGTTGGTCACGCTGGGCCGGCGCCACGCTGCCGGGCCAGAGCAGCAGCAAGTCGGGCTTGAGGCTGAGCAGGCGTTCCATGTCGAGCTGGCCGTGGCGCCCGACACTGGGCAGGCCCTGCAACTGCTCCGGGCGCTCGCCGCCGTCGAGCAGGCCCACCAGCAGGTCGCCGGCGTCCAACTCCAGAACGATTTCAGTCATCGACGGCGCCAGGCTGACCACCCGGGGCGCAGCCTGGGCGGCGGTGCAGCAGAGCAGCAGGAGGGCCAGCAGCGCCCGCATCAGCCGAGCTGGCGCGGGATGCGGTAGAGATAAAGCAGCACCGCGGTGGACAGTGCCAGAAGGATTTGCGCAATCGCTTCAAGCCCCACCAGCACCGACAGCGCCGCTACCCATGCGGGGAGGCAGGCGAACAGCATGGCCATGCGCCGTACCCGCGCCAGGGTGATCCACGCGCCAGGCTCCTCGGCACTGCCCAACGCCTTGTCGGTGGCGATCAGTGCACGCTTGTAGGCGCCGAAACGCGGCAGGCTGAGGAACATGGTGGCGGCGCCGGCAATGAACAGCGGCATGGCCAGCACCGGGATCAGCGGGTCACCGCCGCCAAAGGCCCAGGCCATTACCGGCAGCGGTACCAGGCCAACGGCCAGGTACTGCCACCAGGCCAGGGCCAGCCGGCGCTTCACCTCGCCCCGGGTCAAGCCTGCGGGACCTCGCCCTGGTGCTTGTTGCCCATCATGTGGCCGAGCTTGTCGGCCTTGGTGGCCAGGTACAGGCGGTTGTGCGGGTTGTGCCCGGTATGTAGCGGCACGCGCTCGGCAACCTTGATGTTCATGTCGGTCAGTGCCTTGACCTTGCGCGGGTTGTTGGTCATCAGGCGCAGCGCGCTGACGCCCAGGTGCTCGAGCATCGGCAGGCACATGGCGTAGTCGCGCTGGTCGGCGGCAAAGCCCAGGCGCTCGTTGGCCTCGACGGTGTCGGCGCCGCCGTCCTGCAGCTCGTAGGCGCGGATCTTGTTCAGAAGGCCAATGCCACGGCCTTCCTGGCGCAGGTACAGCAGCACGCCACGGCCTTCGCGGGCGATGGCCTGCAGCGCGGCTTCCAGTTGCGAGCCGCAGTCACAGCGCTGGCTGAACAGGGCATCGCCGGTCAGGCACTCGGAGTGCAGGCGCCCCAGCACCGGCTCGCCGTCGCCGATATCACCCAGGCTGAGCACCACGTGCTCGCGGCCAGTGGCTTCGTCGAGGAAGCCATGCATGGTGAAGATCGCAAAGGGAGTCGGGAGTTTGGAGGCGGCGACAAAGACGACGGGCACGTTGTGCTCCTGGTGATAGACATTTCAGATCGGCCGATTGTATCAGCAGCCCGGCGCAGGTGCGCAGGCTGAATACCGTGGATCAAGATCGAAAAGTTCGATGCTTATGGGGAACGCGCGGTGCAGGCACCTGGGGCCAACTGCCCTGCAGATTTTCTGGACGCTGGCGCAGCCGGTGTTCGCCTGTGCAGGCCCTATCGCCGGCAAGCCGGCTCCTACAGGTGCAGCGCAGGCCTGAAGCTTATGCAATCCCTGTGGGAGCGGCTTTAGCCGCGAAGCAGGCAACGCAGGGGATGGCACCGGCTTCGCCGGTGTTCGCGGCTAAAGCCGCTCCTACAGGGTCCGCGTCAACATGAGGAAAGTACCAGCCGGCGTCAATGGGGCTGGCTGTCGGCGGTGAACGGGTATGGCTGCTTCCAGTGTTCGAAAATCGGCTTCAGCTCGCCGCTGCGTACCAGCACCTGCATGCGCTGGTCGAATACATCGCGCAGGGCCTTGCCGCGCTCGCTGCGGGAAAACGCCAGGTACAGCGGCAGCTCGGCGACGTGGGTCTTGCGAAAACGCTCGGGGTCGGGCGCCTGGCCGACCACGTAGTCGATCTCGGTGAGGGCGTCGATGTAGAAGTCCACCCGGTCGTGCTCGAGCATCGGCAGGATGCCTTCGCGGCGCTGCACTTCGCGGAAGTTGCGCACATTGGGCAGGTAGCTGGCGTAGTCGTAGCCGCGCACCCAGGCCAGGCGGTAACGGCCCAGGGTTTCGAGGGTCGGCACCGGCTCGCTGGCAAGACCCAGGGCATAGATGTGGTCCAGGTCGAAGTGCCAGCGCGGGTAGAGGTTGTCGTCGTTCTCTTCCTTGTACGAGCCAACCCAGGCATCGGCCTCGTCACGCTTGACCAGCCCGACGGCGCGGCTGTACGGCGCGCTCTGCGTGCGTACCTTGACCCCGGCCGGCTCGAACACCTTGCGCAGTACATCCCAGGCCAACCCGGTGCCGTCGGCGTTGGTGTAGTCGAGCCAGGCCTCGCTGACCAGGCGCACCTGGGTCGGCGCGGTCTGGGCCATGGCGCCCTGCCCCGCAACCATCAGCATCAATGCCAGCAACAGCGTCCTTGCACCCATCAGCGAACTCCCCGTCTCAGGCCACGGCCCACACCAGCACCTGCATGCCCAGCCAGGCGAACACGCCAGCCAGGATATCGTCGAGCATGATGCCGAAGCCACCATGCACATGGCGGTCGACCCAGCGGATCGGCCAGGGCTTGAGGATGTCGAAGAAGCGGAACATCAAGAAGCCCGCCAGCAGCCACTGCCAGCCTTCCGGCACCAGCCACAGGGTGATCCACATGCCGACCATCTCGTCCCAGACGATGCCTTCGTGGTCGTGCACGCGCAAGTCGTTGGCCACCTTGCCGCACAGCCATACGCCGAACACCATGGTCACGCCCAGCAGCAGCCAGTAACCCCAGTCGGGCAGCATCTGCCACAGCGGGATGAACGGCAGCGCCACCAGCGAGCCCCAGGTACCCGGCGCCTTGGGCAGGGTGCCGGAGCCGAAGCCGAAGGCGAGGAAGTGCCACGGGTTGCGCCAGACCGAAGGCGGAACGAACTCCGCAGGCACCTGGTTGGGGTGGTCGGTCACGGTGACTCCCTGAAATGTTGATAGCCCCGCTGCTGCGGGGTGATGTCCTGGCCCTGCGCATCGAGCAGGGTCACGCCCTGGCCCTCGCACACGCGGCCGATCACATGCACGGTCTCGGCCAGGCCAGACAGTGCGGCGGCTGGCGCGGTGAACGCCAGTACGTAGTCGTCGCCACCGGTGAGCGCTGCGTGCAGCGCCGCCTCGCGGCCGAGAAAGGCCTGCAGTGCGGCAGACACCGGTACCTGCGCCTGGTTCACCTGCAGCGCCACCCCCGAAGCCTTGGCGATATGCCCGCAATCGGCCAGCAGGCCGTCGGAAATATCCAGCGCCGCCGTGGCCCGGCCGCGCAACTGCGCGCCCAGGCGCAGCTGCGGCAGCGGCGCCCAGTAGTGCTCCAGCAGCGGCGTGGCCAGCTCAGCAGGGGCTTCACGCTCGCCCAGCACCAGCGGCAAGGCGCCAGCAGCATTACCCAGCGGGCCACCCACACACAGCAGGTCGCCCGGCCGCGCGCCGCTACGGCGCAGAGCCTGGCCGGCCGGCACGCGGCCGAACACGGTGACGGTGATGCTCAAAGGGCCGCGGGTGGTGTCGCCGCCGATCAGGCTGATGGCACAACGCCGGGCCATGCGGCCGAGGCCGTCGGCAAAACCTGCGAGCCAGTCGCGGCCGACATCCGGCAGGGTGAGCGCGAGGGTGAAACCGATGGCCGTGGCGCCCATGGCCGCCAGGTCGCTGACCGCCACGGCCAGCGCGCGCTGGCCGAGCAGCAGGGGGTCGCAAACTGCGGGGAAATGCACACCGGCCACTAGGGTGTCGGTGGAAATCGCCAGCTGTTCGCCGGCGGGGAGGTCCAGCAGGGCGCAGTCGTCGCCGATACCCAGGGCCACACCTTCGCCGCCCTGCGCACAGGGCGCGGCGGCGAAGTAATGGCTGATCAGCTCGAACTCACCCATGGCTCGTCAGCGCCGCAATCAGCGCTTGTTCGCCTTGACTTCCGCTTCGCGCAGGCGCGGCGCCAGCTTGTCCAGCACGCCGTTGACGAACTTGTGGCCGTCGGTGGCGCCAAACACTTTGGCCAGCTCCACACCTTCGTTGATGACCACGCGGTACGGTACGTCAGCGCGCATCATGAACTCCCAGGTGGACAGGCGCAGCACGGCCAGTTCGACCGGGTCGAGCTCATCCAGCGGGGTGTCCAGGCAAGGCTTGAGGGCCTCGTCGATTTCGCCCCTTTTCGCCGGGACCCCGTGCAGGATCTCGCGGAAGTAGGCACCGTCGACATCGGTGAAATCGTTATCGACCCGGAACTGCGCCTCGACCTCGTTCAGCGAGTGCTTGGCCATGTGCCACTGGTAGAGCGCTTGGGTCGCGAGCTTGCGGGCTTCGCGACGCTTGGCGCTCTTCGACGGCTTGCCAGCATCCGCAGGTTTTGGATCGCGCGGGTTGAAACGATCGCTTTCGTCGCTAATCACTTGGCCTCCAACTGCGCCAGCAGGCTGACCATTTCCAGGGCGGACAGGGCTGCTTCACCGCCTTTGTTGCCAGCCTTGGTGCCGGAACGCTCGATGGCTTGCTCGATGGAATCGACGGTCAGTACGCCGAAGGCCACCGGTACACCGAACTCCATGGACACCTGGGCCAGGCCCTTGGTGCATTCGCCCGCCACGTATTCGAAGTGCGGGGTACCGCCACGGATCACTGCGCCCAGGGCGATGATCGCGTCATATTCACCCTTTTGCGCGACTTTCTGCGCAACCAGCGGGATTTCGAACGCGCCCGGGGCACGAATGATGGTGATCTCGCTTTCGCTGACACCGTGGCGAACCAGGGTGTCGACGGCGCCGCTGACCAGGCTTTCGACGACGAAGCTGTTGAAGCGGCCAACCACCAAAGCATAGCGACCTTTGGGGGCGATGAAGGTACCTTCGATGGTCTTCAGGGTCATTCCGATGTTCTCATCTTCAAGAGCGAGGCCGCGCTGTGGCGGCCTCGGGAGGGTTTGGACTCGAGCTTGAGGGCGACAAAGACGCTTCAAGTCACTCGGAGGGCACGTATTCTACAACTTCCAGATCGAATCCGGATATCGCATTGAACTTCATCGGCGAACTCATCAGGCGCATCTTGCGCACGCCGAGGTCGCGCAGGATCTGCGAACCGGCACCGACGGTGCTGTAGGTGGTCGGCGCCTTGGTGGGCGCATCGCCTGCGCTTTCGCGGATGTGTGCCAGCAGCACGTCACCGTCCAGCGGGTGGCCCAGCAGCAGCACCACGCCGCTGCCGGCTTCGGCGACCGCAGCCATGGCCGCGCGCAGGCTCCAGCGGCCCGGTTGCTTGACCAGCAGCAGGTCGCGCAGCGGGTCCATGTTGTGCACGCGCACCAGGGTCGGCTCTTCGGCGCAGATCTTGCCGAGCGTGAGCGCCATGTGCACGTCGCCTTCGACCGCGTCACGGTAGGTGACCAGGTTGAACTCGCCCAGCTCGCTCTCCACCGGCTGCTCGGAGACGCGCTGCACGGTGCGTTCGTGGATCATGCGGTAGTGGATCAGGTCGGCGATGGTGCCGATCTTGAGGTTGTGCTGGGCGGCGAACACTTCCAGCTCGGCGCGGCGCGACATGGTGCCGTCGTCGTTCATCACCTCGCAGATCACGCCGCTGGGTTCGAAACCGGCCATGCGCGCCAGGTCGCAGGCAGCTTCGGTGTGGCCGGCGCGGGCCAGGGTACCGCCGGGCTGGGCCATCAGCGGGAAGATGTGGCCGGGGCTGACGATGTCTTCGGCCTTGGCGTCCTTGGCGGCGGCAGCCTGCACGGTGCGCGCGCGGTCGGCGGCGGAGATGCCGGTGGTGACGCCTTCGGCGGCTTCGATCGACACGGTGAACTTGGTGCCGAAGCCCGAGCCGTTGCGCGGCGCCATCAGCGGCAGCTTGAGCGTTTCGCAGCGCTCGCGGGTCATCGGCATGCAAATCAGGCCACGGGCGTGCTTGGCCATGAAGTTGATGTGCTCAGGCAGGCAGCATTCGGCTGCCATGATGATGTCGCCTTCGTTCTCGCGGTCTTCGTCATCCATCAGGATGACCATTTTGCCCTGGCGGATGTCTTCGACCAGTTCTTCGATGCTGTTGAGCGCCACGCGGCACCCCCTTCTCAATCAGGATTTCAAGAAGCCGTTGGCGGCCAGGAAGCTTTCGGTAATGCCACTGCCCTTGCTCGGCTCGGCGGCCTTGTCGCCCAGCAGCAAACGCTCCAGGTAACGGGCCAGCAGGTCGACCTCAAGGTTTACCCGACGCCCGGGGCGGTAGTCGGCCATGATGGTTTCGGACAGGGTGTGCGGGACGATGGTCAGCTCGAACTCGGCGCCATCGACTTCGTTGACCGTCAGGCTGGTGCCGTCGACGGTGATCGAGCCCTTGTGGGCGATGTACTTGGCCAGCTCTTTCGGGGCGCGCACGCGGAACTGGATGGCGCGGGCGTTATCGGCGCGCGAGACGATCTCGCCGACGCCGTCGACGTGGCCGCTGACCAGGTGGCCGCCCAGGCGGGTGGTGGGGGTCAGGGCTTTTTCCAGGTTGACCCGGCTGCCGCTCTTGAGCTCGACCATGGCGGTGCGCTTGAGGGTTTCGACGCTGACGTCGGCCCAGAAGCCGTCGCCGGGCAGCTCGACGGCGGTCAGGCACACGCCGTTGACCGCGATGCTGTCACCGAGCTTGACGTCGCCCAGGTCGAGCTTGCCGGTTTCGACGTACAGGCGCACGTCGCCGCCCTTGGGGGTCATGCTGCGGATGGTGCCGATGGATTCGATGATGCCGGTGAACATGCTGTTCTCCTCAAGTACGGGCTGCGCGGGGCAAGCCGGGCATTATACGCCGGGCGCCGGCAGGGGGATGGCTGTGACTCGCCAGTCATCGCCGACTGCGCGCATTTCGGTAATTTTCAGCCGCGGCGCTTCGCTCATGTGCGCCAGCGGCCAGTCCAGCAACGGGCGGGCAGCGGAGCCGAGGAAGGTGCCGGCGACGAACAGCTGGAACTCGTCGACCAGGCCCTGGCGAGCGAAGGCACCGACCAGGCCGGCGCCGGCCTCCAGCAGAATTTCGTTGACGCCGCGCTCGGCGAGCACCGCCAGCAGCCTGGCCAGGTCGACCTGGCCGTTTGCGCCTGGCAGCACCAGCAACTCATGGCCTGCGGCGGCATAACGCGGGTCATCCCCTGCCGCAGTGACCACCAGCGCGGGACCTGCCTGGAAGAACGGCGCCTGCAGCGACAGGCGCAGGCGCCCGTCCACCAGCACCCGCAGTGGCGGGCGTGACAGGGCCAGAGCAGTGGTGTCGGCGTCCAGGCCAAGCTCGCTGCCGCGCACGGTCATGCGGGCGTTGTCCTGCAGCACGCTGGCGGCGCTGGTCAGCACCACGCTGGAGCGGGCGCGCAGGCGCTGCACCGCCGAGCGGGCGGCGGGGCCGGTGATCCACTGGCTTTCGCCACTGGCCATGGCGGTGCGCCCGTCCAGGCTCATGGCCAGCTTGGCCCGCACATAAGGCAAGCCGTGTTCCATGCGTTTGAGAAAGCCCGGGTTGAGGGCGCGGGCTTCGGCTTCGAGCACACCACTGGCCACCTCGATGCCGGCCTGCTGCAGGCGGCGCAGGCCGTTGCCGGCCACCTGCGGGTTTGGGTCCTGCATCGCGGCCACCACCCGCGCCACCCCGGCCTTGACCAGCGCCTCGGCGCACGGCGGCGTGCGGCCATGGTGGCTGCAGGGCTCGAGGGTGACGTAGGCGCAGGCGCCGCGGGCAAGCTCGCCGGCCTGGCGCAGGGCGTGGACCTCGGCGTGGGGTTCGCCGGCACGCACGTGCCAGCCTTCGCCGACCACCTCGCCGTCACGCACGATCACGCAGCCTACGCGCGGGTTGGGGTGGGTGGTGTAGAGGCCCTTGCGGGCCAGTTCCACGGCCCGGGCCATGTAGTGGGCGTCGAGGATGGCGGCTTGGCTCATGCTTACTCTTTGGCTGGCTCGCGGGCCAGGCGGTCGATTTCTTCGCGGAACTCGTCAAGGTCCTGGAAGCGCCGGTACACCGAAGCGAAGCGGATGTAGGCGACTTCATCGAGCTTGCGCAGCTCGGCCATGACCATTTCACCCACCACCAGCGACTTCACCTCGCGCTCGCCGGTGGCGCGCAGGCGGCTTTTGATATGCGCCAGCGCCGCCTCCAGCCGCTCGACGCTGACCGGGCGCTTTTCCAGCGCGCGCTGCATGCCGGCACGCAGTTTGTCTTCGTCGAAGGGCTGGCGGGTGCCGTCCTGCTTGATCAGCCGGGGCAGGACCAGTTCGGCGGTTTCGAAGGTGGTGAAGCGCTCGCCGCAGGCGACGCACTCACGGCGGCGGCGCACCTGTTCGCCCTCGGCGACCAGACGCGAGTCGATGACCTTGGTGTCGTTGGCACCGCAAAACGGACAGTGCATGGTGGCAGGCAACAAAAAAAGGGAGGGCCATGGTAGCGCATTGCACTGGCAAGACAAGCCAAAGGGGTTAACATCCATGGGAAATCTGCCCGCGAAGGACTACCCCATGCAACCTCGAGCGCTCCTCGTGCTGTGCTGCGCCGCCTTGCTCGCCGCCTGCGGCAGCGACCGCCCCAAGCCCGAAGCGGCGCCCGCGCCCAAAGCATCGCCGGTCGCGAAAAAGGCCGAACCGCTGGGTCCGCTGCCGGCCTACCAGCGTGAACTCAGCGGCACCCTGCTGGAGGTGCCGGCCGGCGCCAGCGTGGAGCTTGCGCTGCTGGTGATCGACGAACGCGGCCGCCCGCAGCAGTTGCTGGCCAGCGGCACCCTGACCGGCACCGGCCAGGCCCTGCCCTACCAGTTGCGCTTCAACCCCGAGGCCTTCCCGGCCGGCGCCCGGGTCGAGTTGCGCGGCCGTGCCAGCCAGTCCGGCCAGCTGATCATGCACCTGCCGGCGCAACGTATCGCCCAGCCACAAACCCAGGCCACCGGCCCGCTGCGCTTCGAAAAGGCCCCGTAAATGCCAGTGCAAGCCCTGCAACAGGCCCTGAGCGGCCTGATCGGCGAAGCGCGGCTGACCGTCAGCGAACTGCCTGAATGCGAGCTCAAGCTGTGGCTGATCGATGAAAACAACATGGACCGCGCCTTCAGCAGCGAAGAAACCCGGCGCATTCTTGAAGAGCCGCCCTACTGGAGCTTCTGCTGGGCCAGCGGCCTGGCCATGGCCCGCTACCTGGCGCAGCACCCCGAATGGGTGCGCGGCAAGCGCGTGCTGGACTTCGGCGCAGGCTCCGGCATCGCCGGTATCGCCGCAGCCCGGGCCGGTGCGCTGGAGGTGGTGGCCTGCGACCTCGACCCGCTGGCATTGGAGGCCTGCCGCGCCAATGCCGCGCTGAACGAGGTGGTGCTGAACTACAGCAGCGACTTTTTTGCCGAGGCCGACCGCTTCGACCTGATTCTGGTAGCCGACGTGCTTTACGACCGCGCCAACCTGCCGCTGCTCGACCACTTTCTCAGCCGCGCACGCCAGGCGCTGGTGGCCGACTCGCGGGTGCGCGACTTCAACCACCCGCTGTACCGCTCGCTGGGGGTGCTCGACGCATTGACCCTGCCAGACCTGGCCGAGCCCCACGAATTCCGCCGGGTCAGCCTGTACCACGCCAGTCGCGAGCCTTTATAGTGGTGCCATTCACGGTTTTGCGAGAGTCGTAATGAGTCAGGAAACCCCGTTTATCTTCGACGCCACCGATGCCAGCTTCCAGCAACTGGTGATCGAGAACTCCTTCCACAAGCCGGTGCTGGTGGACTTCTGGGCTGAATGGTGCGCGCCGTGCAAGGCGCTGATGCCGTTGCTGGCGAAAATCACCGAGGGCTACCAGGGCGAACTGCTGCTGGCCAAGATCAATTGCGACGCGGAGCAGCAGGTGGTGGCCCAGTTCGGCATCCGCAGCCTGCCGACCGTGGTGCTGTTCAAGGACGGCCAGCCGGTGGACGGCTTTGCCGGCGCACAACCGGAATCGGCCATTCGCGCCATGCTCGAACCCCATGTACAGATGCCCGCCCCGCCCGCTGCCGCGCCACTGGAGCAGGCCAAGGCGCTGTTTGCCGAGAGCCGTTTCAGCGAGGCCGAAGCGCTGCTGCAGGCGCTGCTGGGCGAAGACAACAGCAACGCCGAAGCGCTGATTTTGTACGCCCGCTGCCTGGCCGAACGCGGCGAACTGGGTGAAGCCCAGGTGGTGCTGGATGCGGTCAAGACCGACGAGCACAAGGCCGCCCTGGCCGGTGCCAAGGCCCAGCTGACCTTCCTGCGCCAGGCCGCCAGCCTGCCGGAGGCCGCCGAGCTTAAGAGCCGCCTGGCACAGAACCCGCAGGACGACGAAGCCAGCTACCAGCTGTGCATCCAGCAACTGGCGCGCCAGCAGTACGAAGCGGCGCTGGACGGGCTGCTGAAGCTGTTCCAGCGTAACCGCGCGTACGAGAACGGCTTGCCGCAAAAAGCGCTGCTGCAGGTGTTCGAGTTGCTCGGCAACGAGCACCCGCTGGTGGGCGTTTACCGCCGGCGCCTGTCTTCGGCGATGTTCTGACCTTCCACGGCTCTATCGCCGGCAAGCCGGCTCCTACAAGGGATACGCCCTACCTGTAGGAGCCGGCTTGCCGGCGATGAGGCCCGAAAGGCCGCCTCACCCCACCCAGTGATACACCGGCGCATCCACGCCGCTTTCTACCTTCACCTCACTGCTGTGGCGCAACCGCACCAGCAGCCGCTTGCCGGCAGCAGTACTGCCCGCCAGTGCTTCAAGCCGGTCGAGCAACTGCGGCCCGCTCATCTGCCCTGCCGTGCGCAGCACCTCGCGCGCCGCTGCCCACTGCCCGTCATCCTGACGCGGCGCCGCGCTGGCGGTAGCGGGCTGCGCGGCCTCGGCGGCCACCGGCAACACCACCTGGCGGCCCAACTGCGCCCACTCATGGGGCTCCAGTTCAACGGTCAGGTCCACTGGCCAATCACCAATCTGTCCACGAATTCTCACGATGTTTTCCTTGCACGCAGGTCAATTGGGCCATGCTACCGCAACATGAAACCTGCACGGGAACGTCTGGCGGCACAAAGAAAAGTTGTTATAACATTACCAAATCATTCAAAGCCGCTTCTGGAGCCGTCCATGCGTCGTCTGCTGCTCGCCCTGCCCTTCGCCCTGCTGCCCCTGGCCGTGGCCCATGCCCACGACGACCATGACCACGATCACGCCCATGGCACCCTCGGTACCCACGAGCACGGCGTGGCCAAGCTCAACGTGGTGCTTGACGGCAACACCCTGGAGCTGGAGCTGGACAGCCCGGCGATGAACATCGTCGGCTTCGAGCACGCCGCCAGCACTGACGCCGACAAGGCCAAGGTCGCCGCCGCACGCCAGTTGCTCGAGCAACCGCAGAAGCTGTTCGGCCTGGCCCAGGCTGCCGGCTGCAAGGATGACGCCCAGGAGCTGGAAAGCCCGCTGTTCGGCGACGCGGCCCACGCCGACGACGATGCCGACGCGCACGAACATGAGCACGGCCACCAGCACACCGATGTGAACGCCCACTACCAGTTCACCTGCGCCACCCCGGGCAAGCTCACCCAGCTCGACCTCGGCCCGCTGTTCAAGACCTTCCCGCAAACGCAAAAGGTCAACGTTCAGTTGATCGGCCCGAATGGCCAGAAAGGCGTGGAAGCCACCCCCGCCAAGGCCGTGGTCGCGTTCTGAATGAGCCAGGCGCTGATCGAGCTGCATGACCTGGTGTTCGCCTGGCCCGGCCAGGCGCCGCTGCTGGATATCCCGAGCTTTCGCCTGGAGGCCGGCGAGGCGCTGTTCCTCAAGGGCCCCAGCGGCAGTGGCAAGACCACCCTGCTGGGCCTGCTGGGCGGGGTCAACCGCCCGGGCCAGGGGCGCATCCAGCTGCTCGGCCAGGACCTGGCCAGCTTGAGCCAGGGCGCCCGCGACCGTTTTCGGGTCGACCATACTGGCTACATCTTCCAGCAGTTCAACCTGCTGCCGTTTTTGTCGGTGCGCGAAAACGTCGAGCTGCCCTGCCGCTTCTCGAAGTCCCGTGCCGAACGCGCCAGCCAGCGCCATGGCAGCATCGACCAGGCCGCCGCGCACCTGCTGGCGCACCTGGGCCTTAACGACCCGGACCTGCTGGCGCGGCGTGCCGGCAGCCTGTCGATCGGCCAGCAGCAACGGGTGGCCGCCGCCCGCGCGCTGATCGGCCAGCCGGAGCTGGTGATCGCCGACGAGCCCACCTCGGCGCTGGACGCGGACACCCGCGAGGCGTTCATCCGCCTGCTGTTCGAGGAGTGCCGCGCCGCCGGCTCCAGCCTGCTGTTCGTCAGCCACGACCAGAGCCTGGCAGCGCTGTTCGACCGCAACCTGTCCCTGGCCGAACTCAACCGCGCCGCCAAGCCCCGGGAGGCCTGATGTACCTGCTCCGCCTTGCCCTGGCAAGCCTTGCCAACCGCCGCTTCACCGCCCTGCTGACCGCCTTTGCCATTGCCCTGTCGGTGTGCCTGCTGCTGGCTGTCGAGCGGGTACGCACCGAAGCCCGCGCCAGCTTCGCCAGCACCATCAGCGGCACCGACCTGATCGTCGGCGCCCGCTCGGGGTCGGTGAACCTGCTGCTGTATTCGGTGTTTCGCATCGGCAACGCCACCAACAACATCCGCTGGGACAGCTACCAGCACTACGCCCAGGACCCACGTGTGAAGTGGGCGATCCCCATCTCGCTGGGTGACTCGCACCGCGGCTACCGGGTGATGGGCACCACCAGCGCTTACTTCGACCACTACCAGTACGGTCGTAAGCAGCACCTGGCGCTGAGCCAGGGCCGCCCGTTCGAAAGCGACCCGTTCGAGGTGGTACTGGGCGCCGAGGTGGCCGAGGCGCTGCACTACAAGCTGGGCGACAAACTGGTGCTGGCGCACGGTGTAGCCGCCATCAGCCTGGTCAAGCATGACGACAAGCCGTTCACCGTGGTCGGCGTGCTCAAGCGCACCGGCACCCCGGTGGACCGCACCCTGCACATCAGCCTGGGCGGCATGGAGGCGATCCACATCGACTGGCACAACGGCGTGCCGGCCCGCGGCGCCGGGCGCATCAGCGCCGAGCAGGCGCGCACCATGGACCTGCAACCCACGGCCATCACTGCCTTCATGCTGGGCCTGAACAACAAGATCGCCACCTTCAGCCTGCAGCGCGAAATCAACGAGTACCGCAGCGAGCCATTGCTGGCGATCTTGCCCGGCGTTGCGCTGCAGGAGTTGTGGAGCCTGATGGGCACGGCTGAGCAGGCGCTGTTCGTAGTGTCGTTGTTCGTGGTGCTGACCGGGTTGATCGGCATGCTCACGGCCATCCTCACCAGCCTCAACGAGCGCCGCCGCGAGATGGCCATCTTGCGTTCGGTGGGCGCGCGGCCCTGGCATATCGGCGGGCTGCTGGTGCTCGAGGCGCTGGCCCTGGCCGTGGCCGGCATCGCTGCCGGGCTGGGCTTGCTGTATGCCGGTATCGCCCTGGCCCAGGGCTATGTACAGGCCAACTACGGGCTGTACCTGCCGCTGGCCTGGCCGAGCGCGCACGAATGGACCTTGCTGGCTATCATCCTCGGCGCGGCGCTGCTGATGGGCAGCGTGCCGGCCTGGCGCGCCTACCGGCAGTCGCTGGCCGATGGCTTGTCGATTCATCTTTGAGGGTGTTCATGTTGCGTTGTTTCAGGTTCGCCCGCCGTCGCCGGCAAGGCTCTTCGCCCCCTGTAGGAGCGGCTTTAGCCGCGAACACCAGCAAAGCTGGTGCCATCCACCGCGTCGTCTGCTTCGCGGCTAAAGCCGCCCCCACAGGGGCTGCGGTGCTGGCCGCCTTGCTGTTGATCATGCCGGCAGCCTGGGCTGGCGAACCGCGTGAGCTGGACTGGCCGGCGCTGATCCCCGAGGGCGCGCCGGTGATTCCGCCGCAACTGGTGCCGCTGCACGACCTGTCGCAGATCGGCGATGCGCTGGCGGCCGAGTCGGCCCCCGCCGCCCGCCAGCAGGCACCCGACGCGCCGGTGGTGAAGGCGCTGAACGGCCAGCAGGTGAAGATCCCCGGTTATATCGTGCCGCTTGAAGTGAGCGAGGAAGGCCGTACCACCGAGTTTTTGCTGGTGCCCTACTACGGCGCGTGCATTCACGTGCCGCCGCCACCGTCGAACCAGATCGTGCACATTTTCAGCGAGATGGGCGTGCGCGTGGAGGACCTGTACCAGCCCTACTGGATAGAGGGCACGATGCAGGTAAAGGCCAGCAGCAGCGAACTGGCCGATGCCGGTTACCAGATGGAAGCCGAGAAAATCTACGCTTACGAGCTGAAATGAGACCTGTGTCGGCTTTATGAAGCGGGTTCGTTGAGCTGGGTCAAACCCTGCGTTCGAACGGATTCATACCATTGGACTACTCGATTACTCACGTCCTTTGGGAGCTTCCATGAACAAGTCCTTGCTCGGCGCCTCGCTCGTTGCCCTGGCGCTCGCAGCGCCCGTTGCCCACGCCCACCAGGCGGGTGATTTCATCTTGCGCGCCGGCGCCATCACCACCGCGCCAAACGAAGACAGCGGCGAGATCAAGCTCGACGGCGCCAAGGCCTCTGGCACCAAGGCAACCCTGGACAGCGACACCCAACTGGGCCTGGCCTTCGCCTACATGCTCACCGACCACATCGGCCTGGAACTGCTGGCCGCCACGCCGTTCAAGCACACCGTCGGCGTGAAGGGCCTCGGCGCAGGCCTGGACGGCAAGCTGGCCGACATCAAGCAACTGCCACCGACCCTGTCGCTGCAGTACTACCCGATGGAGCCGAGCTCGAAGTTCCAGCCGTACGCAGGCGTTGGCATCAACTACACCCTGTTCTTCGATGAAGACCTGAGCAGCAACCGCAAGGCGCAAGGCTTCAGCAACATGAAGCTGCAGGATTCGATCGGTATCGCCGGCCAGCTGGGCATGGACTACATGCTCACCGAAAACCTGCTGGTGAACGCCGCGGTCTGGTACGTCGACATCGATACCAAGGCCACCATCGACGGCCCGAGCGCCCTGGGCGTGGGCAAGACCAAGGTGGATGTGGACGTCGACCCATGGGTGTACATGGTCGGCATCGGCTACAAGTTCTAAGCCTTTCCGCCAGCAGCCTGCTCCCCATGCGAGGGAGCAGGCTTGCCCCGCACTTGCTGCCTGCACCAGCAACCCCAGGCGCCAGCACTGATTGCTGCCCCCAGCACGCACACCGCGCCCCACCCCCACTGCCCGTACACCCAGCTCGCCGCCACCGCGCCCAGCCCGCTACCCAGCGAATAACAGCACATGTAGGCGCCGATCAGCCGGCTGGCCATTGCCGCGCGCCCGGCCAGCAACAGGCTCTGGTTGGTGACGTGCACCGCCTGCACCGCAAAATCCAGCAACAGCACGCCGGCCACCAGCGCCAGCAGCGAGGCGCCAGGCATCGCACTGGCCAGCCATGACAACGTCAGCAACGCCAACGCCCACCCCGTGGTGCGCTGGCCGCGCCCCTGGTCAGCCCAGCAGCCCGCACGCGAGGCAGCCAGGGCCCCGGCGATGCCAGCCAGGCCGAACAGCCCGACCTGGGTCGGCCCAAGCCCATGGGGCCGGGCACTGAGCGGCAGCACCATCGCGCTCCACAGCACGCTGAACGCGGCAAACACCAACAACGCCAATACTCCCCGCTGGCGTAACAAGCGGTCATCGCGGTACAGGCGCAAGGTCGACAGCAACAACGCCCGATACCCGTCGCCGCAGGCCCGTGGCTGGGCTGCCGGCAACTGCCAGGCGAGCAGCAGGGCCATCAGCAGCGCTGCCCCCGCCGCCCCGGCATACACCCCGCGCCAGCCCAGCAGGTCGGCCACCACACCCGACACCAGCCGCGCCAGCAGGATGCCCAGCACCACGCCGCTGGTCACCGTGCCCACCACCTGCCCCTGCCGGGCCGGCGTGGCCAGGGTGGCGGCATGGGCCACCATCACCTGCACCACCACCGCCATCAGCCCGACCATGGCCATGGCCGCCAGCAGCACAACCCAGCCCGGGGCCAGGGCCACGGCCAGCAACGCAGCGGCGCCGAGCAGCAGTTGCGTAACGATCAGCCGCCGCCGATCGAGCAGGTCGCCCAACGGCACGATCAGCAGCAGCCCCGCCGCATAGCCGGCCTGGGTCGCGCCGACTACCAGTCCCACCTGCGCCTGGGGTACGCCCAGGCTCAAGGCCATGGCGGCCAGCAGTGGCTGGGCAAGGTACACCGTGGCCACAGCCTGGGCGCAGGCAGCGGCGAGCAGGCAGGTCAGGCCGCGGCCGAGGGGTTCGGCAGTACTGGACATGGCAGAATCCTCAATCAATCTGGTTTCTAATTGAAACCACATGCTGGCTTTCTAGCAAATGTGGTTTTAATCTGCAACCAGATGACTTGCGGATACCCCCCATGCTCGACGACAACAACCTGCAATGCCCTGTGGCCCGTGCCCTCGAAGTGATTGGTGACCGCTGGGCGCTGATGATTCTGCGTGATGCCTTCGACGGCGCACGGCGTTTCAGCGAGTGGCAAAAAAACCTGGGGCTGGCGAAGAACATCCTCGCCTCGCGCCTGAAACTGCTGGTGGAGGCCGGGCTGCTGGCGCAGCAACCGGCCTCGGATGGCAGTGCCTACAAGGAGTACGTGCTGACGGACAAGGGCCAGGCGTTGTTCCCGGTGGTGGTCGGCTTGCGCCAGTGGGGGGAGCGGTTTCTGTTCAGTGCAGACGAGGCGCGTTCAGAGCTGGTGGATGATCGCGGGCAAGGGCTCGCGACCCTGCAGGTGCAGGCCAGCGATGGGCGGGTGTTGCAGGCGGGGGATTGTCAGCGGCGGGTGATTCGGCATTCGTGATGGCTTGAAGCCCTTCACCGGCCGCATCGCCGGCAAGCCGGCTCCTACAGCCCTTCGGGCTGCGCTGTCGCGCAGGGTACTACGGTCCCAAGCGCGCCCCGGCACCTGTGGGAGCGGTTTTAGCCGCGAAGCAGGCACCGCGCTAGATGGCACCGGCTTCGCCGGTGTTCGCGGCTGAAGCCGCTCCCACAGAATCTTCGTTAAATCAACGAGTTGTGATTTGTTCTGTAGGAGCCGGCTTGCCGGCGATGCGGCCGGTGCAGGCGTCACAACACGTCAGGCCTTGCCCAGCAACCGCGCCACGCCGTCCACGAACGGCGTCGGCTCAGGGAAGTCGAAGCGCGCCAGCAGGCGGCTGTTATCGGCCCGCGAGTGGCGGATGTCACCCGAACGCGCCGGCCCATGGCTGACCGGCGGCAGGCTGCCGACCACCTGCTCGATGGCCTTGAGCAACTGGTTCAGCGAGGTGGCCTGGTTCAGACCGATGTTCACCGCACCCTCCTCCACCTGCGGCATTTCGATGGCCTGCACCATCACCTGGACCAGGTCGCCTACATAGAGAAAATCGCGGGTCTGCTCGCCATCACCAAACAGCATGATCGGCTGGCCGTTGAGCGCGCGCTCGGCAAAGATGCTGATCACCCCGGAATACGGCGAGGACGGGTCCTGGCGCGGGCCGAAGATGTTGAAGAAGCGGAACACCACCGGCTCCAGGCCATGCTGGCGGCGGTAGAAGTCCAGGTATTGCTCGCTGGCCAGCTTGTCCACCGCGTAGGGGGTCAGCGGCGCTTTCGGGGAGTCCTCAAAGACCGACTGGCCTTCGCCGTTGTTGCCGTACACCGCCGCACTGGAGGCGAACAGCACCCGGCGCACACCGTTCAGGCGCATGGCCTCGCACAGGTTGAGGGTGCCGATGAAGTTGCTCTGGTGGGTTTTCACCGGGTCTTCGACCGAGGCCTGCACCGAGGCCACCGCGGCCAGGTGCACCACTGCCTGGCAGCCTTCGGTGGCGCGCGCCACCAGTGCTGCGTCGGCGACATCGCCTTCGATCAGTTGCAGCCTGGGGTGGCCCAGCTGCAGGTTGCTGCGCTTGCCGGTGGACAGGTCGTCGAGAATACGTACCGCGTAGCCTTTTTCCAGCAACGCATCGCACAGGTGGGAGCCGATGAAGCCGGCGCCGCCGGTGATCAGGATGGGGGCATCAGCCATGTCGGTAGAAACGGTCCAGTAGGGGCGGCAAGCCGGCGCGCCAGGCGCGTGGCTTGATGCCGAAAGTGTGAAGGATCTTCTTGCAGGCCAGCACCGCGTGCTGTGGCTCTTCGCTGGCGTCCGGGCGCGCGGCGTGGGCCTGGGCGGTGGGTTGCTGCACGGCCAGCGGGTGCCACTGCGCAGCCTCGGTGAGGATCGCCTGGCCCAGCGCCAGCGGCGTGGTCGCCTCGTTGCCGGCGTAGTGGTAAGTGCCCCACAGCGGCGCCTTGCAGTCGAGCTGCTTGAGCACCGAAAGGATCACCCGCGCGGCGTCATCCACCGGGGTCGGGTTGCCGCGCCGGTCGTCGGCCAGCAGCAGTTCCTGGGGTTGCTCGGCGCGGGTGAGGAAACGCCCCAGCGAGCCGTCGCGGCTTTCGTCGAGCAGCCAGCCAAAGCGCAGCAGCACATGCTGCGGGCAGGTGGCGCGCACGCTCTGCTCGATGCGCCACAGCGCCTGGCCGCGCAGGCCCAGCGGCACGGGTTCGTCCTTTTCGCTGTAGGCGGTGGCCCGCGAGCCGTCGAACACCCGGTAGCTGGAGGGCTGCACCAGGACGATCTCGTGGTGCTGGCACAGTTCGGCCAGCCGCTCCACCGCGCGCTCCTGCTGCGCCAGGCGCGGCTCGCTGACCGACTCGGCCTGGAACCAGTCGAAGTAGTAGGCCAGGTTGACCAGCGCATCCGGGCGCTGCTCGTCGAGCAGCAAGGTCAGGCTGGCCGCGTCCCAGCCGCCTTCCGGCGGGCGCGGTGCCAGGAAGGCGATGTCTTCCTCGGCCCCGAGGCGAATCAGCGCTTGCCCGAGGGCATTGCCACCACCCAACAGCATCAGGCGCATACGCATAGAGTCAGAAGGTCCGGTCTGGTCGATTGGGGAAAGGGGCATTTTGCGGTTTGTGCGGGGGGAAGTGCAACCGGGGCCGCTGTCGCTGTGTTTGCGGCCCTCTCACACCTGGGTAATGACTGGCACCTCTTAGGAAACTGCTGATAGCAGTGTCGGAACGGTCTGACTATTCGGCTCGCCCAGATATCCCTCCAATAGCACTCGATGCCTGGTGCCAATGATCGGCGCCAGTGCGAACCGCTTTGTCGACAGGGAGAGTTGCACATGCTCGAGCCAGAAATCACTTATCTGAAGTTCACGCCTGCACAGGCAGAGGCCTTGGCCGACGCCACCGGGGTATTGGTCGCGCTCGGCGGGCCGCAGGCCTGCGGGGCTGCCCGCACGGCCCGCGAGCAGGCCGATCGTTTCAGGGCAACGCTGAGCCACAGCCAGCGCGATGTGCTGCAGCGCTTTGCCGAGGGCAAGCACTCGGCGTTGCTGTACACACATATGCTCAGCCTCGACGACCCGCTGCCAGAGCAACTGCCTGGGCTTGCCGACCTGGAACAGGCTCACCCATGCCTCTACCTTGCCGCGCGCAATCAACTGCTGCTGGAGCTGGCCTTTCACCGGGCCTTCGCCTTCGACATCGACAATGACGGCAAGCAGGTACGCCTGGTCGGCAACTTCAAAGGCGGGGGGCGCACACCCCGGGCCGATGAGAACCGGCAAACTTCTGTCGAGCTCAGCTCTCACTCCGGCCTGCAACTCGGGGCCCACACCGAAGCGCCCTATCGCTGTTCGGTCCGGTCTTGCGACGGTCACTCCCCTGCCCCTTCAGCGCTGATTCTCAGCGCCCGCTGGAACCCGGCGCACGAGCCCACCCTGATCACACCTTTGCCATCGCTCATCGAGCGCCTGGGCAGCCTGCACGCGCTGGCCCTGACCTCACCCGCCTTCGACTACAGCCGCAGCGATTGTTTCGTGCCTGGCCAGGGCGCCGCCGGCAGCGCCGTGTCGATGCTGCAATTCGATAGCCAAGGCGGCTTCGCCATGCGCTACAACGCCTACCGCTTCTCGCTCAACGATCACGCCAGCGAAGCCGCAGCGCAGGCATTCGATGCCTTCACCGCATTGCTGCGCAAGGCGCAGCCCGTGACGTTCGACCTGCAGCCGGGCAACGCCCTGCTGATCAACAACAGCCGTGCCCTGCATGGCCGCGATGTGCTCAAGGACAACCGCCGCCTGCTGGTGCGGCTGTTCGGTTATGCCCCCTATGCGCGCCCTGTGGTGCTCAACGACGACCCGCTGCTGGTACGCGGCTGAACAGGAGATTTCACCATGCTGGAACCCGGCCTTGAGCTGTTGCTCGCCCTTGCTGCAGTCGCGCTGCTGGCAGGCTTTTTCGATGCAATCGCCGGTGGCGGTGGCTTGCTGACGCTGCCTGTGCTGTTCATTGCGGGGATCGAGCCGGTGGCCGCGATCGCCACCAACAAGTTCCAGGCCGCTTCGGCCACGGTTTCTGCCACTGCAGCGTTTGCCCGCAAGGGCATGATCGAGTGGCGCAGCGGCCTGCCCATGGCGGCCTTGGCCTTTGTCGGTGGTGCGGCCGGGGCGTTGTCTGTCAGTTTGGTGCCGCAGGGGCTGTTGCAGGCCTGCGTGCCGGTACTGCTAATAGCGGTTGCGGCCTGGTTTGCCTTCACCCCCAAGTTGCAGGACATGCCGCGCAGGGCCCGGATCAGCCGCAGCCTGTTCTGCCTGACGGCAGCGCCGCTGATCGGCTTTTATGATGGTATTTTCGGCCCGGGGGTCGGTTCGTTCTTCATGTTGGCCTGCGTGCTTCTGCTGGGCCAGCAGTTGATGGCTGCAGTGTGCACCAGCAAGCTGCTCAATGCGGCCTGCAACCTTGGCGCACTGTCGGTGTTCGCCCTGGGCGGTGCGATCATCTGGCCGTTGGCACTGGCCATGGCTGCTGCGGCCATTGTCGGGGCGCAATTGGGCGCGCGTTGCGCCGTGCGCTTCGGGCCAGGGCTGATCCGGCCTATGCTGGTGGTCGTATGCTGTGTGATGGCGGTAAAACTGCTGGGTACGGCGGGCAATCCGTTGGGGGAGTGGTTGAAGAACGTTTTCTCCTGAGGCGTTGCGAAAAACTGGGGGCTTGAGCAGGTCACATGCTGTGTGGGCGCAACAGCCCTTTGCTGCCTGTGCTGGCCTTATCGCAGACAAGCCTGCTCCTACAGGTGCCGGCCAAATCGACTATTGATGTGCTGTTTCGGGAGAGTACGGATGGAGCTGGGCTCGGACACCGCGCAACGCGGGCTATGGCAGTACGACGAACCCGCGCCCGGCGCGGAGCGTTTCATCGAGGAAAGCTTTGGCGGCTACCGCCAGCAGGCCCGCCTGCTGGTGCCGGGGCAGGAGCGCGCGGCGCCGGTGTTCGTGGTGGGTGGGGCGCGTTCGGATTTCACCCGGCTCAACCCCTTGCTGTACCGCCTGCAACAACAGGGCATTGGTTCGCTGACCGGCAACCTGTCGGGGCACAGCCAGGCCGCTGAGCCTGGGGCTCGGGACGCTTCGCTGGCGAGCAACCTGGCCGAAGCGCTGCGTTTTCACCGGCACCTGGATGCGCGCAGCGACACCTTGGTCGGGCATAGCCTGGGCGGGGCCATCGCCTTGAAGCTCGCGGCGCAGCGCCCGAGCGTGCGCAAGCTGGTGCTGATCTGCCCGGCGGTGTACCCGGATGCTGCGCACAGTGCGCCGTTCGGGCCGGCGTTCACGGCGGCCATTCGCAAGCCCTTCGCCTTTCTGGACTGCGACAGCTATGCCTTTTTGCGCCAGTTCCAGGGGCGGGTGCTGCTGGTGATCGGCGAGTACGACGGGCTCAACTCCAAGGTGTATGGCCAGGGGGCCGGGACCTCGGCCGGGGTGCGGCGCATGGCGGGGGTGGAGCGCTACAGCCCGATCCCTGAGGAAGTGATCCACAGCTTGTTGCGCTCGGTGCCGGCGGCGGATGTGGAATGCCTGATGCTGACCGACTGCGACCACGGGATTGCCGCGCATCTGCGCGAGCGACCGGCGGTGGCGGACCAGGTGGCGCAGGCGGTGGGGGCGTTCATCCTGGGGTGACGGTGATGGGCATGGCACCGGCTGCGCCGGTGTTCGCGGGCAAGCCCGCTCTCATAGAACAAACTGCAACTCATTGAATTAACACGGTCTCTGTGGGAAGCGGCCTCGTGTCGCGATGGGCTGCGAAGCGGCCCCAAGGCCTCGGCCTCATGCAAAATTGCCGGGCGGGGGCCCCACCCCAAACCCCAACCAGGCCCAGAACCCCGGGGGGGGCGGC
>NZ_JBJDNC010000047.1:0-43631 GCF_044900265.1 Pseudomonas sp. NPDC089406 | reverse complement strand
GCATATATCTCCCAAAGCAATCACCATAAAGCCCCGAACCCGAACCCGAACCCGAACCCGAACCCGAACCCGAACCCGAACCCGAACCCGAACCCTAAACCCCCGCCAACAGCAAATCCAGATTCTGCACAGCAGCCCCCGAAGCCCCCTTGCCAAGGTTGTCAAACACCGCCGTCAACAGCACCTGCCCATGCTCAAAATTGGCAAACACCGCCAAACGCAAATCATTGCTGTCGTTCAGCACCTGAGGGTCCAGCGCCGCCGCTGGCCCGTGCTGGTGCAACGGCATCACCTGCACATACCGCGCGCCCTGGTAATGCTGCTCAAGGCACGCCTGCAACTGCTCGGCATTTACCCCCGGCAACAGCCGCAACTGCAGCGGGATGCTCAGCACGATGCCCTGGCGATAATGCCCGTAGCCCGGCACGAACACCGGCCGCGCACTCAGCCCGGCATGCTGCTGGATCTCCGGCACATGCTTGTGCGCCAGCTCCAGCCCATACAGCTGCAACGCAGGCAGGTAGCTGTCGCCAGGCTGCTCATGGCGTTCCACCGCCGCGCGCCCGCCGCCGGAGTAGCCAGAAATGGCATGGATGCTCAGCGGATAGTCCGCCGGCAGCAGGCCTGCCTTTACCAGCGGGCACAACAGGGCGATGGCCCCGGTGGGGTAGCAGCCCGGGTTGCTGATGCGGGTGCTGCGGGCGATCCGCTCGGCCTGCTGCTGGTCAAGCTCCGGCAAACCATACACCCAGCCCGGGGTGGTGCGATGCGCCGAACTTGCATCGATCACCCGCACTGCCGGGTTGCGCAGGGTCGCCACTGCTTCGCGGGCGGCAGCGTCAGGCAAGCACAGCAGGGCGATGTCAGCGCTGTTGATGGCCTCGGCGCGCCGCGCCGGGTCCTTGCGTTCTGCCTCGGGCAGGGTGAGCAGGCGCAGGTCCTGGCGACCGTGCAGGCGAGCGTGAATCTGCAGGCCGGTGGTGCCTTGGTCGCCGTCGATGAAGACAAGTGGCTGGTGCATGGGGAGCGTCCGTGGTGAAGGGGAGTGGGGCTATCCTCGCTTGCCGCTGGACGAAAGAAAATTTGAATATCATGATCACGATATTCATGAATTCTGAATAACACCCTGTAGGAGCCGGCTTGCCGGCGATAGGGCCTTCAGCCCCGGCACAAGATGCAAACTTTTGTCTGCAGGCCCGGCCTCATCGCCGGCAAGCCGGCTCCTACAGGGGTTGAGGTTACGTCCATATGCGAGAAATCAGCCTCGACCGCCTGCGTACGCTGGTGGTGATTGCCGAGCACCGCTCGTTCGCCGGCGCCGCCCGCCAGCTCAACCTGGCGCCTCCCACCATCAGCCTGCATGTGGCCGAGCTCGAAGCGCGCATTGGCGCGCCGCT
Source organism: Pseudomonas sp. NPDC089406 (assembly GCF_044900265.1). Lineage (NCBI taxonomy): Bacteria > Pseudomonadati > Pseudomonadota > Gammaproteobacteria > Pseudomonadales > Pseudomonadaceae > Pseudomonas > Pseudomonas sp. NPDC089406. Next base: position 42,234 of record NZ_JBJDNC010000047.1, on the reverse strand, counting down.
GCTCAACCGCACCCGCGGCCAGGTGCGGCCCACGGCCATCGGCGAAACCCTGCTGGCCCGCGCCCGGCGCCTGCTGGCAGATGCCGACCAGGCGCTGGACGAAGTGCGCCGGCAGGTCGAAGGCCTGACCGGGCGGGTGCGCCTGGGGGCGTCCACCGGTGCCATCGCCCACTTGCTGCCCCAGGCCCTGCAAGCCTTGCGCGTGGAGCACCCAGGCATCGATGTGCAGGTGCAGGTGCTCACTTCGCAAGCCTCGCTGTCGCAACTGCGTGACGGCAGCCTGGATATTGGCCTGGTGGCGCTGCCCCAGATGGCGGGCAAGGGCCTGAAGGTGACCCCCTGGCGGCGTGACCCGATCATGGCCTACCTGCCCGCCGACTGGCAGCCACCGGCGCGGGTCACCCCGGCCTGGCTGGCCGGGCGGGCGTTGATCTTGAATGACAGCAGCACGCAGCTGTCGCGGGTCACCAGCGAATGGTTCGCCGCCGCAGGGTTGTCCCCCGACGCGCGTATCGAGTTGAACTACAACGATGCGATCAAGAGCCTGGTGGCGGCGGGGTACGGGGCGACCTTGCTACCCCAGGAGGGCGAGGTGCAGCAGCACGACCCGCGCATCGTGCGGCGGCCACTGCGGCCAGGGCTGTGGCGCCAGTTGGGCATCGCTTGCCGGGATGGCGCGGTGGAGCGCGCCACCGGGCACGTGCTGGCGGCGTTGGCCAGGTTACGCTAGCTCCCAGGAGGCGCCGCTGGGCTGAAGGCCGCGCGGCCCTTGGCTTGCGCAACTATCCTTGTGGCTGCGCCGCCAGCGTGTGCGGCGCCAGTCCGGCAGTCCGGCCATTTCCCAGGAGAACGCTCCATGAAATCCATGATGCTGCTTGTGATCGCTTCAGTACTTAGCTTTGCCGCCCAGGCCGAGGATGGCCCGGCCACTAACTGCGACGCCAAGATCAAGGACCTGGAATACATCAGCAAGACCGACGGGCAGGCGCTGCACGGCGGCATGGCCCACGACTACCATGAGCTGCTCAAGCAGGCCAAGGCGGCCCAGGCCAAGGGCGACATGACCACCTGCCAGGCCTCTGCCGACCGCGCCAAGACCATCTACAACAAAGCGCGGGGCAAGTAACCGCTATTTGCAATGGCCTTGTGGGAGCGGGCTTGCCCCGCGATCGGATGGCACCGGTTACGCCGGTATCGCGGGGCAAGCCCGCTCCCACGTGTCTTTCACCACATGCACTTGAAGGCTTCGCGTCGCCTCACGCGCGACGCTGTTGTAAGCTCCCCCCGTACCTCGACAGCCGGCTCACCAGCCCGGGTCTGCTCAACGCCATCGACAAACAACCCCGCCAACACCGCACAAGGATTGCAGCATGCCTTTCGAACTGGATGACCGCCTGGTAATCGGCGTGGCTTCAAGCGCGGTGTTCGACCTGAGCGAGTCGGACGCGGTATTTCGCCGCGACGGTGAGGCGCAATACCGCAAGTACCAGGAGCAACACCTGGATGTGCCGCTGGGCAAAGGCATTGCCTACCCGTTCATCAAGCGCCTGCTGGCGCTCAACGACCTGCGCGACGACCCCGAGGACCCGCTGGTGGAGGTGGTGCTGCTGTCGCAGAACGATCCGGACACCGGGCTGCGGGTGATGAAAACCATCAACCACTACGGGCTGAACATGACCCGGGCGATCTTCACCCAGGGCCGCTCGCCTTACGAGTACATCCCGGCACTGAACATCGCGCTGTTCCTGTCGGCCGACAAGCAGCACGTGGACGCCGCCATCCAGGCCGGCTACCCGGCCGGGCAGGTGCTCGACTCGCAGTTCGACGATGACGAGAGCGACGACAACCTGCGCATCGCCTTCGACTTCGACGGCGTGCTGGCGGGGGACGAGTCGGAGGCGGTCATGCAAGCGGGTGGCCTGGGCCGGTTCCATGCCCACGAGGTGAAGAACGTGGCCCAGCCGCACAACCCCGGGCCGTTGAAGGAATTCTTCGTGCGCATTGCGCGCATCCAGGCAGCGGAGGAGCAGTACAAGCTGGCCAACCCTGACTACGCCAACCGCCTGCGGGTGTCGATCGTCACCGCGCGCAACGCGCCGTCCCACGAGCGTGCGCTGAACACCCTGAAAAGCTGGGGGGTGATGGCCAACGATGCGTTCTTCCTCGGCGGCATCGAAAAGCGCCGGGTGCTGCAGGTGCTCAAGCCGCACATCTTCTTCGACGACCAGTCGGGGCATTTGAAGAGCACCAGTACCGTGGTGCCCTCGGTGCATGTGCCGTTCGGGGTGACCAACCGGGTGGGGTGAAGCCTGACGGGCTGCACCCACCCCTGTAGGAGCCGGCTTGCCGGCGATGGCGTCTGGCCTGCAATGGCTGTGCTGTGGCTGATGGCGCTATCGCCGGCAAGCCGGCTCCTACAGGGGGGCCGCGCATCAGGCGCGCAGGCAGCAAAGCCGTCAGAACCAACGATCGTTACGCTTGCGCCCACGGCTCAGCGCCGGCAGGATCAGCCCCGCCAGCAACCCGGCCCCGGCGATGCTGCCGCCGTATACCATGTAGCGCATCATCACCTGCTTGTTCTCGTCACCCAGGCGCGCCTGCACATCGCGCAGGCTCGACTGCGACTGCTCCAGCTGTTCGTTGAGCCCCTTGTTGCGGGTTTCCAGCTCGTCGATCAGTGCCTTGCGCGAGTCCAGCGTCTCCTGCATGCCCTGCACGCGGTTCTTCCAGCTGTCGTCGATGGTCTTCAGTTGCCCCGACAGCTCCGCCACCTGCTGGTCCAGCTGTGGCAGGCGTTCGTTCTGGCCGGGAACCGCCTGCAGGTCGCTGGTGAGGATCCACACCAGGTCGCCGCTCTGCCCGCGCACCTGGCTGTAGTTGCCCTGGCTGGTCAACAGGCTGACCTTCTGCCCCGACTTGAGCGTACCGACGATGCGGTGGCCGTCGGTCGGGCCGCTGCGTACATAAGTGCTCAAACTGTCGCTGACCCAACGCGCGTCACTGGCGGCTTCTTCGGCATGGGCCGGGGCGGCGAGGGCGATCAGGGCGGCGATCAGGCCGCCGCGCAGGGCGGTGCAGGCGAGGGGGGCTGGTTGCTTGTTGGGCATGGTGGTCTTCGCTGAAACAGGGCAAATGAAGGCCCGATGGATGGGCCGATGTACTGGTCGGGTGAATTGACCGTCAGCCAAAGACCGCATTTTTGTAGGCAGGTTCACTGCCTGGTGTAGGAAATGCCTTCAGAGTGTTGCCGGATGTACACGCCAACGAAAACGGGGCAGGCCATTGCTGGCCTGCCCCGTCGGGTGTTGCAAGGTGTGCCTCAGGCGACCTTGACGATCCAACCAGCCGGTGCCTCGATGTCACCGCTCTGAATGCCGGTCAGCTCGTTGTAGAGCTTCTGGGTAACCGGGCCGACCTTTTCCAGGTCGTGGAACACGTGCAGCTTGCCGTTGTACTCGATGCCGCCGATCGGGGTGATTACCGCCGCGGTACCGCAAGCGCCGGCTTCGATGAAGCGGTCCAGCTTGCTGATTTCGACGTCGCCTTCGATCACGTTCAGGCCCAGGCGCGATTGCGCCAGTTCCATCAGCGACAGGCGGGTGATGCCAGGCAGCACCGAGGCCGATTTCGGGGTGACGAACTCGTTGTTGGCGGTGATGCCGAAGAAGTTGGCCGAACCGACTTCTTCGATTTTGCTGTGGGTCAGCGGGTCCAGGTAGATGGCGTCGGCGAAGTTGGCTTTCTTCGCTTCGGCGCCCGGCTGCAGGCTGGCTGCATAGTTGCCGCCGACCTTGGCCGCGCCAGTGCCCTGCGGGGCGGCACGGTCGAAGCTGGAAATCTGGAAGTTGTGCGGTTTCATGCCGCCCTTGAAGTACGAACCTACCGGGATGGCGAACACCGAGAAGATGAACTCGGGGGCGGTGCGCACGCCGATGTTGTCACCGGTGCCGATGACGAACGGGCGCAGGTACAGGGCGCCTTTGCCGTGCGGCGGGACGAACTTTTCGTTGGCCTTGACCACCTGCTTGCAGGCCTCGATGAACACGTCGGTCGGCACGTGCGGCATCAGCAGGCGGGCGCAGCTGCGCTGCATGCGCGCGGCGTTCTGGTCGGGGCGGAACAGGTTGATCGAGCCGTCCTTGCAGCGGTAGGCCTTGAGGCCTTCGAAGCACTGCTGGCCATAGTGCAGGGCGGTGGAGCCTTCACTGATGTGCAGCACGTTGTCTTCGGTCAGGGTGCCCTTGTCCCACTCGCCGTTGCGCCATACGGACAGGTAGCGCTTGTCGGTCTTGATGTAGTCGAAGCCCAGCTTGTCCCAGTTAATGCTTTCGTTGCTCATGACACCCTCATTGCTCAACGCCCGAACACGGCGGGCTGCTTTTATATGCGCACCCCGCCACCTTAATACATCCCGGGCGGATCGGAAACGTCCAGTCACGAAATGGCGGGGTGGATTGCCTGGGCGGGCCTCATCGCCGGCAAGCCGGCGCCTACAGGCGATTGGCAGCGTCAACGCAGCCGCCGGTTCCAGTCCCCACCCTGGTCGCGCCAGCAGGCTTCTTCACTGTCGAAACGCACATGCCAGGCCACATGGTCGAGGTGGATGCCGGCATCCATCAGCGCCTGTTCGGTCAGATCGAGCATGCGTGCCTTGGCCTCGCCGGCCAGCGCCTCGGCCTTGGCCGTGTCGTCGCTGAACACCCAGGTGATGCGCAGGCTGGCGGGAAAGTCGTCGAGGTCAACCCGGTGGGTGAGCCAGGCAAAGCCGACGATCTCGGCCTGGGCGGTGGTGCAGGCGTCGGTCAGGCAGGCGACCATCTCCCGCTCCTGGCGCGCCAGTGCGCGCTTGTTGCCGGCCATCAGGCAATGGCCCCGTGCAGGCAGGGGGTAGCGCTGGAATGGTGCATGAAAACTCCCGGCGGGCTTTATCGAAGGGCGGCAGTTTAGCGCTGTTGGCACCGCTCTGGGGCGACTGTTTGCCCCGCATTTGCGCAGCTCCCCACACAGTCAAACAGCCGTTTGCATCCATGTAGGAAAATTCATTCAGATTAATCCTACGACTTGGCCTGCAACCTGCAACATCCGGTTCGACAATTTTGATCGAACGGTCAGCCAGCAGCTCTGGCGCGGTGCCTCGGGCGCCGCGCCACGGCGCCCAAGACCAAGGTTTACAGGGGTAGGGCATGGGGTTGCCGGAACACATCGGCGCACAGCAGCAGCAGGCAGGCTGGAGCGCGCACCTGCAGTTGCGCTTCGTCCTGTGCGACGGCGTGACCCGCCTTGGTGCGCGCCGCCACCATGGACCTCTTTTGGTGCAAAGGCCCTTCTACCCGGAAGGCGCGCCGTGCCACGTGTATGTGCTGCACCCGCCCGGCGGCATCGTCGCCGGTGACCGCCTGGAGCTGGATATCCACCTGGAGCCGGGCAGCCACGCCCTGCTGACCATGCCCGGTGCCAGCAAGTTCTACCGCAGCATCGGCCCCACTGCGCAGCTGGCCCAGCGTTTTCACCTGGCCGCCGGCAGTACGCTGGAGTGGCTGCCCCAGGACAGCATCTTCTTCAATGGCGCCCGCGCAAGCCTGGCCAGCCGATTCAGCCTGCAGCCCGGTGCCCGCCTGCTGGCCTGGGAAACCCTGTGCCTGGGCCGCCCGGTGATGAGCGAGCGTTTCGAACAGGGCGCGCTGGATAGCCTGCTGCACATCGAAATGCCCGGCGACCCCGGCCTGCACGAGCGCTTGCGCCTCGAAGGCGGGCAACTGGCCAAGGTGGGCGACCACCCGCTGTTGGCCACCTTTTGCGCCGCACCGGCCACGCAGGCCGTGCTGGACCAGGTGCGCGAGGTGCTCGACGCGCTGCCCACGCCAGCCGGCGCCACCCTGCTGGGTGAACTGCTGGTGATTCGCCTGCTCGACCACGACAACCAACACCTGCAACACAACCTGCAGCGCCTCTGGCACCTGCTGCGCCCGGCCGTGCTCGGCCTGGCGCCGTGCCCGCCGCGCATCTGGGCCACTTGAGAGAGCCATCATGGAGCTGACCCCGCGAGAGAAAGACAAACTGCTGCTGTTCACTGCCGCGTTGCTGGCAGAACGGCGCCTGGCCCGTGGCCTGAAGCTCAACTACCCGGAAGCGGTGGCGCTGATCAGCGCCGCAGTGCTCGAAGGCGCCCGCGATGGTCGCAGCGTCGCCGAGCTGATGAGCCTGGGCCGCGAAGTGCTGGTACGCGAGCAGGTGATGGACGGCGTACCCGAGATGCTCCACGACGTCCAGGTCGAAGCCACATTCCCCGACGGCACGAAGCTTGTGACCGTGCATGACCCCATCGTCTGAGGTGCAACCCATGATCCCCGGAGAAATCCAGGTCGCCGCCGGCGACATCGAACTCAACGTCGGCCGCGCCACGCTCAGCGTCAGCGTGGCCAACCATGGCGACCGGCCGGTGCAGGTCGGCTCGCACTATCACTTCTTCGAAGTCAACGATGCGTTGGTGTTCGAGCGCGCGCCTACCCTGGGCTTTCGCCTGGACATCCCGGCCGGCACCGCGGTGCGTTTCGAGCCGGGCCAGTCGCGCACCGTGCAACTGGTGGCCTACGCCGGCAAGCGTGAGGTGTACGGCTTCCAGGGCAAGGTAATGGGCGCGCTGGAGGGCCTGGCATGAGCCGTATTTCCCGCAGGGCCTATGCCGACATGTTCGGCCCCACCGTGGGCGACCGCGTGCGCCTGGCCGATACCGCGTTGTGGGTGGAGGTCGAGAAGGACTTCACCGTCTACGGCGAAGAGGTCAAGTTCGGCGGCGGCAAGGTGATCCGCGACGGCATGGGCCAGGGCCAGATGCTCGCAAGCGAAGCCATGGACCTGGTGCTGACCAACGCCCTGATCATCGACCACTGGGGCATCGTCAAGGCCGATATCGGCGTCAAGCACGGGCGCATTGCCGCCATCGGCAAGGCCGGCAACCCTGACGTGCAGCCAGGCGTGACGGTGCCGGTGGGGCCGGGCACCGAGGTGATCGCCGCCGAAGGCAAGATCGTCACCGCAGGCGGTATCGACTCGCACATCCACTTCATTTGCCCGCAGCAGGTCGAAGAAGCGCTGACCAGCGGCGTCACCACCTTCATCGGCGGCGGCACGGGGCCGGCCACCGGCACCAACGCCACCACCTGCACCCCGGGCCCCTGGTACTTGGCGCGCATGCTCCAGGCTGCCGACAGCCTGCCGATCAACATCGGCCTGCTGGGCAAGGGCAACGCCTCGCGCCCCGAAGCGCTGCGCGAGCAGATCGCCGCCGGTGCCGTGGGTTTGAAGCTGCACGAGGACTGGGGCTCGACCCCGGCGGCCATCGACTGCTGCCTGGGTGTGGCCGAAGAGATGGACATCCAGGTGGCGATCCATACCGACACCCTCAACGAGTCGGGCTGCATCGAGGACACCCTGGCTGCCATCGGTGACCGCACCATCCACACCTTCCACACCGAAGGTGCCGGCGGCGGCCATGCCCCGGACATCATCCGCGCGGCAGGGCAAGCCAACGTGCTGCCGTCCTCGACCAACCCGACCCTGCCGTACACGGTCAACACCGTCGATGAGCACCTGGACATGCTCATGGTCTGCCACCACCTGGACCCAAGCATCGCCGAGGACGTGGCCTTCGCCGAGTCGCGCATCCGCCGCGAAACCATTGCCGCCGAGGACATCCTCCACGACATGGGCGCCTTCGCCATGACCTCGTCCGACTCCCAGGCCATGGGCCGGGTAGGCGAGGTGGTGCTGCGCACCTGGCAGGTGGCGCACCAGATGAAACTGCGCCGCGGCCCGCTGGCGCCGGACACCGCCTACAGCGACAACTTCCGGGTCAAGCGCTACATCGCCAAGTACACCATCAACCCGGCGCTGACCCACGGCATCGCCCACGAAGTGGGTTCGGTGGAGGTGGGCAAGCTGGCCGACCTGGTGCTGTGGGCGCCGGCGTTCTTTGCGGTCAAACCGGCACTGGTGATCAAGGGCGGCATGATCGCCACCGCGCCGATGGGTGACATCAACGGCTCGATCCCCACGCCGCAGCCGGTGCACTACCGGCCGATGTTCGGCGCCCTGGGTGCGGCGCGCCATGCCACGCGCATGACCTTCCTGCCCCAGGCCGCACTGGACCGTGGCCTGCCCGAGCAACTGAAACTGCAGAGCCTGATCGGCCTGGCCCATGGCTGCCGGCATGTGCGCAAGGCGCACATGCTGCACAACACCCTGCAACCGGTGATCGAGGTGGATGCGCAAACCTACCAGGTGCGTGCCGACGGCGAGTTGCTGGTGTGCGAGCCCGCCACCGAACTGCCGCTGGCCCAGCGTTATTTCCTGTTTTGAGCGCAGTCGCTGATCCCTGTGGGAGCGGGTTTACCCGCGAAGCAGGTAGCGCGGTGTATGGCACCGGCTATGCCGGTGTTCGCGGGTAAACCCGCTCCCACAGGGGCCCGCTAGTGCCATCCGATTTGTTTGAAAGGAGTGAACATGATCGTACTGACCCGCAGGCTCACTGAAGCCGCCGCGGTAACCGGCAGCGTCACCTTGAGTGTCGACAGCCGCATCAAGAGCCGCCTGCGCGTAACCCTGGACGACGGCCGCGAGGCCGGCCTGATGCTCGAACGCGGCCACCTGCTGCGCGGCGGCGAGCTATTGGCCGACGCCGAGGGCCTCCAGGTAATTCGCGTGCTGGCCGCCCCGGAGGCGGTGTCCACGGTGCGCTGCGCCGACCCGCACCTGCTGGCCCGCGCTGCCTACCACCTGGGCAACCGCCACGTGCCGCTGCAGATCGAGCCGGGCCTGTTGCGCTACCAGCATGACCACGTGCTGGACGACATGCTGCGCGGCCTGGGCCTGAACGTGGACGCCGAACAGGCCCCCTTCGAGCCCGAGGCCGGCGCCTACCAGAGCGCCGCGCACGGCCATAGCCACAGCCATGAGCATGGCCACGACCACCCGTTCGTACGCCTGCCAGCCCATTCCTGAACTGCCTTGGAGACAACCATGAAAAAGACCCTCGCCCTGATGCTGCTGATGGTGGCCGTGCCGGCCTTCGCCCACCCGGGCCACGATGCCAACCCGCTGCAGGATGGCCTGTTGCACCCGCTGACCGGCCTTGACCACCTGCTGATGCTGCTGGGCACCGGCGTGCTCGCCGCCCTGACCGGGCGCACCCTGGCGCTGCCCCTGGCAACCCTGGCGGCGATGTTCGGCGGCGCGGTGTGCGGCCACCTGTTCGGTGATGTGCTGGGTATGGAGCAGATGATCACCGGCTCCCTGCTGGTGGCCGCCGCCGCCATGCTGCTGCCCAGCCGCCAGGTGTTGCTGGCGCTGATCATGCCGGTGTTCGCGCTGTTCCACGGTTGGGCCCATGGTGTTGAAGCCACCCCCAGCGCGTTCTGGCTGTTCAGTGCAGGTTTTGTCACCGTCAGCGGGCTGCTGCTGGCCGCAGGCTTCGGCATCGGCTGCGTGCTGCGCCGCCATGCCGGCCTGCAGAAAGCCTTCGGCGGTGGCCTGCTGGCCGGTGCAGCCATGGTGCTGGCCGGTTGATGAACAGCGACCTGGCGCTGCTGCGCCTGCTGCAGCTGGCCAGCCCCGGCCTGCCGGTGGGCGGCTTTACCTACTCGCAAGGCCTTGAGTGGGCGGTGGAGGCAGGCTGGGTGCGCGACAGCGCAAGCTTTGCCGCCTGGCAGCGCGAGCAGTTGCACGACACCCTCGGTTGCGTCGACTGGCCGGTGCTGGCGCGGCTGTACCAAGCCTGCCAGGCCGCTGATGCCGATGCCTTCGCCCGCTGGAGCCGCTTCTTGCTGGCCAACCGCGAAACCGCCGAGCTGCGCCTTGAAGAGCAGCAGCGCGGCAGCGCCCTGGCGCGGCTGCTCGATGGCTGGCAACTGGGCCAGGCTGCGCAGTGGCGGCCAAGCCTTGAGCTCAGCCAGTTGGGCGGCATGGCCTGGCTCGGTGCGCACTGGGCCATCCCGCTGCGCCAGCTCGCCCTGGGCCTGGGCTTTGCCTGGCTGGAAGGCGCGGTGATGGCCGGGGTGAAGCTGGTGCCGTTCGGCCAGCAGGCAGCGCAAACATTGCTGCGTGACCTGGGCGGCGAACTGCCCGCCGTGCTCGACCACGCTCTGACGCTTGAAGACCATCAGCTCGGTGGCGGGCTGCCGCTGCTGGCCATCGCTTCATCGCGCCACGAAACCCAATACACCCGTTTGTTCCGTTCCTGAGGACTGCCTAGATGGAAAACTACCAGCAACCCCTGCGCGTCGGTGTCGGCGGCCCGGTCGGGTCCGGCAAGACCGCGCTGCTCGAATGCCTGTGCAAGGCCATGCGCGACCACTACCAGATCGCCGTGGTGACCAACGACATCTACACCAAGGAAGACCAGCGCATCCTCACCGAGGCCGGCGCACTGGAGCCCGAGCGCATTGTCGGCGTCGAGACCGGCGGCTGCCCGCACACGGCCATTCGCGAGGATGCCTCGATGAACCTGGCGGCGGTCGAAGCCCTGGCGCGCAAGTTCGGCAACCTCGAGGTGATCTTCGTCGAGAGCGGTGGCGACAACCTCAGCGCCACCTTCAGCCCGGAGCTGGCAGACCTCACCGTGTACGTGATCGATGTCGCCGAAGGCGAGAAGATCCCGCGCAAGGGCGGGCCGGGTATCACCAAGTCGGACTTCCTGGTGATCAACAAGACCGACCTTGCACCTTACGTTGGCGCTTCGCTTGAGGTGATGGAGCGTGATACCAACCGCATGCGGCCGCAGCGGCCCTGGACCTTCAGCAACCTGAAGAAGGGCGAGGGGTTGCAGGCGGTGATCGATTTTATCGTCGAGCGCGGGATGCTCGGCGTGCGGGGTGCCTGAGAAGCCTTCAGCGCTGGCATGCCACGCTGAAGCTTGCTCGGGCAGTACCTCCAGATGCCTTGGTAGCAGGCTGCTTTGTAAGGTTGGCGAGCAATTCGACCAGCCTCTACCAAGGAGTTTTCCATGAAAACACTGTTGATGACCACGCTGCTGGCTGCCAGCCTTCACGCCTATGCCGAGCAGCCAACCCAGCAAACGCAGCCCGAACAGGATCAGGCGCTGCAGGATGCTGAACAGGAACAAACCCCGCACGTACGCAAGAAACGATCGGTTGGCACCTCTGCGGGCTTGCCTTGCTCGTCAGGCAGCAAGCTGGTGGGCAACACCTGCGTACCGCTGGTCGATTTCGAGTAACCGCGGCAGGCTGGCCATCAGCCCTGCTGCACCTCCACCCGGTTACGCCCGTTCTGCTTGGCCTTGTACAGCAGTTCATCCGCCAGTTTCAGCAGCGCCTCGGCCTGTTCGGTGTCGGCCTGCCGGCAAGCCACGCCGATCGACAGGGTGAGCTTGCCGACATGGGGCGTGTCGGCCGCTTCCACCGCTTCGCGGATGCGCTCGGCAATCTGCCGGGCGTCATCCAGGCCGGTATCGGCCAGCAGCAGGGTGAACTCTTCGCCGCCCACCCGGCAGGGCAGGTCCTGCTGGCGTGCGCTGCGCCGCAGCAGCTCGGCCAGGTGCTGCAGCACCTCATCGCCGGCATCGTGGCCGTAGGTGTCGTTGACCCGCTTGAAGTGGTCGATGTCCAGCGCCAGCACGGCGAACGGCCGGCCGCTTTCCATCAGTTCGTCCAGCGCTGCCTGCAGCACCCTGCGGTTGGCAAGGCCGGTCAGGGCGTCGCTTTCGGCCTGTTGGCGCAACTTGCCAAAGCGCTCCTGCAACAACCGTTCGCCCGCCAGCAGGGCGCTGCGAATGGCGGCGGCCTCGGCGTACCAGGCGTCGACCCGGTGCAGCGGTTCGGCAGGCTCACCGGCAGCAATGCGCAGGGCGCTGTCGGCCAGTTGATCCAGTGGCAGGGTCAGCCGGTAGGTCATCCACCACATCAGTAACAGGCCGAGCGCGCTGGCCGGCAGGATGTACAGCAGCACCTTGCGCATCAATTCGCCCAACGGCGCCAGGGCATGTTCGCGGGGTTGCTGGGCGACCACCGCCCAGTGCGCATCGGTTACCGGGGCGAAGCCTGCGAGCATGGGGATGCCGATGTAGTTGGGCGCCGCCAGGGTGCCGTTTTCGCCGCGCAGGGCGGCATCGATGGTCGGGCTGCCGCTGATCGTCACACCGATGCGCGTGGCGTCGGGGTGGTAGAGCAGGCGGCGGTTGGCGTCGGCGACGAAGGCGAAGGTGCCGTCCTGGGTGTAGTGCGCGGCGATGGCCGTGTGCAGGCCGCTGTCCTTCTTGAGGAACACCGAGCCGGCGACGATACCCAGGAACCGCCCGTCCCCGGCGAACACCGGTTCGGCAACCAGCACCACCAGGTTGTTGCCGCGCGAGGTGTAGGCCGGGCTGATGGTGGGCCGCTGTGCGGCCACGGCCTGCTGGAGTTGTGGCGAGTGGCGGCTGTGGCTGGCGATTTGGGCGATATCGGGGTAGGCCTCGCGCACCTGGCCGTCGGCACCGACGATGACGATGGAGTTGAAGTCCTCGTCCTGGGCTTGCAGCAGCTTGGCCTGGGCCTGCAGCAGGCTGGCGTCGTCGAAGTGCTCGCCCAGCTGCGCGGCGCCATAGCGCAGGCGGCTCTGCGCCGAGCGCAGGAACTCATCGATGCTCGAGGCCACCTTGTTGGCATAGGCCAGGTTGGTCTGCAGCGAAAAATGCACCAGGGCATCGTGCTGCACCCGGTAAGCGACGTACAGCACGTTGCCCAGGGTGGCCAGGCAGGCCAGTACGACTATGGCGAGCACCAGGGGGCGCAGGTGAAACAGCGGCAGGCGTCTGGGCATGGCGGTCCTTCGGCATGGGGGGCGCGGCACAAGTATGGCTGCTTCGGCGTAAAGTGCCGCCCGGGTGGCACTTGGCATGCCAGTGACAAAAAATTAGAATCACTCGCATTTGCAACCTTCAGCCGTGTAGCGCCTCAATGACCGAACCCAGCCCAGCACCTGAAATGGCCGTAGACGCGCTCTATCGCCAGCACCGCAGCTGGCTGCACAGCTGGTTGCAGCGGCGCCTGGGCGACAGCTGGGCCGCCGCCGACCTGACCCAGGACACCTTCGTGCGGGTGCTCGCCGCGCAGCAGGCCCAGGCGTTACCCAGCCTGCGCGAGCCCCGGGCGTATTTGCTGACCGTGGGCCGGCGCTTGCTGGTCAACCATTTTCAGCGCCGCGACCTGGAGCGCGCTTATCTCGAAGCCCTGGCCAACCTGCCCGAGGCGCTGGTGCCGTCGCCCGAGCAGCGCTGGCTGCTGCTGGAAACCCTGCACGCCCTCGATGAACTGCTCGACGGCCTGCCGCGCCCGGTGCGCCAGGCCTTCCTCTGGTCGCAGCTCGAAGGGCTGGGTTATGCCGCCATCGCCGAGCGCCTGCGGGTCAGCGAGCGCACGGTCAAGCGCTACATGGCGCAGGCCTATGAGCATTGCCTGTTGGTGGAGCTGTGAGCGAGCAGGCCCGCTTGCTCGCCCGGGAGGCAGCACAGTGGCTGGCGCTGCAGGATGCCGGCGAGCTGAGCGCCGAGCAGGCGGCTGAGCTTGACCGCTGGCGCCAGCGCAGTGCCGCCCACGAAGCGCTGTGGCAAAAAGCCGAAGGCCTGCGCCGGCGCTTTGCCCAGGTGCCGGCGCCCTTGGCGGTGGCCTGCCTCGACCGACCGGACCCGGGCCGGCGGCGCCTGCTGGGCCAGGCGCTGGCCATGGGTGGCCTGGTGCCGCTGGCCTGGTTGGGTTACCGGCACCTGCCGGTTGCCAGTTGGCGCGCCGACTTGCGCACGGCGACCGGTGAACGCCGTGGGCTGACCCTGCCGGATGGCACCCGCCTGCAACTGAATACGGCCAGCGCGGTGAACCTGGACTTCGCCCAGGGGCGTCACCGCTTGCAACTGGTGCAGGGCGAGATTGCCGTGGACGGCAGCGGGCCTGTGGAGGTCGAGGTTGAGCAAGGGCTGTTGCAGGCATGGGGCGCAGCGTTCTGCGTACGCCTGGACGGCGGGCGCTGCGAGGTCGCGGTCAGCCGTGGCCAGCTCGATGTGCAACCGCTGGCCGGCGCCACAGTGCGCCTGGGGGCAGGGCAGCGGCTTTCGTTCAGCGGCACCGGGGCTCACGCCAGTGAAACCTTCGATGCGCAGTTGCCGGGCTGGCAGCAGGGGTTGCTGCTGGCTGACAACCAGCCACTGGGCCAGTTGCTGCGCGAGCTGCGTCGCTACCGCCCGGGCCTGCTGCGCTGGGACCCGGCACTGGAGCGCTTGCGGGTGACCGGCACCTTCCAGCTCGACGATACCGACCGCATCTTCGCGCTGCTGGCGGCCAGCCTGCCGCTGGAGGTGCACTATCGCACTCGCTACTGGGTGTCGCTGGCGCCGCGCCAGCTGGCTGGCTGAACGCCGAACGGACGCGCCCCCTGTAGGAGCCGGCTTGCCGGCGATCACCTGCGCAGCAGGTGCCATGCAAACCTGCCCCGGCCCCATCGCCGGCAAGCCGGCTCCTACAGGGGTGCGCCCCCCGGCAGGGTTCGAATGGCAGGCGGCAGATGCAAAAAACATCGCAAACAGCTGTCCCCTTTTTTTCGCTCGCCTGTCATTCACGGCATCACCCCTCCAACAAGAGCCTTGCGGATGCCCCTGACCCCACTGTTGCGCCCCCTGTCCACGCCACTGCTGCTGCTCGCCCTCGGCCTGCCAACCCTGGCCTGCGCCGACGCCACTGCCCGGCGCAGCTACGAGGTACCCGCCGGCAGCCTGGCCGGCGCCTTGACCCGTTTTGCCGGCCAAGCCGGAGTAAGCCTGTCGGTGGACCCGGCACTGGTGAGCGGGCGCAGCAGCGCCGGGCTGCAGGGCGAATACGGCGTGGAGGAAGGCTTCCAGGCGTTGTTGCGTGGTTCGGGCCTGCAATTGCTGCCGGCCGGGCAGGGCGGCTACACCCTGGTGCCACAGGCGCAGCCGATGGAGGGCGCCCATGAATTGCCCAGCACCACCATCAACGGCGAAGGCTTCGGCCCGGCCAACGACGCCTATGCCGGCGGCCAGGTGGCGCGGCGCGGCAACCAGGGCCTGCTGGGCGAGCGCGATTTCATGGAAACCCCGTTCAACATGACCTCGCTCACCAGCGAGGCCCTGCAGAACCAGCAGGCCCGCACCTTGGCCGACGCTGTGGCCAACGACCCCTCGGTGCGCACCACCAACCCCTCCGCCGGGCGCTTCGAGCAGTTCTCGGTGCGCGGTTTCAGCCTGTACAACAGCGATGTCGCCTATGGCGGCCTGTACGGTGTGTTGCCCACCTATTCCATCGACATGGAAATGGTCGAGCGGGTGGATATCCTCAAGGGCCCAGGCGCCTTGCTCAATGGCCTGGCGCCCAACGGCAGCATCGGCGGTGGGGTGAACATCGAGCCCAAGCGCGCCGGCGACACGCCGCTGACCGAGTTCACCGCGCTGTACGCCTCGGCCGGGCAGGCCGGTGGCCACGTGGATATCGGCCGGCGCTTCGGCGAGGACCAACGCTTTGGCCTGCGCCTGAACGCCGTGCGCCAGTCGGGCGACACCGAATGGGACCACCAGAGCCTGGACCGCGAAGCCACGGTGCTGGGCTTCGATGTGCGCGGCGAGCGGGCGCGCATGTCGTTGGATGTGGGCCACCAGGAGCGGGATGTGGATGCACCGATGGAACGGGTGGGCCTGGCCGCGAACGTGAAGGTGCCGAAGGCCAAGGACGTGCACCACAACTTCGCCCAGCCCTGGAGCTACTCGCGGGCCAAGGATACCTTCGGCGCGCTGCGCGGCGAGTACGACGTCAGCGACAGCCTGATGGTTTATGGCGCCTTCGGCGCGCGCAAGGGCGACTACGACTTCCTGCGCCACAACGTGCTGGTGAACAACAACAGCGGGCGTTTTACCGTGAGCCCCCGGGCGTTCCAGCGTGAAGAAGACGTGCGTACCACCACTATCGGCGCGCGCAGCTGGTTCAATACCGGCCCGGTCGGCCACACCCTGAACCTGAGCCTGAACCGCTTCGAGCTGACCTTCGACAACAGCGGCGCCCGCTACGCCAACGGCGTGAGCAACCTGTTCGACCCGGTGGCGCTGCCCACCCCCGGCACCCCGACCGCACCGGACGACCCGACCCACACCGAGACCGTGCTCTCCAGCCTGGCCCTGGCCGACACCCTGAGCTTTGCCGACGATAGCGTGCTTCTGACCCTCGGTGCCCGCCTGCAGCGGGTGGAGGTGGACAGCTCTACTTCCGGCATTCCAGACCAGGCCTACGACGAGCGCGCCACTTCGCCGGCCATGGGCCTGGTGTGGCGCACCACCGAGCAGTTGTCGCTGTACATGAACTACATGGAGGGCCTGACCCAGGGCCAGACCGCACCGGAAACCGCCGAGAACAGCGGCGAGGTGTTCGCGCCGTTTCGCAGCAAGCAGCTGGAGGTGGGCGCCAAGTACGACATGGGCCGTTTCAGCACCACCCTCAGCCTGTTCCGCATCGAGCGGCCGATGTACTACACCGATGCCGCAGGCTACCTGCGTGACGATGGCGAGCAGCGTAACCAGGGCCTGGAGCTGAACCTGTTCGGCGAGCCGCTGGACGGGGTGCGGGTGCTGGGCGGGGCGATGTTTCTCGACGCCACCCAGGTGCGTACGGTGGGCGGCGTGAATGACGGCAAGCGGCCCGTCGGCGCGCCGATCGTCAACGCCAACCTGGGGCTGGAGTGGGACATTCCGGCGGTGCAGGGGCTTACCTTGAGCGCGCGGATGATCCACACCAGCAGCCAGTACCTGGATACCGCCAACACTCAGAAGCTCGATGCCTGGCAGCGCTACGACCTGGGCGCGCGCTACGCCATGAAGCTGGGTGGCAAGGACGTTACCCTGCGTGCCAGCGTGGAGAACGTGCTGGACAAGGCCTACTGGGCCTCGGCCAACGTGCCGGAAGGCACCGCCACCGGGATGACGATGTCCACACCGCGTACCTGGCTGGTGTCGGCGACTGTGGGGTTCTGACCCGGGAGTGGATGGCACCTGCTGCGCAGGTGATCGCCGGCAAGCCGGCTCCTACAGGGATCGCACAACCCTGGGGCCTGCGATGTACCTGTAGGAGATCACGCAGCCCTTTTGGGCTGCGCTGTCGCGCAGAGAACTACAGCCGCAAGCGCGCCCCGGCACCTGTGGGAGCGGCTTTAGCCGCGAAGCAGGCACCGCGCTAGATGGCACCGGCTTCGCCGGTGTTCGCGGCTGAAGCCGCTCCCACAGAGTCTTCGTTAAATCAACGAGTTGTGATTTGTCCCATAGGAGATCACCCAGCCCTTCGGGCTGCGCTGTCGCGCAGAGAACTGGGCACGAGCCCGCCGCGGTACCTGTGGGAGCGGGCTTGCCGGAGTGCCGGACCACCGCGAAGAAGGCGACGCGGTGTCTGGCACCGGCTTCGCCGGTGTTCGCGGGCAAGCCCGCTCCCACAGGCCCCTGCTAAATCAATGAGTTGCAGTTTGTTCTATGAGAGCCGGCTTGCCGGCGATGGGGCCCTACAACCAGCCTTTGACCTGGCGTGCCACCGCTTCGGTGGAGATGCCATAGCGGTCATGCAAGGTCGGCAACGCCCCGGCATCGAGGAACGCATCGGGCAGCGCGATCTGGCGGAAGGTCGGGGTCACGCCGTTGCGCAGCAGCACCCCGGCTACCGCCTCGCCCAACCCGCCGACGATCGAATGGTTCTCGGCGGTGACCACCAGCCGCCCGGGCTTGCGCGCCTCGGCCAGAATCGTCGCTTCGTCCAGCGGCTTGATGGTCGGCACGTGCAGCACCGACACGTCCACGCCGTCCTGTTGCAGCAGCTCTGCGGCCTCCAGCGCGCGCATGGTCATCAGCCCGCTGGCGATCAGCAGCACATCGCGCCCGCCGCGCAGCACCTGGGCCTTGCCCAGCTGGAAACGGTAGTCGTAGCGGTCCAGCACCAGCGGCACGTTGCCGCGCAACAGGCGCATGTACACCGGGCCCTGGTGGGCGGCGATGGCCGGCACCGCCTGCTCGATTTCCAGCGCATCGCACGGGTCGACGATCATCAGGTTGGGCATGGCGCGCATGATCGCCAGGTCGTCGGTGGCCTGGTGGCTGGGGCCGTAGCCGGTGGTCAGGCCCGGCAGGCCACAGACGATCTTGACGTTGAGGTTCTCCTCGGCGACGGCCATGCAGATGAAGTCGTAGGCCCGCCGCGAGGCGAACACCGCATAGGTGGTGGCGAACGGCGTCAGGCCCTCGCGGGCCATGCCGGCGGCGGCGCTCATCAGCAACTGCTCGGCCATGCCCATCTGGTAGAAGCGCTCAGGGTGGGCCTTGGCGAAGATGTGCAGGTCGGTGTACTTGGACAAGTCAGCGCTCAGGCCGACGATGTCCTGGCGCTGCCCGGCCAGCGCTGCCAGGGCGTGGCCGAACGGTGCGGGGCGGGTAGGTTGGCCTTCGGCGGCGATGGAGGCGATCATCGCCGAGGTGGTCAGGCGTTTCTTTTCGGTGGCTTGGCTGTTCATGCGTGGCTCCCGGCGTCCAGTGCTTGCAGGGCGAGTTCCCACTCGTGCTCGTCGACGCGGATGAAGTGGGTTTTGTCGCGGTTCTCGAGAAACGGCACGCCCTTGCCCATGCGCGTGTCGCAAATGATCACCCGCGGTTGCGCGCCGGTATGTGCGCGGGCCTGGTCGAAGGCCTGGACCAGGGCAGCAAGGTCGTTGCCGTCTACCCGTTGCACATGCCAGCCAAAGGCCTGCCAGCGGTCGACGATGGGCTCGAAGGCCAGCACCTCGCTGGAGTGGCCGTCGGCCTGCTGGTTGTTCACATCGACGATTGCGATCAGGTTGTCCAGGCGCCAGTGGCTGGCCGACATCACCGCCTCCCAGGTGGAGCCTTCGTTCAGTTCACCGTCCGACAGCAGGTTGTACACCCAGCTGTCCGAGCCTTTGCGCTTGAGCCCCAGGCACGCGCCGACGGCGATGCCCAGGCCATGGCCCAGCGAGCCACCGGTGATTTCCATGCCGGGGGTGTAGGTGGCCATGCCCGACATGGGCAGGCGGCTGTCGTCGCTGCCGTAGGTTTCCAGCTCATCCTCGGGGATGACCCCGGCTTCGATCAGCGCGGCGTACAGGGCGATGGCGTAGTGGCCGATGGACAAGTAGAAGCGGTCACGCTGCTCCCACTCGGGATTGTTTGGGTCCATGCGCAGGGCGTGGAAGTAGGCCACGGCAAGCAGGTCGGCAGCGCCCAGGGCCTGGCCGATATAGCCCTGGCCCTGGACCTGGCCCATGCGCAGGGCATGGCGACGAATGTTGTGGGCGCGCGCAGCCAGGGGCCGCGCACCCGGGGTAGCGGGTACGGTGTTCATGGGTGACTCCTTGGGGGGGGAATTAACGGTTGACCAGGCTTGCCGGTACGCGGAACACCAGCAGTGCACCGAACACCAGCACGGCGGTGATCAGGTACATGCCGACGGCATTGCTGCCCAGGCTGCTGGTGACCCAGCCGATGAGAAACGGCGAGCAGAACCCGGCCAGGTTGGCGAAGCTGTTCACCGCCGCGATGCCGGCGGCGGCCGAAACACCGCCAAGCAGCGTGGTGGGCAGCATCCAGAACAGCGACGAGGCCGACAGAATGCCGGCAGCGGCCAGGCACAGGCTCAGGATCGACAGGCTCAGGTGGCTGGCGAACAGCGCCGCCAGGGTCAGGCCGAGGGCGCCGGCCAGCATCGGGATTGCCAGGTGCCAGCGGCGCTCGCGGTGGCGGTCGCCGCTGCGCCCGGCCAGCAGCATGGCGCCGATGGCGCAGCAGTAGGGCAGGCTGGTGAGCAGGCCGATGTGCAGCGGCTCTGCCACCCCGGCGTTGCGCACCAGGGTTGGCAGCCAGAAGGTGATGGCGTACTGGCCCATGACCACGCAAAAGTAGATGCCCGCCAGCAGCCACAGGCGTCGGTCGCGAATGAAATCACCCACCGAGCCATGCTGCACCTTGTGCTGTTCGTCCTCGGCCAGCTCCTTGCGTACCAGGGCCTTTTCATCGTCGCTGAGCCAGTGGGCCTGGTCGACGCCGTCCTTCAGATAGCTGAGCACCAGGAAGCCCACCAGCACCGTGGGCAGCGCTTCGAGCACGAACATCCACTGCCAGCCGGCCCAGCCGTGCACCCCGGCGAAACGCTCCATGATCCAACCCGACAACGGCCCGCCGAGCATGCCCGACAGCGGGATGGCGATGAACCACAGGGCGGTCATCTTCGCCCGCCGGTAGGACGGGAACCAGTAGGTCAGGTACAGCAGCAGGCCCGGTGCCAGGCCGGCTTCGGCGACACCGAGAAAGAAGCGCAGCACATAGAACTGCCAGGCGGTCTCGACAAAGGCGAACAGCGCTGAAATGAGCCCCCAGGTGATCATGATGCGGGCGATCCAGCGCCGCGCGCCAACCTTGTGCAGGATGATGTTGCTCGGCACCTCGCACAGGAAGTAGCCAATGAAGAACATCCCGGCGCCCAGGCCGTACACGGCTTCGGACAGCGCCAGGTCATCCATCATCTGCAGCTTGGCGAAGCCGACGTTGACCCGGTCGAGGTAGGCGCACAGGTAGCACAGCATGAGAAAGGGCATCAGCCGCCAGGCCGTCTTGCGGTAGGCATTGCTGCGCGCGGCCGAGGCCGCGTCGAGGGTCAGGGTGGTCATGTCGATCTGATCTCTTGTTGTTATCGATTGCCCCGCCGTGGCGAGGCTCAGATGCGAAACATCGTGGTTTGCCGCTTAGTGGATCAGCATGCCCCCGTTGACGTCCAGGGTGATGCCGGTGAGGTAGCTGGACAGGTCGCTGGCCAGAAACAGCGCGGCGTTGGCCACGTCGCGCGCCTCGCCCAGGCGGCCCAGGGGGATGCCGTCGATGATGGCGTGGCGGCGTTCATCGTGCATCAGGCCGCCGGTGATGTCGGTGTGGATCAAGCCCGGGGTAATGGCGTTGACCCGCACGTTGTCCGGGCCCAGTTCGCGGGCCATGGCCTTGCCCAGGCCGAGCACGGCGGCCTTGGCGGCGCTGTAGTGGGGGCCGCCGAAAATGCCGCCGCCACGCTGCGCCGACACCGACGACATGCAGATGATGCTGCCCGAGCGCTGGGCACGCATGCCCGGGATCACCGCCTGGGACATCAGCAGGGTGCCGCGCAGGTTGACGTCGAGGATGCGGTCGTAGTCCTTGCGGGTGATCTCCAGGGTTTTCACCGGCTGGGTGATGCCGGCGTTGTTCACCAGCACGTCGATGCGCCCGTAGTGCGCCAGCACCTGGGCCACTGCGTCGCGCACCTGGGCCTCGTCGGCAACATTGGCGGCCAGGCCCAGGTGGCCTGCGCCCAAGTCGCTTGCCGCGGCGCGGGCGGCGCTCAGGTCGAGGTCGAGGATGGCCACCTTGGCACCCTGGGCGGCAAAGGCCTGGGCGGTGGCGCGGCCGATACCGCGGGCAGAGGCGGCGCCGGTGACGATTGCGATCTTGCCTTCAAGTAGCATGAGGGGTGCTCCGAATGATTGTTGTTGTGAGCAGCGGCCCGGGTGGGGCCGATGGGCACAGCTTGGTCCGCGCACCGGGGGTGGGCAACGCCGTGCGCTTCAGCCTATGCTGAAAAAAATTCAGCACTGGGCAGGTGCGGCGCACTGCGCCAGAGTAGGGCGCCGCCTTCCAGGCCCCATTTCATGCAGGTAGCCCGATGAGCCACGACCCCGGCAAGAAGCCCTTGCAACTGCCACCGCTGAAAGCGATTCAGGCCTTCGAGCAGGCCGCGCGCTTCGGCAACGTCGCCCGCGCCGCCGAACAGCTCAACCTCACGCCCTCGGCGGTCAGCCACCAGATCGCCAACCTGGAGGCGTTGATTGGCCGGCCGCTGTTTCTGCGTACGGCCAAGGGGGTCACCCTGACCCCGGCTGGCGAGCAGTACCTGCGCGAGGTGTCCGGGTTGCTGCAAAGCCTGGCCAGCGCCACCGAGCGGGCTGGCAGCGCGGTGGGTTTCGACTGCCTGCGCCTGCATTCGGCGCCGAGTTTCGGGTTGCTGTGGCTGCTGCCGCGGCTGGAGCGCTTTCGCGCCAGCCACCCGGACATCCAGATCAACCTGTCGTGCTCGTACGAAGCGCTGCACTTTGGCCGCCACCAGATCGACGTCGACATCCGCCACGGCTACCCCAACTGGCCGAGCCTTGAGGTGCGCACCATCCGCCACGAACAGGCCACGGTACTGGCCGCGCCGGCGCTGCTGGCGCGCCAGCCGATCCTGCAGCCTGCCGATTTGCTGGGGCATAACCTGATCTTGTCGGAAGCGGCGCTGGTGCAGTGGCCGCAGTGGTTCGCCCAGCAAGGGGTATCGCTGCCCCAGGCACCGTTCGCGCTGAGCTTCGACCGCTCGTACATGAGCCTGGAGGCGGCCAGCCATGGCTATGGGTTGGCGCTGGAAAGCTCGTTGCTGGCCCAGGACTACATCCAGCGCGGGCAGCTGGTGCCGGTGTTTGGTGGCGAGCGGGTGAGCCCGGTGAGCGCCCATCACCTGGTGTTCCCCAGGGGGCACGCGGAGTTGCCGCGGGTACGGCGGTTTCTGGACTGGATGCAGGGGCAGTTGGGGCACGATTTCAGTTATTGACGGGCAGTACCGGCCTGATCGCCTGTAGGAGCGGCCTTGTGTCGCGAAAGGGCCCCCAGGTTTTCTGCGTACATGCAAAAAATGCCGGGACCGCTTTGCGGTCCTTTCGCGACACAAGGCCGCTCCTACAGGCGATAGGGCCCTAGCAGAAATATCCTCAAGCCATAGGCAAATCCTCGCTCCACCCAGCGCCGGCGCCCGGTAAAGTGGCAGCAAAATCCCAAGGCGCGCGCAGCGCCAGCGAGGTACCCCGTGGCTTCCTACACCCTGCGTCAACTCAAGTATTTCGTCACCACCGTCGAGGCCGGCAGCGTTGCCGAGGCCTCGCGCCAGCTGTATATCGCCCAGCCGTCGATCTCCACGGCGATCAAGAGCCTGGAAGAAAGCTTCGGCGTGCAGCTGTTCATCCGCCACCACGCCCAGGGCGTGTCGCTGACCCCAAGCGGCAAGCGCTTCTATGCCAAAACCCGGTCGCTGCTGCAGATGGCCCACGAGTTCGAGCAGAACGCTCTGGCCGACAACGACACCGTGGCCGGGCATATCGACATCGGCTGCTTCGAAACCGTTGCACCGCTGTACCTGCCGCGGCTGATTGCAGGTTTTCGCGAGCGCTATCCGGGGGTGGACATTCGCCTGCGCGACGGTGAGCAGCAGGAACTGATCCAGGGCCTGACCGCCGGCACCTTCGACCTGGCGTTTTTGTATGACCACGACCTGGACGGCACCATCGAGGCCGAGCCGCTGATGCCGGCGCAAAAACCCTACGTGCTGCTGCCGGAAAAACACCGCTTTGCCGGGCAAGCCCAGGTGTCGCTGCGCGACCTGTGCCCGGAGCCGATGATCCTGCTGGACGTGGCGCCCAGCCGTACCTACTTCGTCAGCCTGTTCAACGAGCTGGGGCTGACTCCGAACATCGTCTTCAGCTCGCCGTCGATCGAGATGGTGCGCGGCATGGTGGGGCAGGGGTTCGGGTTTTCGTTGCTGGTGACCCGGCCGCATTCGGAATACACCTACGACGGCCAGCGCCTGGTGATGATCGACATTGCCGAGCCGGTGGCGTTGTCGGGGCTGGCGGCGGCGCACCTGAAGCGGGTGCAGTTGACCAAGCCTGCGCAGTTGTTCGTGGAGTTCTGTCGCGAGGAATTGGTCAAGTTCTGAGGCCCCGGGGCCGCTTCGCGGCCCTTTCGCGACACAAGGCCGCTCCTACAGGGATCACATCTTTTCTGTAGGAGCGGCCTTGTGTCGCGATGGGGCGCAACGCGCCCCCGGCTATTTCAAGTCAGGCCTGGTCCGGCACCACGGCGATCACATCGATCTCCATCAGCCATTCAGCCTGGGCCAAACCGGCCACCACCAGCCCGGTGGAAATCGGGTACACGCCCTTGAGCCACTTGCCGACTTCCTTGTACACCGGCTCGCGAAAGCGCGGGTCGGTGATGTAGGTGGTGGTCTTGACGATGTGCGACAGGTCCGAGCCGGCCTCTTCGAGCAACTGCTTGACGTTCTTCATCGCTTGCTCGGCCTGCGCCTGCGGGTTGCCCAGGCCGACCAGCCGGCCTTCGAAGTCGGTGCCGACCTGGCCGCGCACGTAGATGGTGTTACCGGCCCGCACCGCCTGGCACAGGTCGTTGTCCAGGGTTTGGTTGGGGTAGGTCTCTTTGGTGTTGAACATGCGGATGCGGGTATGGGTAGGCATCAGTGGGCTCCGAGGGTGCTGACGTTGCTGTTCGAGGTGACGGGTTCATCCGCTTCGCGCTGCTCGCGGTCGCGGTAGGCCAGGTAGGTGCGTTGCGTGGCGATGTGGCCGGCGACGTGCTTGGCGTCGTGCCACACGCCCCAGATGAACGACGAACCGCGGCGCGACAGCCAGGGCAGGCCGAGGAAGTAAACGCCCGGCTCCTTGGCCACGCCGCGCTGGTGCTGCGGCTTGCCGTTGGCATCGAAGGTGTCCACCTGCAGCCAGCTGAAGTCCACGCCGTAGCCGGTGGCCCAGATGATGCTGGTGACGCCGGCCTGGGCCAGGTCCAGTTCGCGCAACGGGTTGCTGATGCAGTCCGGGTCGGCCAGGCGCTGGCGCGCTTGGGGCTCGAGCGGCAGGTCCAGGCCGTTGCGCTCGATGTAGGCATCGGCAGCGTCCAGCAGGGCCAGGTAGTTTTCGTCGCCGCGCTGGATGTTTTCGGCCAGGTTGTCCTGAAAGCGCGCCACGCCGCCTTCGAACGACTGGGTCAGGCCTACCAGGGTCATGCCCTGGTGGGCGAGGGCACGGAAGTCCACGGTGTGCCCGCCACGGGCGCCGGACACGGCGATGGTCACATGCTCGCGGCCGGGCTTGGCGATTTCCGCGTCCCACTCGCCCAGTACCCCCAGCCACCAGCAGAAGTCGCGGTTGCGGTAGGCGCGGGGCGGGCGGTCGTGGGCGCCCACCGACAGGTACACCTGGCGGCCGGCGCGCATCAGTTCTTCGGCGATCTGCACGCCGGAAGAACCGGCGCCCACCACCAGCACCGCGCCTTCAGGCAGTTGCTCGGGGTTGAAGTAGGCGGCCGAGTGGATCTGGTGCAGGCGCTGGTCTTTGGGGGCGATGGCCGGGATGACCGGCTTCTGGAACGGGCCGGTGGCAGCCACTACGCGGTTGGCGTGGATCACGCCCTGGTTGGTGTCGATGGTGAAGCCTGGGCGGTCGGCGTTGCGCACCACCTTTTTTACTTCGACGCCGGTGCGCACCGGCAGGTTGTACTTGCGCACGTACTGCTCGAAATAGTCGGCGACCTGGTCCTTGCCGGCGAAGGCGTCGGCGTCGAGGTCGAATTCCAGCCCCGGGAAGCGGTCGTGCCAGACCGGCCCGTTGGCCACCAGCGAGTCCCAGCGCCCGGTGCGCCAGGCCTCGGCGATGCGGTTGCGCTCCAGTACCAGGTGCGGCACGCCAAGCTTGCTCAGGTGTTCGCTCATGGCCACGCCGGCCTGGCCAGCGCCGACCACCAGGGTGTCGATTTCGTAGTTGTTGAAAGTCATGTCCGAGCCCTTGTTCAGGCGGTTGTTGTCAGGTCGGTTTGGAGGACCGCCGTTGCCTGGGGCCAGACTAGGGACGTGGGGGAAATCGCGAAAATAGTATTTAGCTGGGGCTTGCCGATAAATTGGCGAAGGCTGGTGCCCAGGTTAAACGTGGGCGAGCTTGTCGGGGTGCTGAACCCCCGCGAAGATGGCGATGGGTTGCCTGGCACCGGCTGCGCCGGTGTTCGCGGCTAAAGCCGCTCCTACAGGATTGCGCCGCTGCTGAACCCTGCGCTGTACCTGTAGGAGCCGGCTTGCCGGCGATGAGGCCACTACAGGCAGCACAAGGCAGCCGCTCCCACGCCTCCTCCAGAGGCCTTAGTTTTTTCCTGCCCAACCCCTCGGAAAATGCTCGTTTCGCCGCTGCCGGGGCTTGCCGAAAATGCAGGCATACCCAGACAGGAGCTGCACCATGACCTTCTCCATCATCGGCCGCTGCCAGGAAACCGGCCAGGTCGGCATCGCCATCAGTTCGTCGAGCATCGCCGTGGGCGCCCGCTGCCCCTGGGTGCGCGCCGGGGTGGGTGCGGTATCGACGCAGAACATCACCCTGCCGGCCCTGGGCCCGCAGATACTCGATGCCCTGGAACAGGGCCAACTGCCGCCAGCCGCAGCGCTGGACCGGGTGCTCAGCGCCAACGGCTGGAGCGAGTACCGCCAGGTTACGGTGATCGACAGCCAGGGCCAGGTGGCGCTGTTCACTGGCAAGCAGGCGTTGGGTGTGCACAACGCGGTGGCCGGCGAGCAATGTGCGGCGGCCGGCAACCTGCTGTCGTCCCAGGCGGTGATCGAAGCCATGGTGGCGGCCTTCGAGCAGGCCGGTGGGCACCTGGCCGACCGCCTGCTGGCGGCCATGCACGCGGCCATGGCGGCCGGTGGCGAGGCAGGCCCGGTGCATTCGGCGGCGCTGAAGATTGCCGGGGAGCACATCTGGCCGCTGGTGGACCTGCGGGTGGACTGGGCCGAGCACGACCCGATCGGCGCGCTGGACAAGCTGTGGCAGGCCTACCGCCCGCAGATGCAGGACTACGTGACCCGCGCGCTCAACCCCACCGCCGCGCCCAGCTACGGGGTGCCGGGTGATGAGTGAATGGCCAAGCCGCGCGCTGCTGCAACGGCTGGTGGGCTTTGCCACGGTCAGCCGCGATTCGAACCTTGAGCTGATCGGCTTCATTCGCGACTACCTGGCCGAGCACGGGGTGGCCAGCGAGCTGTTCCTCAACGACGAGGGCACCAAGGCCAACCTGTTCGCCACCATCGGCCCCGGCGACCGGGGCGGGGTGGTGCTGTCGGGGCACACCGACGTGGTGCCGGTGGATGGCCAGGCCTGGACGCTCGAACCCTTCAGCCTGACCGAGCGCGACGGGCGCCTGTACGGGCGTGGCACTGCCGACATGAAGGGCTATATCGCCTGTGTGCTGGCGGCGGTACCGGCCTTGCTCGCCCAGCCGTTGAAAACCCCGGTGCACCTGGCGTTCTCCTATGACGAGGAAGTCGGCTGCCTGGGCGTGCGCTCGATGCTCGCCGCCCTGCAGCAGCGCCCGCACAAGCCCAGGCTATGCCTGATCGGCGAGCCCACCGAGCTCAAGCCGGTACTCGGCCACAAGGGCAAGCTGGCGATGCGCTGCCAGGTGCATGGTGCAGCTTGCCATTCGGCGTATGCGCCTTATGGCGTGAATGCTATCGAGTACGCGGCGCGGCTGATCGGCAAGCTGGGCGAAATTGGCGACGAGCTGGCGCAGCCGGTGCACCACGACCCGCGCTTCGACCCGCCGTTCAGCACTGTGCAGACCGGGGTGATCAAGGGTGGCCGGGCGCTGAACATCGTGCCGGAAGAATGCGCGTTCGACTTCGAAGTGCGGGCCTTGCCAGGCTTCGAGGCCCAGGCCGTGGCGGACCGTCTGCAGACCTATGCCGAAGCCGAGCTGCTGCCGCGCATGCGTGCGGTGAATGCCGGCAGCGACATTCGCCTGCAACCGCTGAGTGCCTACCCGGGGCTGGCGACGCCGGCCGACAGCGAGGCGGCGCGGCTGGTGGCGTTGCTCAGTGGTAGCGAGGATTTCGGTACGGTGGCGTTCGGCACCGAGGGCGGCTTGTTCGACCAGGCCGGTATTCCCACTGTGGTGTGCGGGCCGGGCAGCATGGAGCAGGGGCACAAGCCGGATGAGTTCGTCAGTGTCGAGCAGTTGCGCGGGTGCGATGCGATGTTGCAGAGGCTGGTGGAGTATCTTCGGCAGGCTTGATCGCGTTGGCTTCTTCGCGGGTGAACCCGCTCCCACAGGTATTCCATTGGCGCGCAGCCTTGTGCTGCCCCTGTGGGAGCGGGTTTACCCGCGAAGAGGCCCGCAAGTTGGTAATCAGATCGCGATCGCCCCGCTGATCAACCCATACACCGCGATCAGCGCCCCCAGCACCACCACCGCGAACACCCCCCGCTCGAACCCGTTGAACACCTGGCGCTGCTGCTCCCTGCGCGCCTTGATGTACAACAGCGTGCCCGGCCCGTAGATCACCGCCGACAGCAGCAGGTATTTCATCCCGCCAGCCCACACCATCAACAGCGCATAGGCCGTGGCCAGCAACGCCACCAGCAGGTCCTTGCCGCGCTCGCCGTCAGCGTTTTGGTAAGTCTCGCGGCTTGCTGCCAGCTTCAGAGCATAGGCCGCCACCAGCAGGTACGGGATCAGCGTCAGTGAGCTGGTCAGCTCCAGTGCCAGGGTGAAGGCGTACTCGGTAAACCAGGTCAGCAGCAAGAACAGCTGCACGAACAGGGTGGTCAGCCACAGGGCCGAGGCCGGCACCTGGTGCGGGTTCTGCCGGGTGAGAAAGGCCGGCATGGCCTGGTCGTGGGCTGCCGAGTACAGCACTTCGGCCGCCAGCAGCGTCCACGACAGGTAGGCGCCCAGCACCGAAATAATCAAGCCGATGCTGATGAAGATCGCCCCCCAGCGCCCGACGATGCTCTCCAGCACACCCGCCATGGACGGCTGGCGCAGCCCGGCAAGCTCCGGACGCAGCAGCACGCCGTAACTGAGCAAGGTGATCAGTACCAGCAGGCACAGTACGCCGATGAAGCCCAGCACCGTGGCCACGCCCACATCGCGGCGGTTGCGGGCGTAGCGCGAATACACGCTGGCGCCTTCGATACCGAGGAACACGAACACCGTCACCAGCATGGTGCTACGTACCTGCTCGAACAGTGATTCGGCCGGCAGCACCAGGTCGCCTGCGGCGTGGCCGATGCGCCCGTAGTCGTCCAGGTGGGCGAGGTCCGCCGCGCTGCCGGCCATGGGCGTGCCCCAGAAGTTGAGGCTGAACAGTTCGCGGTCGAAGGCTCCCACCAGCACCACGATGAACAGCACGATGGGGATCATCTTCGCCACCGTGGCGATGCTGTTGATCACCGCGGCCTGCTGCACCCCGCGCAGCACCAGAAAGTGGAAGGCCCACAGCAGCAGCGACGACACGGCGATGGCGGCCAGGGTGTTGCCCTCGCCGAATACCGGAAAGAACGCGCCGAGGGTGGATTTGATGAGGATGAAGTAGGAGACGTTGCCGATGCAGGTGCCGGCCCAGAAGCCGAACGCCGAGGCAAAGCCCAGGTAGCTGCCAAAGCCTGCGCTGGCGTAGGCGTAGATGCCCGAGTCGAGGTCGGGGCGCCGGCGTGCGAGGGTTTGAAAAACGAAAGCTAGCATCAGCATGCCGGCGCCTGCGATGCACCAGGCGATGATCGCACCCAGCCCGCCGGTGGCGCGGCCGAAGGTGGCCGGCAGGGAGAAGATCCCGGCGCCGACCATCGAGCCCACCACCAGGGCAGTGAGGGCCCAGACGTTCAGCTTGCCATCCGTAGCGGCACCCATGGGCAGCCCTCCGTTGCGTGAAGGCTTGAGTAAAGACCGCTGGGGCATGGCTTGCCAGTGGTTATGTGTAGGAGCGGCCTTGTGTCGCGAAAGGGGCGCGTAGCGGCCCCGGCGGTCTTGCATGAAACCGAGATCCTGGGGCCGCTGCGCGCTCCTTTCGCGACACAAGGCCGCTTACTACAGGTACAGCGCTGGATTCAGGCTTTGCACGATCCTGTGGGAGCGGGCTTGCCGGAGTGCCGGACCACCGCGAACACCGGCAAAGCCGGTGCCAGCCACCGCGCTGCCTGCTTCGCGGCTAAAGCCGCTCCCACAGGAATCACTCCCGCTTCTAGATTTTCAGCAAGACAGTTGCTCCTGCAAAGGGTATGGGCAGGGGCAGAAAAAAGGGCCGCATGGCGGCCCTTCGGGGTTGGTTCAGAAGGTCGCCTTGACCTGCAAACCCACCACCAGCGCATTGTCGATATCCTTGCCGGAGAACGCCCCCGGCTCGACGATGTACTGCACGTCCGGGCGCAGGTTCAGCCAGGGCGTGGCCTGGTAGCCGTAGCTCAGCTCGATCAGTTGCTCGGCGCCGTCGATGTTGGGGAACTGCTGGCCGGCATCGAAGGCTGCATCCTCCAGCACGTCGCGGCTGCGCGGGTTCTGCACGGCGCGGCCGTAACCCAGGGCCACGGTGTCGCGCGGGCGGCTGGCGAACGGCTTGTACAGCACCACACCGGTGCCGTACCACTTGGTGAACGGCGAGGCAGCTTCGCTTGAGGCCGAGTACTGGCCGAAGGCGTGCAGGCTGCGGCCCGGCATCGCTGGGTCGTTCCACACTGCCTGGTCGATCAGCAGGTAGTGGCCGCCGCGGCCGGCGACCTCCTTGCTGCTGCCGATACGCTTGACGTTGGAGCTGTCGTAGTAATAGCCCAGCTTGTACTCGCCCGGCAGTTCACCCTGCAGCTTGTACACCAGCTCCACCGGTACCACGGTGCCGGTGGTGTGCTTGGGGCCCAGGTGCCAGGCGCGGCTGGAGTTGCCGTTGCTCTCGGGGTCGACGTTGAACGCCGCCACGCGCAACTGCCAGGACGGCGAGAAGTCGTATTTCACCCGCGCACCCAGGTGGGCGTTGGGGTAGTTGGTCCAGCCGCTGCCGCCGGACATGTTCAGCGGGTGGCCGCAGAAGCCGGCGTTCATGAAGTTGCACAGGATGCCGCTGTCCAGCCCGCCGAGGTCGTTGCCCATGGCCATGTAGCCGAGCTTGACGTTCAGTGCCGGGGTGAACAGGGTGCGCTCGTAGCTCAGCTCGGTCAGGCGGGTGTACAGGCCGCCGTAGTTTTCCTGGATCGGCAGGCGGTTGCCCACCAGGTCTTCGGAGGCACTGTTGCCGCGGCGGTCGTTGATGGTCAGTTGGACCTTGCCGCCGTTGTCCAGGCCGTACAGCTTCGACAGGTCGAACTGCACGCCCAGCTTGATGTTCTGCGAGTAGCGCGCCGAACGGTGCAGGCCGCCGTGGGTGTTGTAGGCAGTCTCGCCGCTGTAGTCGCCGGTAACCTTGACGCCGTCTTCTTCGAGCTGGTGGCGCAGGCCGCCCCAGTCGCCGGTCAGGGTGTTGCGGGTCATCAGGTCGCCGTCGGCGAGGGCGGTGGTGCTGGCCAGGGCCAGCAGCAGGGTGGGGGTGAGGCGGAGTGCGGATGGCATTGCGGGTATTCCTGAAATCAGGTGGAAAGCATCGCGGGGCAAGCCCGCTCCCACGTTGATTGTGGGAGCGGGCTTGCCCCGCGATGGCGTCAGTGGCTTACGGCAGGGCGTACGAAATCACGTAGTCGCCGCGGTCGGTCGACTGGCGCGCGCCGCCGGCGGTGATCACCACGTACTGCTTGCCGGTCTTGGGCGAAACGTAGGTCATCGGGCCACCCTGGCTGCCCACCGGCAGGCGGGCTTTCCAGATTTCACTGCCGTTGCTGCTGTCGTAGGCGCGCAGGTAGAAGTCCTGGGTGCCGGCGATGAACACCAGGCCGCCTTGGGTGGACAGGGTGCCGCCGAGGGTCGGCAGGCCGATCTTGATCGGCAGGTGCATGCGGATACCGAGCGGGCCGGTGTCCTCGACGGTGCCGACCGGTACCTGCCAGGCGATCTGGCGGGTCTTCATGTCGACCGCGGTCAGGGTGCCGAAAGGCGGCGCCTGGCATGGGATGCCGGCCACCGACAGGAAGCGGTTCTTGTTCACCGCATACGGCGTGCCCTTGAGCGGCACGGCGCCCATGCCGGTGTTCAGCGCTTCGCCGCCGCCGGCTGCTGCGCCGGTGTTTTGCGAAGGGATCATCTGGATCCACAGGCCCAGGCGCATGTCGTTGACGAAGATGAAACCATGCACCGGGTCGGTGGAGATGCTGCCCCAGTTCATGCCACCCAGCGAACCCGGGAAGCTCAGCGACAGGTCGGTGCCGGGTGCGGTGTACAGGCCGTCGTAGCGCATCTTCTTGAAGTCGATGCGGCACAGCAGCTGGTCATACGGGGTGGCGCCCCACATGTCCGACTCGGTCAGGGTCTGTGCGCCGATCTGCGGCATGCCGACCGATTTGGGCTGGGTCGGCGAGTACGGCTCGTTGGGGATGTTGCTTGGCTTGACCGGTACTTCGTCCACTTGCGTCAGCGGCTTGCCGGTGGCGCGGTCGAGCACGTAGATCTGCCCGGCCTTGGTGCCGATCACCACCGCAGGCACGGTCTGGCCGTCGTCCTTGGTGAAGTCGATCAGGCTTGGCTGCATCGGCAGGTCGAAGTCCCACAGGTCGTTGTGCACGGTCTGGTAGACCCACTTCTGGTTGCCGGTGGTGGCGTCCAGGGCCAGCACCGAAGCGCCGTAGGTGTGGTCCAGCTTGTTGCGCTCAACGCCGTAGATGTCGGTGGACGAGGAGCCCATCGGCAGAAACACGGTGTTCATCGCCGGGTCGTAGGACATCGGCGCCCAGCTATTGGGGGTGCTGCGCACGTAGGTGCTGTCGCCTTCCGGCGCCTTGCGGTCCTCCGGGTTGCCCGGGTCGAAGGCCCAGCGCATTTCGCCGGTGATCACGTCAAAGCCGCGGATCACGCCGCCAGGCATGTCGGTTTGCACGTTGTCGGCCACGCGGCCACCCACCACCACGGTGGTACCGGCCATCAGCGGCGCCGAGGACAGCTGGTAGTAGGAGTCCGGCACGTTACCCAGGCCGGCCATCAGGTTGACCTGGCCGTTGTTGCCGAAGCCCTGGCAGAACTCACCGGTGTCGGCGTCCACTGCGATCAGGCGGCCGTCGATGGTGTTGGTCAGCAGGCGACGCTGGCAGTTGGCACCTGCTGCTACCGCGCCACCGGTGATCGGCGAGCTGTTCGGCTGGGTGGGTTGGGCAATGGCGGCGGTGGCGTCGAAGTAAGCCATGCCGCGGCAACGCTGCCAGACCTTGGACTGGGCGTTGATTTCGTTCTTCCACAGCTCCTTGCCGGTGTCGGCATTCAGCGCGATCAGGTTGTTGTGCGGGGTGCAGATGAACACCTTGTCGCCAACCTGCAGCGGGGTCAGCTGGTCTTCGGCGCCGTTGCCGTCGCTGATGGCCACGTCACCGGTGTGGTAGGTCCAGGCCACCTGGAGCTTGTCGACGTTGCTGCGGTTGATCTGGTCGAGCGCGGCGAAGCGGCTGCCACCTTCGGTATTGCCGTAGTGGGCCCAGTCTTTCTGCTCCTTGCCAGCCTCGACCGGGGTCAGGCCGGGGCCCTTGCCGGTGGGGGCAACGCTTGGGTGGGCGACGAACATGTTGCCGGCGGCAATCGCCAGTACCACGGCCAGCACCCCGGCGATGCCATAGGCGCCACGGCTGCGGGTGCCTGCCAGCATCGGGTAGACCAGCGCCACCACCATGCCGATGGCGCCGAACATGAACAGGCGCGAGAACAAAGGCCAGAAGACCAGACCGGCGTCGGCCAGTGCCCAGATCAGCGTACCGACCAGGAACAGCGCATACAGCCAGGCACCGGCCTTTTTGCGGCGGGCAATGAGAATGCCGGCGATGGCCATGGCCAGGCCGCCGACGAGGAAGTACCAGGAACCGCCCAAACCGGCCAGCTTGACGCCGCCGGCGGCCAGGAGCAGGCCGAGCAGGGCGACGATGACGCCCAGGCCGACCAGGATGAATGTGGAGGCGCCAGAGGCGCGTGGGTTGTCTTTCATGCCAGGGATCTCGCAGGTGGAATGCGGCGCAGTTTAAGCCCTTAGCAAGCTAATTAACAAGTTAGTACATTTATTTTCAGGACCGATTGTCGCAGGGCTGAACTTGCCAGGGTGTGGAGAAAATTCTAGATCACGCGGGGAAATTGTAGCCATATGCTGGAAAAAAGGACGCGCAGTAGAAGCTTCGGATGCTACCAAGGTTGTAGAGCGGGAGCTGGCGCTGCGCAGTTGGGGCAATCGGGCTTGTGGTCCGTCACTATTTACCGAGGCCTGACCTCACTGCCCCTTGCTGCCAGGCTGCAATCCGAGATGAAACCAACGCTCGGTTATAGCTCAGGCCCTCCTTCGAGGCGTACAGGCCATCGGTATGCAACCCGATCACTTGACCGCTTCTCAGGCTTATCAGCAGCGAGCCGGAACTGCCGCCCCAGGTAGTGGCGTCGTAGTTCCATAGGAGCGTGTTCTGGCTAGGTAGCGTGCGGCCCACGGATAGCCTGACGTTGGGAAAAGAGACCTTATTGTCGGGGGTCTCGAAAATTTCATCGATCTGCTGTGGCAGCAAGAAGTCCACGGCTGGGCGCCCTGGATACCCGATCACACCGACTTCTTCTGCATCGACGACATCCGGTTTGGCGGCGAAGACGACCGCAGGTGGAACATCCTTGTCGGTCGTCAAGATAATGAAGTCGGCATCAGGGTCTGGGTCGGCATAAGCGATACCGGTTACGCGAACTGTCGTTGATACCAGTTTGTCGGGGCACCGCGCATACTCCTTGGGGAATTCAATCTGGGCGACTACCTGAGAAAAGAGCTTCCACGTTCCCGTGGAAACCTGCTGGTAACCCAGGCGACCATTCTTGACCACGTGTTTGTTGGTGATGACCAGGCGAGGGCCGATGGCTATGGCCGTACCCGCCTCTGCTCGTCGCGTCAGATTGCTGCGGTCGTCCAGGTCATAGGTGGTCAGCAGCCCTACCGAGGCACTAAGTTCCTTGATTTTCTGTTTTTGTTTGTCCACGAGATAGCCGAACTCCGTGGATTTATTTTTCACCCACGGTAACCCTTCGCACAGAGTCATTACGGGTCGTATGAACCAGCGCAAAGCCTCTTCTTGTCGTTTGAGTTGTTCGGGATCCGGCGATGATTGTTCATTGGTCAATAGGGTGGTTGCCTCGGACAGCGCGTCTTTGGAGCGGCGAATTTCCGCAAAACGCTGCAGTGCGACATTTTCCGGTATGAGCCCTATCTCTTTGTCCACTTCAACCCAGCGTTCCGCCGTTCTCAGAATCGCCTGCTGGCGAAGCAGCGCAGGGGCAACTTCTCCCACCTTCGTCGGTAACTGCAATTGCATGCCGGAGGAGGGATCAGCGCTAGAGTTCAAGGGGGCTGCACTGGCTTGCTGGGGCGTGGCGGCCAACGCGACGACGAGGGTGAGCACTGCGTATGGAGGTGTCATAGGGTGGACTCTCGAGCGGCAGTTTCCAGTTCGCTGTAATCCTTGCGCAGTTGCTCAATGTTTTCGGTGATCACCTCGAGAAAGCCGATGACGTCTCCAGGTTTCAGGTCTTGGTTGGTGGCGAGTTCATAGAGAGATTCTTCGGCCTGGGCGATGGCCACTACTGCGGTGCTGGGAGGCTCGGTTTTCGCCAGGGCGTCATACTCTGATAATTGTCGGCTGGTTTCGGCGGCCAGCCTGATGATCTCATCGGATTGCTTGTGAGGATCGAGGCTCATGAGCTTGCTGAAGCTCTGATAGGGGCGCCATAAGGCCTGGGTCTGTCTGCGCTTCCAGGCATCATCCAATGAATCGGGGTTGAGGTCTTGGCTGAGGCGACCTTGGAAGTCCTCGTGCAGCATTTGTACGGTGGCGTTGAAAAGCCGGCGACTTTCGATCTCGTTCACCAATTTCAGCGCGGTTTTTCCGACCTTTTCAGCGGCCTCGAGTAGGGTCTTAATGCCAGCAACTGCCACCGCCGGAGACTCTTTGTTGAAATTTGTCGCACTCACACCGTCGAAGCGGCTCAATTGCATCACCCGCGTGTAGCAACGGGTGAACGACCGTTCTGGTGTCTGGCTATCGGGGCGGTCTTCAGGACGCTTTGCTTCTTTGTTTTCTTTGAATTTTTTCCATTGACCAGAAAAGGTGTCCGCGCCAGGTTTTGTAATGATTTTGAGGTTATCGCTGTAAGCTTTCAGGTAGGCAGTGGCTTGCAGTTGTTGGGCCAGGGCGCCCTGGCCTGCGCAGACAAAGTGGGCAAAGGAGCGCGGTGTCTGCGCCTGGTCCAAGTTGTCAGCATCGTTACCGTTGTGCAGGTAGTACATCACTACCTCATCCCGACGGACACCCGTTTTGGCTGCTGCCTCCATCGCGATGATTGCCGAGCTTTTGTTCACCACCTCAGAAAATTTGTTCGTCACATCATCGACTCGGCCTTTATCCGCCAAGGTGACACAACCTGCTGAAGCCCCAAGCGCCAAGCAGGCGCCGACCCTCCAAAAGTTGCGCATTGCGTGCCCCATCCTTGAGTAAGTACAAATCGTCATCTTAGTGAAGTCGGCAAACTAGCTTTGTCAATGGCGAGTGGCCATTATTCAGCGCCGATACGACGGTTAAACGATCACCTTTGATAAAATACCGCCAACCACACCGTCGCCACCCCGGCTTCGGTCCATTCCACCCGGTGCCGGCAATGCGCCGGGATGTCCAGGTGGTCCCCGGGGCGCAGTACCCGCGTCTGGCTTTCATGCTCAAGACGCAGCCCGGCGCTGCCGCTGAGCACCAGCACCCACTCCCCCTCGGGCTGGTCGTACCAGAACCCCGGCGGGCTGGCCTGGCCGCTGGAGACGATGCGCTCGATGCGCAGGCCCGGCCGGCTGAGCAGGTCGTCGACCTGTTCGGCGGCGTTCGAATCGGGGGCGGGCAGGGCGGTGAACAGGTTGGCGGGCATGGGCGTCTCGGCGGTGGTTGATTCCAGGGGCTGATTGTAGGAAGGTTCCCGGCTTTGCCCCACGGAAATTCGCATGGACAAGCTGCTGGCGATCAAGGCGTTCATGGCCACCGTCGAGGCTCAGGGCTTTTCGGCGGCCGCGCGCCGGCAGGGCGTGGCGACCTCGTCGGTGACCCGCCTGGTGGATGCGCTGGAGGCTGAGCTTGGCGCCACCTTGCTCAACCGCTCCACGCGCCAGGTCAGCCTCACCGAGGCCGGCGCCGGTTACTACCAGCGCGCGCGGGACATTCTCGAGGCCCTGGCCGAGGCTGATGCGCGGGTGGCCGACCGTGGCGAGGAGCCGGTCGGGGTGTTGCGCCTGAGCCTGCCGGTGGAGTTTGGCCGGCGGGTGATCGCCCCGCATCTGGGGGCGTTCCTGGCGCGCCACCCGGGCCTGGAGCTGGACATCGACCTCAGCGACCGCTTCGACGACCTGCTGGACGGGCGCTACGACCTGAGCATCCGCCTGGGTGAGCCGGCCCCCAGCGACGAACTGGTGTGCCGGCCGCTGGGGCGTTTCGAGCGCTGGCTGGTGGCAAGCCCCGGCTACCTTGCGCAGCGGCCAGTGCTGGAGCATCCGCGACAGCTGTCCGAGTGCGCCTGCCTGCGCTTTCGCTACGGCCAGTCAGCAAGGCCATGGCGCATGCGGCGCGATGGCCATGACCTGGAGATGGATGTGAGCGGCCCGCTGCGCAGCGCCAATGCCGACCTGCTGCGCGAGGCCGCCATTGCCGGCAGCGGCGTGGCACTGCTGGCCGACTGGCTGGTACGCGAGGACGTCGAGGCCGGTCGCCTGCAGCGGCTGTTCGGCGACTGGCAGGCCAGCCCGGGTACTGCCAGCGACTCCATCAATGCGCTGTACCTGCCCAACCACCGGGGCTCGCGCCGGGTAATGGCGTTTGTGACCTTCTGCGAGGCATTGCTGGTGCGTTGAGTTTTGCGTGCAGCGCAACGCCTTGTTGCGCTGGCTGTGGATTCTGCGCAACGCCGGGGTAGGGCACCATGCGCTCACTTCCCCATCCTTGCCGAGGCAACTTTCATGAACCCCTCCCTCGCTGTCGCCCAGCCGTCAGCCCAGGGCCTGAGCCGGGCCCTGGTGACACTGCTGGCCTTCTGCTGCGGCGCCATCGTCGCCAACATCTACTACGCACAACCCATCGTCGGGTTGATCGCCCCGGACCTGGGCCTGAGTGCCGAACACGCCAGCTGGATCGTCTCCCTCACCCAGCTGGGTTACGCCCTGGGCCTGTTGTTGCTGGTGCCGCTGGCGGACCTGGTGGAAAACCGCCGGCTGATGATCGCCACTGCCGTGCTGGCTACGGTCAGCCTGTTGCTGGCCGGCACCAGCGGCCATGGCCAGGGGCAGTTGTTTCTGGGGTACGCGTTGCTGATCGGTTTCAGTTCGGTGGCGGTACAGATGCTCATCCCCCTGGCTGCGCACCTGGCGCCGGAGCAGCAGCGTGGCCGGGTGGTGGGCAACATCATGGGCGGCCTGCTGCTGGGCATCCTGCTGGCAAGGCCGCTGTCGAGCCTGGTGGCCGACCACTTCGGCTGGCGCGCGGTGTTCATCGGCGCCGCCCTGGTGATGCTGGCGATCATCCTGCTGCTGGCGCTGACCCTGCCGCGCCGGGTGCCCGAGCACAAGGCCAGCTACGGCCAGCTGATGGCCTCGCTGGTGGTGTTGCTGCGCCGCTACCCGCTGCTGCGCCAGCGCTCGCTGTACCAGGCGCTGATGTTCGCCGCCTTCAGCCTGTACTGGACGGCGGTACCGCTGGCCTTGGCCGGTGAGCATGGTCTGTCGCAGAGCCAGATCGCCCTGTTTGCCCTGGTGGGTGCGGTGGGTGCGGTGGCTGCACCGCTGGCTGGGCGCCTGGCCGATGCCGGGCATGCACGGCGCGGCTCGCTGCTGGCCATGGGCCTGGCGCCGCTGGCTCTGCTGCTGGGCCTGACCACGCCGGGGGCCGGGGTGATCGGTCTGGGCCTGACCGGGGTGCTACTGGACTTTGCGGTGCAGATGAACATGGTCATCGGCCAGCGCGAGGTGTATGCCCTGGACCCCGCCAGCCGTGGGCGCCTGAACGCGCTGTACATGACCAGTATCTTCCTCGGTGGTGCGGTGGGCTCGGCGGTGGCCAGCCTTGTGTACAGCCAGTACGGCTGGAGTGGCGTGGCCCTGGTGGGGGCGGGCGGGCCTGCGTTGGCGCTGCTGGTGTTGCTGGTGGTCTCGCGGCGTAGCTGAACAACCGCCCCCTTGTAGGAGCCGGCTTGCCGGCGATAGGGCCGCAGCAGGCGATACAGGGCTAAAAGCCGTGCCGCCGCTGGTGGCCTCATCGCCGGCAAGCCGGCTCCTACAGGGTTTTGCCTCAACGGGTCAGCGGCAAGGCGACGCCAATCAGTGCGAACAGGCTACCGCAGCAGCGATTGAAACCCTTGCCGCCCTTGGCCAGCCATGGCCGCACCCGAAACGCCAGGCGTGCCAGCAAGTACTCGACTAAAAATTCGACGCTGGCAAAGGTCGCCGCCATCACCACGAACTGCACCAGCAAACCGCGCTGCGGGTCGATGAACTGGGGCAGGAAGGCCCCATAGAACAGCAGCACCTTGGGGTTGGCCAGCGCCGACAGCAGGCCCTGGCGGAACAGCCCGGCATTGCCCAGCCGTACCACTTGCCCCGCTGTTTCCAGATGCAGCGCCGGGCTGCGCCACAGCTGCCAGCCCAGCCACACCAGATAAGCGCCGCCGACCCACTTGAGCACCGTCAGCACCGAGGCCGAGGTTTGCAGCAGGGCGCTCAGGCCGAACATCGCCAGGGCGATCAAGGCGCTGAAACCGAACACCCCGCCGACGATGGTGAACAAGGTGCGCCGCGCGCCATACAAGGCGCCATGGGTGAGGGCCAGCAGGCTGTTGGGGCCCGGGGTCAGCGAAAGGCCGATGCTGGCGAGCAGGTAGATGAGCCAGGTGTCGAGTGCCATGGGGATGCCTTGAACAATGAGCTGGGCGCCAGTGTAGGGGCAGTTCGACGGTTTATCAGGGTAGGATATGGTCATACAACGGTGATAACTGGACACACCATGACCCCCGACCTGCGGTTGCTGATCTTGCCGCTGCCCGAATTCGCGTTGCTACCCTTCGGTGCCTTTCTCGACAAGCTGCGGTTTTCGGCTGACGACGAGGACTACAGCCGCCAGCGCTATTGCGCCTGGACCGTGCTCGGGTTGGACAGCGCGCCGCTGGCGGCCAGCAGCGGCGCGATGTTGCAGGTAGATGTGACGCCGGCCCAGGTGGACTGGCGCGCCCACGATTACATGGTGCTGTTTGGCGGGCGCAGCGCCGCAGCCACGGCGGCACTGGCGCCGCGCTACAAGGCGCTGTTGAAACAGGCAGTGAAGGCCGGCGTGAAGCTGGTGTGCGTCGACAACGCGGTGTTCCTGCTGGCTGCCTGCGGCTTGCTGGACGGGCACAAGGTGGTCGTGCACTGGCGCCATGAAGCGGAGTTTCGCGCGTCCTTTCCCAAGGTTCAGGTGCTGGCCGAACAGCTGTACTGCTTCGATGGTGCGCGTATCAGCTGCGCAGGCGGTACCGCAGCCATCGACCTTGCCGTAGAGCTGATCGCCCGCGCCTGTGGCCGCACCCGGGCGCTCAAGGGCCTGGCCGACATGCTGGTGGACGAGAGCCGCGACAGCCGCCATGCCCTGCGCTCGCTTGATGCAGCGCCCGGGCAGGGGCGCCAGGTGCAGCGTGCCATGGCGTTGATGCGCCACCACCTGGCGTCGGCCTTGTCCGTGGAGCAGTTGGCGGCAGAGCTGGGTATCAGCCGGCGCCAGCTTGATCGGCAGTTTCAGGCCAGCCACGGCATGAGCGCAAAGGGCTGGTGGCTGGAGATACGCCTGCAGCAGGCGCGTTGGCGTTTGCTCAATTCAAGCCATGGCCTGGCGCAGATTGCCGATGAGGTGGGGTTGGGGGATGTCAGTTACCTGGGCAAGTGCGTCAGGAAGCGGTTTGGTTGTACGGCGTTGGATTTGAGGCAGCAATCGGGTGGTTAGTTTCACCGGCCCCATCGCGGGGCAAGCCCGCTCCCACGCCAGGACTTGATACTGCGTGGGAGCGGGCTTGCCCCGCGATGGGTGGGTTGCCTTACTGCGGGGTGCCGAACAACCCGGTCCAGTAGATGCCCGCATCGCTTTTCGGGTCTACCGCGTAGGCGGCGCCCAGTTCGCGGTAGTCGGGGTTCATCAGGGTGGCGCAGTGCCCGGGGCTGGCCAGCCAGCCGTCCACCACCTTGCTTGCGCTGTCGCGGCCGGCGGCGATGTTCTCGCCGATCTGCCGGTACAGGTAGCCGGCCAGCTCCGCCCGGTCGCCGGGGGTGCGGCCGTCGCGGTCGAGGTGGTCGAAGAAGTTCTGGTTGGCCATGTTGCGCGTGTGGTTGGCGGCCACCCCGGCCAGGGTGGTGTTCCAGCTGAGCGCCGGGGCGGCGGGGTAGG
Organism: Pseudomonas sp. NPDC089406; assembly: GCF_044900265.1. Taxonomy (NCBI): domain Bacteria; kingdom Pseudomonadati; phylum Pseudomonadota; class Gammaproteobacteria; order Pseudomonadales; family Pseudomonadaceae; genus Pseudomonas; species Pseudomonas sp. NPDC089406. The sequence goes on along the minus strand of NZ_JBJDNC010000047.1, from coordinate 1,020 downwards.
GCTGGCCACCGCACTGGCGTGGTACCTTGCGCGCGGCGTTGACCTCCTGCAGCAGCTTTTGCCCTTCGGCCTGCCAGTCGCCCAGGCGCCCGCTGAGCAGTGGCCGGGCCAGGACGATGCGCCAGTCGCGGCCCTCCTGACTGACGCCGATATCGACGAACTGCGGGTCGAGCACCACCTGGCAGAAGCTTTCTTCGATGGCTTTCATGGCCGCCTTGGCGTCGCGCGGGCCGGACAGGCTGATGGCCTGCACGTTGACCATGGGGTAGGCGGCGCGGCTCATGGCTTGTTGCAGGTCGCGGGTGCCTTCGGGCGACAGGGCCAGGCGGGTGTCGCTGCTCAGTGGCGGCAGCTCGAGCGATGCTTCGCCGCCGCAGCGTTGGGCCTGGCTGCGGTAGCTGTTGATCGTATCGATCAGTTGCGCTTCTTCGCCGGTGAAGGCCTGGGCGCTGGCAGAGGCCAGCAGGCCCAGCGACAGGCCGAAGAGGCAGGCAACGGATGGGACGCGCATGTGAATCTCCCTGTAACTGGCAGCGTCGGGTTCTGCGCTGCCCATCCTACACAAGCGCAAGGCGTTTGGCCCGGCGTTGTGCGGTTACCGTTGAGGCCCTGTGGGTGGAGGCGTTGCGGTTGAAGCGGGGGTAGACCATGGGGGGGCGAAAAAGTGCGGTGGCCATGGTGGGTTTCTCGATGTTCGCTGGGTTTTTGTTGGGTTGTAGTTATTGACACTGGGATGGGGTGGGCTGTTCCGTTGCGCTTGTTTTCATGAGGGTCATGGCTCCTTTTTGGCGATGGTTTGTATGGGCGATATGTTTTGCGGTGTACGCTCGTGGTTTGGTTTGGTTTGGTTTGGTTTGGTTTGGTTGGTTGGTTGGTTGGTTGGTTGGTTGGTTTTGAAAGTTGTATGTGCATTCATTATTTGTATTGACGCTTATTCACCTTTCCGCCCTTACGGCGGCTCACTTTTTGAGGGATCAAAAAGTAAGCAAAAAATCCTCGCTCCATTCATCCGGCCCCTGC
>NZ_JBJDNC010000046.1:35077-44109 GCF_044900265.1 Pseudomonas sp. NPDC089406 | reverse complement strand
AGCGCAGGGGGCCGGATGATGGGAGCAGGGCGGCTTTGGTTACTTTGGCCAAGACCAAAGTAACCCGCCGTAAGGGCGGAAAGGTGACGAAAAGCCTCTATCGTCAATGAATGCGCATACATCTACCAAAGCAATCACCCTAAAGCCCCGAACCCGAACCCGAACCCGAACCCGAACCCGAACCCGAACCCGAACCCGTACCCGTCTCAATCCGCCATCTGCAACTCCGGCAGCTTCACCCGAAACGCCCGAGTCAGCCCCAGCAGGCAGACGAACCCGGCCGCCATCCAGCACAGGCCAATGGTGAACGACATCTGCGACAAGCTGCTCCACAACCACAGCGTACTAAGAAACCCCAGCGCCGGAATGGCGCCATACATCAGCACATTGCGCGCACCACGCAGTTTCTGGTCCACCAGGTAGTGCTTGACCACCGCCAGGTTGACCGCCGAGAAGGCAAACAGCGCGCCGAAGCTGATCATGTTGGCCACGGTGTCCAGCGAGATCACCAGCGCCACCAGCGACACCAACCCCACCAGCAGGATGGCCATGGCCGGCACACGCTTGCGCGTTGCCAGCGTGCCCAGTACCCGCGGCATGGCGCCGTCGCGGCCCATGGCGAACAGCACCCGCGACACGCTGGCCTGGGACACCATCGCCGAGGCAAAGCAGGCAGCCACATAGGTGGCGGTGAAGGCGCTGGCCAGCAACTGGCCGCCGACGCTGCGCATCACCTCCACCGGCGCCGAGTCCGGGTTGGCGAAGCTGTCCCAGGCCGGGTGGGCCAGCTGGGCGAAGTACGACACCAGCAAGAACAGCAGCCCGCCGATCAGTGACACCGCCATGATCGCCCGCGGGATACGCACCGTCGGCTCGGTGGTTTCCTCAGCCATGGTCGATACCGCGTCAAAGCCCACGAACGACAGGCACAGCACCGCCGCCCCGGCCATGATCAGCGGCACGCTGAAGCCTTCGTGGTGGAACGGCGCCAGCAACGCCACCGGTTGCGCCTGGCCGGCCAGGCTGTGGATGGCCAGGCCGACGAACACCACGATGAACACCAGTTGCGCCACCACCAGCACCCAGTTGACCCGGGTGATCGACTCGATGCCGATCAGGTTGAGGAAGGTCACCAGGGCGATCGAGCCCAGCACCCACACCCAGGGGTGCACGGCGGGGAACCACTCCGACAGGTAGATGCCGATCAGCAGGTAGCTGAGCAGCGGCAGGAAGATGTAGTCCAGCAGCAGCGTCCAGCCAGTCATGAAGCCTGCGCAGGCGCCGAAGGTCTTGCGGGTGTAGGTGTACACCGAGCCGGAGTAGGGGTGGGCCTTGACCATGCGCCCGTAGCTGTAGGCGGTGAACAGCATGGCGCCGAGGGTCAGCAGGTAGGCGGCGGGCAGGTGGCCCTTGGTGGTCTGCGCCACCAGGCCATAGGCGGAGAACACCGCCAGCGGGACCATGTAGGCCAGGCCGAACAGCACCAGGGCGGCCATGCCCATGGATTTGCGCAAGCGCCCGGGTTGGGCGGGTGAATGGGGTGCAAGGTGTTCAGCTGTATTTGTTGTTGTATGCATCGCTGGCTCCTGAAGACGGCAGCAAGGTGCCGCAGCATGCGAGTGGGCTCGCTGCCGTCGAAGGTGTCTTGGAAGGAGAGGCTGGGTGAGGCGGGTTGATGCTCACACAGTTCGGTGGGGGGGCGTAATCACCCGATGGGGTGAGGGCGGGGCGTTTATGCGCGGGACCCTCTGTAGGAGCGGCCTTGTGTCGCGAAAGGGGCGCGCAGCGGCCCCGGCAATCTTGCATGAGGCTGAAATATTGGGGCCGCTTCGCGCCCCTTTCGCGACACAAGGCCGCTCCTACAGATACAGCGCCTGATTCAGGCTCTGTGCAATCCTGTGGGAGCGGGTTTACCGGAGTGCCGGACCACCGCGAATCAGGCGACGCGGTGGTTGGCACCGGCTATGCCGGTGTTCGCGGCTAAAGCCGCTCCTACAACAGATCGCATCTGCCGGCGGGTACCTCACCCCAACGGGTGATTTCGGTATCCCCGGCGCCGTGGGAGTATCTGGAACAACAACCTCCAGTAACCGGCAGGTGCACTGTGACTGACGATCCGCTTCTCTCAACCGCGTGGTTCGAACACCAGGCCCAGGTCACCGAGGCCATTGGCCGCCCGGGCTTTGCCGCCGCGTTGTTCGGGGCGCTGGCGGTGATCAGGCCGATCCAGGCCACCACCCTTTACCTGTACCCCCACGACGGCATGCCCTGCGCGCTGTTCGAGCAGGACGCCAAGGCCCCCTGGCAGCCCGAGGGCAACGTTGCCCGGTACCTGTCCGGCTTCTACCTGCTCGACCCGTTCTACGGCGCCTGCATGGAGCAGGTCGCCAGCGGCTGCTACGGCCTGTTCGAGGTGGCCCCCGACCAGTTCGAGCAGAGCGAGTACTACCAGTCGTTCTACCGCCACTCGCACCTGGCCGACGAGCTCAACTACCTGCTGCAACTGACCCCCGGGCAAAGCCTGGCGGTGTCGCTGGCTTTCACCGACCGGCTCGAGGGCGAAGCCCGCGCGCTGTTCGGGCGCATCACCCCTTGGGTGCTGGCCGTGCTCGGCAAACACTTCGCCGGCCTCGACAACCGTGGCGGGCGCTTCGAGAACCTGCTGGAGCAGCGCATCCACACCGCGCTGAACAACTTCGGCAGCTCGCTGTTGACCGAGCGTGAATGCCGCATCGCGCAGTTGATCCTGCGCGGGCACTCCACCAAGTCACTCGCCGAGCGCCTCGGCGTGTCGGAAGACACCATCAAGTCCCACCGCAAGAACGTCTACGCCAAGCTCGACATCGGCACCCAGTCAGAGCTGTTCAGCCTGTTCATCGACGCCCTGGCCAACGCCCAGGGCGTGCTCGGCCGCGACCCGCTGGAAAGCTACATGGGCAAGCTGCGCTGAGCGCAGCGGCCCGCAATACCCCCATTCCAACAAGAGAACACCGCCATGAATGCGCCTTTTGCCCCGCAACGCCAGACCCGCGACTACCAGGCCAGCGACGCCGCCCACCACATCCACGCCTTCCTCGACCAGAAGGCGCTCAACGCCGAAGGCCCGCGGGTGATCGTCGGTGGCGAGCGTCTGCACCTGTGGGACAGCGAGGGCAAGCGCTACCTGGACGGCATGTCCGGCCTGTGGTGCACCCAGCTGGGCTATGGGCGCCGCGACCTGACCGCCGCTGCCGCCACGCAGATGGACCAGCTGGCGTACTACAACATGTTCTTCCACACCACCCACCCGGCGGTGATCGAGCTGTCCGAGCTGCTGTTCAGCCTGCTGCCTGGGCACTACAGCCACGCCATCTACACCAACTCCGGCTCCGAGGCCAACGAGGTGCTGATCCGCACCGTGCGCCGCTACTGGCAGGTGCTCGGCCAGCCGAACAAGAAAATCATGATCGGCCGCTGGAACGGCTACCACGGCTCGACCCTGGCAGCCACGGCCCTGGGCGGCATGAAGTTCATGCACGAGATGGGCGGGCTGATCCCGGACGTGGCGCACATCGACGAGCCCTACTGGTACGCCGAGGGCGGTGAGCTGACCCCGGCCGAGTTTGGCCGGCGCTGCGCGCTGCAACTGGAAGAGAAGATCCTCGAACTGGGCGCCGAAAACGTCGCAGGCTTTATCGCCGAGCCGTTCCAGGGTGCCGGCGGCATGATCTTCCCGCCAGAAAGCTACTGGCCCGAGATCCAGCGGATCTGCCGCCAGTACGATGTGCTGCTGTGCGCCGACGAGGTGATCGGTGGCTTTGGCCGTACCGGCGAATGGTTCGCCCATGAATACTTCGGCTTCGAGCCCGACACCCTGTCCATCGCCAAGGGCCTGACCAGCGGCTACGTGCCCATGGGCGGCCTGGTGCTGAGCAAACGCATCGCCGAGGCGCTGGTGGAGCGCGGCGGGGTGTTCGCCCACGGCCTGACCTACTCCGGCCACCCGGTGGCGGCAGCGGTGGCCATCGCCAACCTCAAGGCCCTGCGCGACGAAGGCATCGTGCGCCAGGTCAAGGAAGACACCGGCCCCTACCTGCAACGCATCCTGCGCGAGGTGTTCGCCGACCACCCGCTGATTGGCCAGGTGCAGGGCGCAGGCCTGGTGGCGGCGTTGCAGTTCGCCGAGCACAAGCCCAGCCGCAAGCGCTTCGCCAACGAGAACGACCTGGCCTGGCAATGCCGCACCTTCGGCTTCGAGGAGGGGGTGATCATCCGCTCCACCCTGGGCCGCATGATCATGGCGCCGGCGCTGGTGGCCAACCACGCCGAGCTGGACGAGCTGGTGGACAAGACCCGCAAGGCCGTCGACCGCACCGCGCGCCTGGTCGGCAAGCTGTAACGCCCCCCTCCCTGAATACCCGCGACCGCCTGGCGGTCGCCTGGAGCCCGATGTGTACGACCTGAATTATTGGCAGCGCAAGGCCGCCGAGCTGACTTTCCTCGACCAGGCCATGATCGGTGGTCGCCTGGTGCCCGCCGCCAGTGGCGCCACCTTCGATGCCATCAACCCGGCCAACCAGCAGTTGCTGGCCAAGGTCGCCAGCTGCGCTGAAACCGACGTCGATCGCGCCGTGGCCAGCGCCCGCCAAGCCTTCGAACAAGGCCCCTGGGCGCGCATGGCGCCGGTCGAGCGCAAACGCGTGCTGCTGCGCCTGGCCGAGCTGATGCTGGCCCACCGCGAAGAGCTGGCATTGCTGGAGTCGCTGAACATGGGCAAGCCGGTGATGGATGCCCTGAACATCGATGTACCGGGTGCAGCCCATGTGTTCGCCTGGTATGCCGAGGCGCTGGACAAACTCTACGACCAGGTGGCGCCCACCGCGCGCAACGCCGTGGCCACCATCACCCGCGAGGCCATTGGCGTGGTGGCGGCGGTGGTGCCGTGGAACTTCCCGCTGGACATGGCCGCCTGGAAGCTGGCCCCGGCCCTGGCCGCCGGCAACAGCGTGGTGCTCAAGCCCGCCGAGCAGTCGCCGTTGTCGGCGCTGCGCCTGGCCCAGCTGGCGCTGGAAGCCGGGCTGCCCGAAGGGGTGCTCAACGTGGTGCCCGGCCTTGGCGAAACCGCCGGCAGGGCGCTGGGCCTGCACCCTGACGTGGACTGCCTGGTGTTCACCGGCTCCACCCAGGTGGGCAAGTACTTCATGCAGTATTCGGCGCAATCGAACCTCAAGCAGGTGTGGCTGGAGTGCGGCGGCAAAAGCCCGAACCTGGTGTTCGACGACTGCGGTGACCTGGACCTTGCCGCCGAAAAAGCCGCGTTCGGTATTTTCTTCAACCAGGGCGAATTCTGCTCGGCCAACTCGCGCCTGTATGTGCAGCGCTCGATCCACGATGCGTTCGTCGAGCGGCTGGTCAGCAAGGCCCGCGATTGGTACCCCGGCGACCCGCTGGCGCCGGCCAGCCGCGCCGGGGCCATCGTCGACGGCGAGCAGACCGCGCGCATCATGGCGGCCATCGCCCGCGGGCGGGAGGAGGGGGCGAGCCTGGTGTGTGGCGGGCGCCAGCTCAGCTTCAACGGTTCGAGCAATTTCATCGAACCGACGATCTTTACCGGGGTACGGCCCGAGTCGGCGCTGGCCCGCGAGGAAATCTTCGGGCCGGTGCTGGCGGTGACCGCATTCGACACCGAAGAGCAGGCGATCCAGCTGGCCAACGCCAGCATCTACGGGCTGGCGGCGTCGGTGTGGAGCGACGACCTGAACCGCGTGCACCGGGTGGCCCGGCAGTTGAAGGTGGGCAGCGTGTCGGTCAATACCGTCGATGCACTGGATGTGACCACCCCGTTCGGCGGGTACAAGCAATCCGGGTTCGGCCGCGACCTGTCGCTGCATGCCTTCGACAAGTACACGCAGTTGAAGACCACCTGGATTCAATTGCGCGGGGTGTGAGGCCCCTGTGGGTGTGCACTGCCGCACCTGCCTCATCGCCGGCAAGCCTTCAAGTTCATGCGATCCCTGTAGGAGCCGGCTTGCCGGCGATGAGGCCGGTACAGGCACCCCTGAACATTGTTCCGGGGCACCAAACCTACCCCCGCACCACCCGCCCCAGGCTCACCGTCAACGCCTGTACCAACGCACTGACCTTGGGCAGGTGCCCGCGGTTGCGCCGCCAGGCCAGGTGAATCGGCAGCCCCTGCACTTCGCATTCAGGCAGCACCTGCACCAGGCTGCCGTCATCCAGTTGGCGCTGCACCAGCCAGGTTGGCAACTGGGCGATCCCAAGCCCGGCCATCACCGCCATCGCCTGCCCCTCGCCATCGCCGATGGCCAGGCGCCCCGGCATCGGCTTGAGCAGGTCCACCCCAAGGCGCGCGCCGGTGAAGTGCAGTGCCGGCGTGCTGCCGTCGGTGCAGGCATATAGCACGCAGCCGTGGGCGCGCAGTTCGTCCTCGTCGCGCGGGGTGCCATGCCGGACCAGGTAGGCGGGGGCGGCGCAGAACACCAGGCGCTGGTTGCCCAGGTAGTGATGCTCGATGCCGGGCTGCCAGCTGTGCGGGCCGCCGATGCGTACCACGATATCGATGCCGTCTTCGGCCAGGTCGACGAAGCGGTCCGACAGGGTGATATGCGGCTGCAGCTTGGGGTGTTGGGCGGCAAAGGCCAGCACCGCCGGCAACGCGTGCAGGCGGCCGAAGCTGGCCGGCAGGTCGATGCGCAAATGGCCGCTGGGGCTGCTGTGCGCTTCGTTGAGCGCCTGCTCGGCATCCTCCAGATCACCCAATACACGGCTGCAGGTGCGGTAGTAGGCCGCGCCGCCGTCGGTGAAGGCCAGGCGCCGGGTGGTGCGTTCGAACAGGCGCACCTGCAGGCGCCGCTCCAGGCGCGCGATGCCCTTGCTGACGGCAGATGGGGTGAGGTTCAGGCGCTCGGCGGCGGCATTGAAACTGCCGGCATTGGCTACGCAGACGAACAGGTCGATGTCTTTCAGGCGCTCGGAAGCGGACATGGCGGGCTCGCTATTGGTGAACGTGGTTCGTTTGATTGCGGAATAACTACCAGTAATACGAACCAGATTCCAGAGTAGACTGGCGCCTCGTTTACCAAGGATCGTTTCACCATGACCAGTTCCACCCTGGCCTGCGGCGCCGCTGTGCGCCCGCAGCCCCGTGCCGGGCTGTCGATCGGCCTGCTGGCCGTCGGCGGCTTTGCCGTGCTGACCACCGAATTCATCATCCTCGGCCTGCTGCCGATGCTGGCGCGCGACCTGGGCCTGTCGGTGGCCGGCGCCGGCCAACTGGTCACCTTGTTCGCGGTCACCGTGATGCTGTTCGGGCCACCGCTGACCGCCTGGCTGTCGCCGTTGCCGCGCAAGCCGCTGTTCATCGGCATCCTGCTGGTGTTTGCCGGCGCCAACGTGCTGTCGGCGGTGGCCCCCGATTTGTGGTTGCTGGCCCTGTCGCGCTTCATCGCCGCGCTGGCCTTGCCGGTGTTCTGGGGCACTGCCAGCGAAAGCGCCGGGCAACTGGCGGGCAAGGGGCGCGAGGGGTGGGCGGTGTCGCGGGTGTACCTGGGCATTACTGCGGCTTTTGTGTTCGGTATTCCGCTGGGCACCCTGGCCGCCGGCGCTGTGGGCTGGCGCGGTAGCTTCTGGCTGTTGGCCGGGTTGTGCCTGCTGGTAGCGCTGTTGATGTGGGCCTGGCTGCCGCGCATGCCGGTGGTGCCCAAGCCCGCCGATGAACAGGGGCAGGGGGTGATACTCAAGGACCGCCGCTTCATCGCCCATGTGCTGTTGTCGGCACTGGTGTTCAGCGCCATGTTCACCGCCTACACCTACCTGGCCGAAATCCTCGAGCGCCTGGCCGGCGTGCCGGCCAACCAGGTGGGTTGGTGGCTGATGGGCTTTGGCGTGGTGGGCATGCTGGGCAATGCCCTGGCCGGCCGTATCGCCGACCGCAGCCCGCTGCGGGCCACCGTGCTGCTGTTGGTGATGCTGGCGCTGGGCATGGGCGCGGTAGCGCCGCTGGCCACGCATACCGAGCTGTTGATCGTGGCGCTGGTGCTGTGGGGGGTGGCCTATACCGCGCTGTTCCCGGTGTGCCAGGTACGGGTGATGCAGGCCGGGGCCAAGGCCCAGGCGCTGGCTGGCACCTTGAATGTGTCGGCGGCCAATGCCGGCATCGCCGCTGGCGCGGCGCTGGGCGGGGTGGCTATCCAGGCCCTGGGCCTGGGCGCGCTGGGGTACGTGGCCTGTGGGTTCGCCGTGCTGGCGATCATCGCCGCGCTGCTGTTGCTGGGGCGGGAGTGAGCCTTACACCGCCCGGGTATTGAGCAGGCGTACCCCCAGCCCGATGAACAGCGCGCCGGTGGCGCGCTTGAACCAGGCCGCGATGGGCGAGGCCTTGATGCGCTGGCCGAAGCGGTAGGCGGTGAAGCAGTAGAACGAGTGCACCATGCAAACGATCAGCGCCATGCTCAGGTACATCGCCGCGAACTGGCCGAGAATCGGCCGCCCGGGTTCGAGAAACTGCGGCAGGAAGGCGCAGAAGAACACCAGGGTCTTGGGGTTGCTGGCCGACACCAGAAACGCCTCCAGGCCGATACGCCACTTGCTGTGGTGGCGCACGGCTAGCGGCTGGGTGCTGGCCGCGTTGCTGGCGCCGCGGGCCAGCAACTGGCGCAGGCCGAGGTAGATCAGGTAGCCGGCGCCCACCAGCTTGAGTACCAGAAACGCCGCCGGCAGCGACACCAGCAAGGCGCCGATGCCCATGGCCACGGCACTGATCGCCAGCAATTGCGCGGCGAGGTTGCCGAACAGCGTCATGCCCACGCCCGCCGGGCCGTAGCGCAAGGCGTTGCGCACGGTCAGCAGCACGTTGGGGCCGGGGGTGAGCGAGGTCAGCAGGTAGGCGAGGGAGAAGGTCAGCCAGAGGTGCAGTGCCATGGGGCGCGTCCTGTGCGCGGTGGGGAGGTGTCACGATGCCAGTAGTTTGCCAGGAGCGCCACAGGATTGCGCGAGGCCAGAATCAGGCTCTGTCCCTGTAGGAGCGGCTTTAG
>NZ_JBJDNC010000046.1:0-34981 GCF_044900265.1 Pseudomonas sp. NPDC089406 | reverse complement strand
TTAGCCGCGAACACCGGCGCAGCCGGTGCCATGCACCGCGTCGTCTGCTTCGCGGGTAAACCCGCTCCCACAGGATTGTGCGAAGCCTGAATCAGGCTCTGTCCCTGTAGTAGCGGCTTTAGCCGCGAACACCGGCGCAGCCGGTGCCATGCACCGCGTCGTCTGCTTCGCGGGTAAACCCGCTCCCACAGGATTGCGCGAGGCCCGAATCAGGCTCTGTCCCTGTAGGAGCGGCTTTAGCCGCGAACACCGGCGCAGCCGGTGCCATGCACCGCGTCGTCTGCTTCGCGGGTAAACCCGCTCCCACAGGATTGTGCGAAGCCTGAATCAGGCGCTGTCCCTGTAGGAGCGGCTTTGTGCCGCGAAAGGGCTGCGCGGCAGCCCCGGCAATTTTGCATGATGCCGATATCCTGGGGCCGCTACGCGCCCCGTCTCGACCGGACGGCGCCCCGGCAAGGCCGCTCCTACCACAGCGCCACCGCGGCCGCCCCGAGCACCCGCCCGAACACTGCTACCGCCTGGTCCACATCCGCCTCACGGGTAAAGCGCCCGATGCTCACCCGCACGCTGTTGCGCGCCTGGTGTTCGCTCAGCCCCAGGGCCAGCAGCACGTGGGAAGCCGCGTTGCTCGCCGAGTTGCAGGCCGAGGTGCTCGATACGGCCAGTTCGCCGGCCAGGGCCAGGCTGTTGTAGCCCTTGCTGTCGATACACAGGTTGAGGGTGTGCGGCACGCGTTGCAGCGGGCAGCCGTTCAATGTCACCCCCGGCAGCGCCAGCAGCCCGTCACGCAGGCGCCGCGACAGTTGTTCGATACGCAGGTGCTCGGCGTCACCGGGCTGGCCGGCCAGGGCGAAGGCGCTGCCCATGCCGGCGATCTGGTGGGTGGCCAGGGTGCCGGAGCGCAGGCCGCGCTCGTGGCCGCCGCCATGCATTTGCGCACGCAGCCCGTCGCGGGCGCGGGGGCCGACGTACAACGCGCCGATGCCCTTGGGGCCATAAACCTTGTGCGCCGAGAACGACATCAGGTCCACCGGCTGGCGGGCCAGGTCGATGACCACCTTGCCCACGGCCTGCGCCGCATCCACATGCAGCAGGGCGCCGTGGGCACGTACCAGGGCGCCGATGGCCGCGAAGTCGGTGGTCGTGCCCAGTTCGTTGTTCACCGCCATCAGCGACACCAGGCGGGTGTCCGGGCGCAACGCCGCCTGTACGGCCTGCGGCTGGATCAGGCCCTGGGCATCCGGCGCCAGGCGAGTGATGGCCCAGCCTTGGCGCTCAAGCTCGGCGGCGGTGTCGAGCACGGCTTTGTGCTCCAGCTGGCTGGTGATCATATGGCCAGCGGTGCCGGCGCCCTGGGCGATGCCCTTGAGCGCCAGGTTGTTGGATTCGGTGGCGCCGGAGGTCCATACCAGTTCATCGGGCTGCGCGCCGACCTGGTCGGCCACCTGGCGCCGGGCCTGTTCTGCCGCTTCGCGGGCGGCCTGGCCGTAGAAGTGGCCGCTGGAAGCGGGGTTGCCGAAGTTGGCCTCGCGGCCCAGGCAGGTGAGCATGGTTTCGATGACCCGGTCGTCGACGGGGGTGGTGGCGGCGTAATCGAAGTAGAGCGGGGCGCTGGTCATGATCGGGAGCGGGTCCGTGCAGGGGGGCCGGTGGTCGGCCGCCATGAACCGCATGCTACGGGGGCGCTGCGGCGAAGGTTTTCCCTTCTTACCGCAGGCTGGCGCTGATTCAGAAATATCGTTTCGCCATTAGCTTATGACGTAGAAAAAAATTCTTCCGTGGCCTTAAAACCACTGCCAGGGGGCCAGTTTGCTGACCATCACCAGCACCATCAGAAACATCCCGGCAAACCCCGCGACGCCCATCCACAGCCAGCAGCGGTACAGCCGCTGGTAACCGGCAGGCAGTGGCGTGCCGCTTGCGCAGGCCTGGGCGGCGAGGGCCTGCATGCGTTTTTGCAGCACCAGCACCGGCAACCACAGCGCGCCCACGCTGAAGAAGATCAGCAGCGCCGCCAGCAGCCAGCCGCTCGACCAGTCCATGCCGGTCAGGCGCACCATGGCGTAGCCGGTCAGCAGTTGCAGGGCGCCTGCCGGGGTGGTGATCCAGGCATCGAAGCGCACCACAAGGCGTGCCACGGCGGCGATCACCCGGGTGTCGCCGGTGCGGTGGGCGGCGATCAGGTACAGGTACGAGCCCATGCCGAACCCGAACAGGAATATCGCGGCGATCACATGCAGGTACTTGAGCAGCAGGTAGTCCATGTCAGCCGCGCCGGTAGTCGAGGCTGTAGCGGACCTTGTCCGGGGCATCGATGGCGGCCAGGTATTCGGCCACGCTGATTTCGCCGACACAGGGCCGTGCACCGGGCTGTGGCCGATAGCCTTCGGCCACCTTGGCGATCAGCGCCACGGCGGCGCAGCTGGGGATTTCCGGGCCCTTGTCGTCCAGTGCCGTCACCTGGGCGTGCAGGCGCAGGGGCTGACCGCTTTCATCGCGGCCGCGCACGTCCAGGTACATGGCGCTCTTGCCGTCGCCCCAATGCTCCACGCGCACGCCCAGGCGGTACAGGCGCCGTGCCCACGGCAGCGGGTCGCGCACCAGGCCCAGCTTGACCAGCAGCGCCAGCGCCGCATTGGCCAGCCCGCCGGCCATCAGCCCGGAGCCTGCCTTGAAGGCCACGCTGGCGGCGCCGTAACGGGCCGGGAAGATCGCCATGTCGGGTACATCCACATTGTTCAGCAGGCGCCAGCCGAGCCCCGGCAGGTGGCGCAGCTGCAGGCCCAGCCAGCCGTCCACGGTGCTTGGGCGGCCATTGCGCCATTGCGGGATGGGCCGGCCGGCGTAGGCCAGCACGCCTTCGATGGTGGAAAGGCCAGGCATTTTTGCCGACGAGGTGATGCCATGCTCGATGCCCTCGATATGGCTGAAGCGGTGGCGCTGTTCGTCAAGAATCGCCGACGACAGGCTGGGCACCGAGCTGCAGCCGCTGAGCAGGGCAACGCCGGCCTTGCGGGCGCGCTCGTCCAGCTGGGCGATGCCGCTGACGAACGCCCGGCAGTCGGCCAGGTCGCAGTAGTTCACGCCGGCCTCGATGCAGGCTTCGGCTACGCGGTAGGGCTGGCCCTGGAACGGCCCGCCGGTGTGGATCACCCAGTCGATGCGCAGCGCGCGCAGGGCCTCGGCAAAACCGTCGGCCATGGCATCGCCGCACCAGCGTTGGCTATCGGTGAGTTGTTCGGCAAGCGTGGCCAGGGAGGCGGCGTTGCGCCCGGCGATCACCAGCTGTACCCCCGGCATGCGGTCCAGGTGGCGGCAGATGATGCGCCCGAAATTGCCGTAGGCGCCGATCACCAGGGTACGGATGGGCATGCTGCGCGTTCCTTGTGCGGGGGCTGGGTGGCCCGGGTCAGGGCGGCGCAAGGGTTACTGAAAGTGCCGGGCAATGCAAGCGTGTGGGAGGCATTGCCTTGCTCAATTTCTGAAGGCTGGCGCGGTCCTTGTAGGAGCGGCCTTGTGTCGCGAAAGGGCTGCGCAGCAGCCCCAAAATATGTGCCTTACACAAAATTGCCGGGGCTGCTGCGCAGCCCTTTCGCGACACAAGGCCGCTCCTACAGAGATCGCATAAGCCTCAGGGCTGTGCTTTTAAGCCTCGGCCTCCAGCGCCTCCTGCGCCGCCACCCGCTCGCACAGCTCGATGATCTGCTCGCGCATCCAGCGGTTGGCCGGGTCCTGGTCGGTGCTTTCGTGCCAGTACAGGTGGGTTTCCAGCGCCGGCACTTCCACCGGCAGCGGCTGGTGGCGCAACTGGTGGCGGCGGGCGAAGCGTTCGGGCACGGTCATCACCATGTCGGTCTGCTGCAGCACCTGCGAGGCCATCAGGTAGTGCTGCGAGCGCAGCGCCACGCGCCGCTGCACGCCCATCTTGCCCAGCGCCAGGTCGACATAACCCAGGCCGTTGCGCCGGCTGGAAATATGGATATGGGTCATGCCCAGGTAGCTGTCCAGCGTCAGCTTGCTGTCGGCCAGCGGGTGGCCGGGGCGCATGGCGCACACGTAGTGGTCCTGCATCAGCTTGACGTGGCGCACCTGCGGGTCGGTGTTCAGTGGCGCGTCCACGGCAAAGTCCAGGCGCCCGGCGGCCAGCTCCTTGGTGGTTTCGCGGCGCTTGCACAAGAAACTCTCGATCACCAAAGCCGGGGCCAGGCGGCGCAGGCGCTGGAACAGCGCCGGCAGGATCACCGCCTCGGTGAGGTCGGTCATGCTGATGCGGAAGGTCTTGCTGGCCTGCTGCGGGTTGAAGATGCGGCTTTCCTGCACCGAGGTGCGCAGCAGCGCCAGGGCGTTGCGCACCGGGCCGATGATGTTCTGCGCCATGGGCGTGGGCACCATGCCCTGGGCGGTGCGCACGAACAGCGGGTCGTTGAAGGTTTCGCGCAGCCGCGACAGGGCGTTGGACACCGCCGGCTGGGTGATGCCGACGATCTGCCCGGCGCGGGTCAGGTTGGCTTCGGTATAGATGGCGTCGAAGACGATGAACAGGTTGAGGTCGACCTTGCTGAGGTTCATGGGCGCCGCTCTTTGTTGGAATTATTCGCCGGATCATATATCGGTTATGAATGTTTATACACGTAGAAAATAGGCTAGGTGGATTCAGCCCGGCTGTTCTAGGCTGCGCCCATGTTCTTCACTGACCGAAGGTAGCCCCGATGGATTTCGCCTATTCGCCCAAGGTGCAGGCACTGCGCGAGCGTGTCAGCGCATTCATGGATGCATACGTGTACCCGGCCGAGCCGGTGTTCGAGCGCCAGGTCGCCGAGGGCGACCGCTGGCAGCCCACCGCCATCATGGAAGAGCTCAAGGCCAAGGCCCGCGCCGAGGGGCTGTGGAACCTGTTTTTGCCCGAGTCGGAGTACGGCGCCGGCCTGAGCAACCTTGAGTACGCGCCGCTGGCCGAAATCATGGGCCGTTCGCTGCTGGGCCCCGAGCCGTTCAACTGCTCGGCGCCGGACACCGGCAACATGGAGGTGCTGGTGCGCTACGGCAGCGAGGCGCAGAAGCGCCAGTGGCTGGAACCGCTGCTGCGCGGCGAGATCCGCTCGGCATTTGCCATGACCGAGCCTGATGTGGCCTCGTCGGACGCCACCAACATGGCCGCCACCGCCGTGCGCGATGGCGATGAGTGGGTGATCAACGGCCGCAAGTGGTGGACCTCCGGCGCCTGCGACCCGCGCTGCAAGGTGATGATCTTCATGGGCCTGTCCAACCCCGATGGCCAGCGCCACGAGCAGCACTCGATGGTGCTGGTGCCCACCGACGCGGTGGGGGTGAAGATCGTCCGCCCGCTGCCGGTGTTCGGCTACGACGACGCCCCCCACGGCCACGCCGAGGTCGTGTTCGAGAACGTGCGGGTGCCTTATGAAAACGTGATTCTGGGCGAGGGCCGCGGCTTCGAGATCGCCCAGGGCCGCCTGGGCCCGGGCCGCATCCACCACTGCATGCGCTCGGTTGGCATGGCCGAACGCGCGCTTGAACTGATGTGCAAGCGCTCGGTGCAGCGCACCGCCTTCGGCAAGCCGCTGGCGCGCCTGGGCGGCAACGTCGACAAGATCGCCGACTCGCGCATGGAAATCGACATGGCCCGCCTGCTGACGCTGAAGGCTGCGTACATGATGGACACCGTGGGCAACAAGGTGGCGCGCAGCGAGATTGCGCAAATCAAGGTGGTGGCGCCCAACGTGGCATTGAAGGTGATTGACCGGGCTATCCAGATTCACGGTGGCGCCGGGGTCAGCGGCGACTTCCCGCTGGCTTACATGTACGCCATGCAGCGCACCCTGCGCCTGGCAGACGGGCCGGATGAAGTGCACCGGGCAGCCATTGGCAAGTACGAGATCGGCAAGTATGTGCCCAAGGAGATGCTGCGCAGCGGGCGGTGAGGGGTTATGAAAAATGTCGCCGCGTAATGGCCTTCTGTATCTGATGTAGGACATTTCTGAAGCGGTGCCTGGCCCGATTTTTCCTGCCGCTGCGCTGCTAGTTTCCCGTGCTTTGTATAGGGAAGCGTGCGTATGAGCCGGGTTGAGATTGCAGGTGTCGGGCAGGCGCTGGATGGCGATGCCACCACCACGGGGGCGGTGTGCATCGCCAGTGAAGGCACCCGTCGCGGTGACGGCAGAGCAGTGTTGCGTATGGGGGATTCGACTACCGAATGCCCCAGATGCAAGCAGGTGGGCACGGTTGCCGAAGGCATTGCCTGGTTCATCTCCCAAGGCCGGGAGGTGGCATTCGATGGGGCGCTGGTTGCCTGTGGTTGCCCGCTTGGCAGCAACCGGGTGGTGGCGCCGCTGGGCAGCATGCCGGCGCCTCGCTCGGCACCTGTCGCTGCTGCGTCCTCATTTTCGGCGCCAACCCGGTCCCCGTTGGCTTCGCCTGCGCCTGGCGCGGTGCTGGAGCCAGGTTTCCATATCGTGCGCCGGAGCATGTCCGGCCCGCAGGTGCTGGCCGAGCTGCTGGCGCACGACCACAGGCTGCCGATGGCCCGGCTGCAACGCCTGAACCCCACCTTCGAGAAAGGCTTCAAGGCCGGCGAAATCTTCGTCCTCGGCGACCCCGACAACCACCACGCCTGTACCCGCGAAGAAGCCGACCTGATGGCGGCGGCGCAGCGCGCGCGGGAGGCGTTGGCGGGGCTCGATGAGCAAGAGGCCAACTTCATGATGGAGCACATCGGCGAAATTGCCGGGGTGCTCAGTGGTGCCAGCCAGTCGATGGGGGTGGGTAAGGACATGTTGTCGCGCGGGCTGGGGCAGGTGGCTGACACGCTCAAGGGCATCGAGCAGTTGCACCAGCGTGAGTTCGGCTTGCATGGGCACCTGAAGAGCCCGCAGTTCTTTGCTTCACGCCAGGCGTTGTACCAGCAGTTGGACGCGCAGTTGCGCAGTGCGTTCCTGGGCAAGTACCTCAACCTCGGCGGGCATGAAAGCCTGCGCAAGGGCTTGGGGATTTCCACCAAAAGCCTGGTGCACCACTGGTCCAAGGCCGGGGCTCCGGGGGCGATACCTGGGTATGCGACGCATCTGGATGAGGTGGCGAAGATGGCTCGGTATTTGAAGTATGGCGGGCATGTGGCGGTGGGGTTGGGGGCGACATCGTCGTATATGAAGGTGCAGGAGGCTTGTCGGGCGGGGGAAACAGAAGAATGTAGACGTGTTCGGTTTACTGAAACCGGTAGTTTTACGGGTGGGCTTGCAGGGGGCTTGTTCGGTGGGACAGTTGGTAACTTTGCCATTAAGGCCTTTTGCTCATTCGGGCCTTGGGGGCGAGCTACCTGCGGTATTTTGGTTATAGGAGCTTCCTCTTTTGGCGGAAGTAAAGTAGGAGCGTTTTTAGGAGAGAGCGGAGGGGAGATGCTATACGAGGTGGCCTATGATTGATTTGAGTTGGTGGCCTGCGTGGGCCAGGTTAGGGTTATTGCTTGCTCCTTTTCTTATCGGTTTGACGGGGCTGGCCATTGTGCTTCACATCGCAGGCTCGCGACATTTCGAAGTTATGTGCGAATCCCTGAAACGAAGCCCAGGTCTTCATGAAGAGTTGAAAAATGGCGGCGCATTTACATTGAAATTTCGACTTCAAACGGTGAGCGCGATGACGGCGGGAATGATTTGGCCGGCATTAGGTATTCGCCAGGGTTGGTTGAATGCACAGGACAGTGAAAATTTTCCGCCTTATTTGAGAAGGCGTATGAAACTTGGTATGTATTGCGTGCTTGCAGCTTTTGGTTGTATGGCTTTTTTTGCGCTTTTGGTTGGTTTTAAAAGTGTTTGATACGTCTGACAGTTTCACAGGTGGTTTGGCAGGTAGTTCCTTAGGAGATCAACCAGCTCTATCAGCTGTGCTGTCGCGCAGAGAACGGGGCTCGTAAAGCACCACGGGCCCTGTGGCAGCAACTGTCTTGTGCTGCCTGTACTGGCCTCATCGCCGGCAAGCCGGCTCCTACAGGTTCAGCGCAGGGCTCAGGCGCGGTGCAACCCTGTGGGAGCAACTGTCTTGTTCAATTTCTAAAATCTAGCGCGATCCCTGTGGGAAGCGACCTTGCCGGGGCGCCGTCCGGTCGAGATGGGCTGCGCAGCAGCCCCGGCAATCTTGCATGAGGCCGAGGCCTTGGGGCCGCTTCGCGACCCATCTCGACCGGACGGCGCCCCGGCAAGGCCGCTTCCCACAGAGACCGCGTTAAATCAATGAGTTGTAGTTTGTTCTAGGAGAGGGGGCTGGGCGGTTACGCGATGCGGGCCGTTTGTCGTTTCAAACCCATTAGCGGGGCTGTTTGTGGGCTTACTGTTGTTGGCGTGGTTTCTTATGCAGGTAGTGCAGGGGGGCTTTTGGCGAGGCCATAGCAGATTTCATTTATGAGGTTGCCTATGTTCGATCCAGGTAGTTGGCCGACCATGATAAAGCTGACCTTGCTTCTGATGCCCGTATTCATGGTGCTCATCGGGATGGCTATTATCTGGCTGGTCGCGGGTACGCGGATATTTTTTGTGATGTGCGAAGCTTTTAAAAACAGTCCGGGGATAGACGAGGATCGGAAGTTATGGGGTGCCTTGACGTTGAAGTCGCGTAGTTTGATTGTTTGCGGAGTCAGCTTTGGCATGATCTGGCCCGCACTGGGGGTTCGCCAAGGTTGGCTGAGCATGGCAGATTACATGGCGGCACCTGTCTTCTTGAAGCGAGGCCTTCAAATATCTTTTTGGTGTAATACAGCTGGGACTGTATTGCTGGTGGTTACTTATTATTTATTTGTCAGCTAATCCTGTTGGGGTGGGGCGTGTGTGAGCCAAAGCTACCGCGGGCCGCAAAGCTCAAAGCACGGTAAGCCCCAACCCTCGCAGCAGAATATTCGCCTGCGCCTTGGAAATGATCGCGCCTTTGAACAGCTTGGCATCCGCAAGCTGCAGGCCGCCCAGGTCAGCGTCCCTCAGGTCGGCACCATCGAAGCGGGCGCCCACGACCCGGGCATGGGCAAGGCTGCCGCCGTTGGTGAAAACGGCCTTTCTGAAATCGCACCCCGACAGGTCGGAGTCACTGAAGTCCAGGTTCTCCAGGGTGGCTTTGTAAAACGAGATACCGGACAAGTTGACGCTGTTCAGTCGGCACTCGGAAAATGCCAAGCCCAACGATGAAACGTCGTTGAAGTTGGAACCTGTGAGTTTGCAGCCGTCGAAGTTAGCCTGGGACAGGCGGGCACGCTGCCAGTTTGAATTGTTGAGGTCACTGTTGCGAAACTGAGCATCGACCAGGCTTGCGCTGCGGAATGTCACGGCCCCCAGGCGGCACCCTAGCCAATGTGTTTCATCCAGCGTGGCATATGAAAAATCGGCTTCATTGAACAGGCATTGCTCGAACAGGGCACCGGTAAGGTTTAAGCGCTTGAGGTCCTGATGGCTGAAGTCGACCTTGTTGAAGTGCAAGGGCGCAGCGTGTTGTTTGATGATTTCAGTTAATGGCTGAAGTTCTAGAACTTCTTGATTAACCAGGAAGCGTGAAAGGGCTTGGCTCATGCAGGAGGCGCCTGAAGTTCAATTGGCGTACAGGCTATTTACGGCACCTGTTCAAGTCAATATTGACAACTTTTAGGGTGGTGTGAGCAAAGCGGGCGGGGAAATGATCGGCCAGGCCGTTTGCCCGCCGTGGTTCATTCGGGTAGAACGTCCCGACATTCCGCTGCGCAACCTGTGCCCATGCCCACCTGGACCTTCACCCCCGCCACCCGCTCGGCCATCGCCGAAACCGTGCGCTTCATCGACACTGCCCGCCGCCAGCTTTTCCCGCTGCTGGCCGACTCGCCGCTGCCGCGCGACCTCGCGCAGTTCAACGAAACGTATATCGATGGCCCCGGCCACTTTCTGGTCGCCTACGCCGATAACCAACTGATCGCCGGCATCGGCTACCTGCCCTACGATCACCGCTTTGCGCAACTCGACTACCACGCTCGTAACACCGTGGAAATCGTGCGCCTGTTCGTCACCCCGGCCTACCGCCGCCATGGCCTGGCCGCCGCGTTGTTCGGCGCCTTGCGCGAGCATGCGGCAGCGGCGGGAGTCGAATGCCTGTACCTGCACACTCACCCGTTCCTGCCGGGGGCGATCCGCTTCTGGGAGCGGCAGGGCTTTCGCATTGTCGATATCGAGCCGGACCCGCAGTGGCAGACCACCCATATGGAGCTGATGCTCGGGTAAGCGCCCTACAAGGCCACGCCAATGTTCAACATCTGGTTCATTTCCATCGCCGCGCCATTTGCATAGGGTTTGCGTTCCAACCCAAAAAGGAGCCAACCCCATGCCGGAACTTGCCCTGTACAAAGTCAGGCTGCTCAACGAATTCGAAGCCCGCGAAGACGATTGGACTTTCGGCGACTTCGAGCGCCGCCTGACCCAGGTAAAGCCCGCTGCCAACTACCAGGACGCCAAGGGCATCATCAACGCCGGCCACCGTGACGGGCGCTGGCCGAAAACGGTGAAGCGCTACCTGCTGAGCAACTTCAAGGTGTTCGGCAATGTCAGTGTCGAGTTCAGCGAAACTTTCTCCCAGGTGATGGACAGCCTGACCCCGCGGGAACGGGTGCAGTGGCAACTGAACTGAACGCAGCCCCGCAGTGACCGGTGCGGCCGCAGGTTTTCATACGCGCCGTGCGTCGCTGGGAGTGCCTGCCAGGCACTGCTGCAGCGGCTGGTCACTGCCGATCAGCCGCCTATACTGCCATCCCTTTCAAGGTGTTCGCGTTAGGACTGACAGGCGCATGCCGAAGGTTCGCATCAGCACCTGCAGGCCCTGACACAAACACCTTGAAAGGGATGGCCTTTACTGCGCCTTTTGCCCGAAGCGTTCCAGCATCAATGCGCTGGGTACAGTGAGCACCTCCGAGAGGTACGGTTTGAAGCCCCAGGAGGTGACACTTACCTTGCAGTTGATCGCTGAGCCGCCTTGAAGGAGTGGCAGGTAGTATTCATATCTATTCAGTGTGGCAGGCTCACCGTTGCGATGGGTATATTGGAACTGCATCTCCGCTTCATAGCGCGTCGGGTCAGCCGTGCGGGTCACAACTCCCATGGCCTGCGCGTAGATTAGATGATCCCATGCAAAATTCATGTCTCCATCAAACGAGCAGATCAGAGCCGGGGGGGATTTGCTGGACTCAGGGATGTTGAATATCGTGAAAAGATTGGTGCTGCTGCTGAATAAAAATTTGTAATTCCCGTATTGATCCTTATGGATGTCAATGAATTTCAGTACTGCTGGTGGCTGAGGGGCCGTTTTTACACACCCTGCGCAGAGGACTATGAGAATTAAGTAGGCTGGCCACTTTATCATGGTGCTATGTTCTCGATAAACGAGTCGAAGACTAGGTCGCAGGCCGATTTGTTGTCAAATATACGGTCGATGAATAGCCCGTCTGCCGCCGCATGATTCCTGTTGGCAGACTTGTTGAATGTAGGGCCATTTTTTATAACCCAGCGCTCACCCATTTTGGCAACGCCATCTGAGTCGTCGGGGCGCTCGGGCTTGGCTAGGACGTTTATCCATTGCTCTGCGACAGGCGAAGGCTCTTTCATGTAGATGTCTGAGCCGAGCCAGACTAAAATACCCTTGCCAACGGGATCCAGAGTCACAAGGATTTTTATCTTATACCCCTGTTCGGATAGCAAGCGAGAGAGGTGGGCGCCATTCCATCCACCTAAGCTATGGCCAATTATATAAATTGGAGATTCTTTGCTAGGAATGTGGGAGATGAAGTGCTCCTTGATGTCGTCCTCGCCTTTCGCGTCATCGTATCCTTTTGTAATTACGATATATTTCGATTCGCTTATTTGAGCTTTTGTTATTCTATTGGTGAATAGGTTGCGGGCGTAGTTGATGTTGCCATTCGGACCTTCTGTGTAATATTTTTTTTGATCAGCTGCGCCACCAATGAAAAACACAACAGGTTTTTTAACTGAAATGGGAACGACCTTGGTGCTCGGCATGCTTTTGTCAGTCAGTGCATGCGTAGTCGCCAAGCTGGCGGTACTTCCATCCGCGAGGGTGATTTTTTCAGCTTCCATGCTGCTAGTCCTGGACAAATAGTTTGATGTTTTCGGCAAGATTCGAACTGATGAGGTGCGTGTACCCCATTTCATCGCTGATGCCCTGCTCGAGGCTGCCATTGGCTCGTTGTACGGCGTAGGCATGGTTAGGAAGCGGCTTGCCAGTCTCGGCATTCACCAACAGAATTTTGTCGCTGAAGTAGACCGGCATCGGCGTCACCGGCGTTACCGGCGCTGAGATAACGGTGTCCCCGATAAAAACAGTGCCAGCCCCAGCAACGATTGAGTTGCCGTGTGCGCCAACACTTCCGACCGTTGCAGCGTTCAGGCCATTGATGGTGACAGTGGACGATACACCGCCAGTGATCGGGCTTCCGCACGCTGAAGTATCGTTGAGACGGGCGGCACCGAGGCCTTCAATTATGACGTCGGATGACCCGCTACTGATGGTATTGGGGCCATGTCCAGGTATTGGGCACACGGTAGGGTCGCTGAGACGGGCAGCCGGCTTTCCGCTCATATGAAGTTCCTTTTCATACGGAATGATGGGAGTGTTTTTCGATAGAGATGCCAGCATCTGACGGTGCAGGGTCTGCATCACTCGTTTGAGTGATCAGCAGTCGTTACTGAAAGATGGCATTTTGATGTCTTTTGGATGATACCTAACAAGATGAGGTATTTCCAGATGGCTGCCAGCGCTAGCGTGCAATGGGCCTGCGGTGATCTGAGTGCAACTGGCGACAGACCTGCCAGCCAGTTCCACTCACTTCCCAACTAGCGGTAGTCCTGCTCACTCATCGGCCGCTCTACCGCCTTCATTGCACCTTTTTGCCTGAAGCGTTCCAGCATCAATGCGCTGGGTACAGTGAGCACCTCCGAGAGGTACGGTTTGAACCCCCAGTAGGTGACGCTCACCGTGCAGTTGATCGCTGAGCCGCCCTGAAGGAGTGCCAGGTAGTATTCATAGCTGTCCAGTGGGGCAGGTTTACCGTTGCGATGGGTATAATGGAACCGCATTTCCGCCACGTAGATAGCCGGGTCAGTTGTGCGGGCCACAATACCCATGGCCTGCGCGTAGATCAGATGATCCCCTGCAAAGTCCATGTCTCCATCGAACGAGCAGATCAAGGCAGGTGGGGATTTGCTATGGATATCAGGGATGTCGAATATCGTGAAAAGATCGATATTGCTGCTGAATAAAAAGCTGTAATCCCCGCGGTGATCTTTGTGGATGTCAATGAACTCCAGCATGGCCGGTGGTTGCCGAGCCGTTTTTACACAGCCTGTGCAGAGAAGCACCAAGCCGTACAGCATCACTTTTCGAAGCATCAGAATCCCTCGTCATCCATTGGCTTGTCACGATCATCCTTGAACATCGCCAGTACTTGGCGGCAGACCTGCCAGCCAAGCACTGGTTTCCCAACTAGCGGTAGTCTTGCGCCCGCACCGGCCCCGCCAACCGCCCCGGCCGCTCGGGCGCAGGTGGGTTGCTCGGCAACAGCACCAACCCGTCCAGCACCTTGTTCAGCAGCGCCTCGATCATTTCCAGCGACAGCTGCGAGCTACCCAGCAAGCGCCGCGCATCGCCCTGTGCATCTTCACGGGCGAGGGTGGTGGACTGGTAGGCCTGTTGAACGAGCTGGATCGCATGCACCAATGCTTCCTCGGCGAAGACGCCGGGGCGAACGGTGAACAGCGGGGCATGGTGGTGGTTGCAGGTGCCGAAGGCGTAGAGGTCGCAGCAGGGTTGCTGGGGTGGATCAGGTATTCCCTTGGTCATGGTGGAACTCCTTTTGCGGTGGAGCTGCCAACCATCGCCGCGAAACGATTAGGGTGGCAGCTGTACGCGGGTTCGCGGACCGAGGCAAAAGGAAACCCGGCAGACCCGAAGGTCTCCCACGCACAGCCGCCATTGCACAGAAAGCGGGCACAAAAAAAGCGCCTGCGATTGTGAGGGTGGGGCGCTGAGCGCCTTTTGCATTGCGGGCCGCGACGCCCGGTTGCTGGATTGACAGCAACGTGCGGGAGGTTAACCGGCTGGCCCTACCAGGTCAAACCCGTTCAGAACGAACCTGTCAGCGGATACTCCACCGCCAGGCGAATCTGATCCCCATCCAACTCCGCCTGCGCCGTATCCCCCCGGTGCACGTTATGCCGCAGCGAGAACGTCAGCCCCTTGGCTTTGCCGCTCTGCACCACATACCGCGCCTCCAGGTCGCGCTCCCAGTGCTTGCCATCCTTGCCGTAGCCCAGGTACGCATACCCGCCCGTAGGGTCGACATGGGTGCCGTCGATATCGAACCCGCGCACATACAGCGCCGTCAGGTTCAACCCCGGCACGCCGAACGCGCCCATGTTCAGGTCGTAGCGGGCCTGCCAGGACTTTTCGTTGGGGGCGTTGAAGTCGGACATCTGCACGGCGTTGGCAATGAAGATGGCGCCGCGGGTGACGTAGTCGAACGGCGTGTTGCCGTCGACCTGCTGCCAACCCAGGCTGAACGCGTGGGGGCCCTGGGCGTAGCGGCCGACCAGGCTCCAGGTGGTGTTGTCGATGCGCCCGGACAGCGCCTTGCCGGTGTCGGTGGTGCGGTACAGGTTCAGGTCCAGGCTGACGCTGCGCTGGTCGTCGATGGCGTGGCTGAGGGTGCTGCCCAGGTAGTGCTGGTTCCAGCTGTCTTCGTAGCGCGAGGTGTACAGGCTGGCGCTGAGATTGGCGCTGGGGCTCCACACCGCGCCGGCCAGGTCGAAGGCGTTGCCCTGGCGGGCGTTGGAGTAGTTCACCACAAAGCCCTGGTCGTGGCTCGAGGCGTTGCGGTCGGTGCTTTCGTTGAAGTGGCCGGCCATCAGCTTGAGTTTGTCGATTTCGTTGCTGGTGAGGAACCAGCCGGTGGCGGTTTCGGGCAGCAGGCGGCTGTCGGATGAGCTGAACACCGGGGTTTTCACCCGTTGCTCGCCGTAGGACAGCACGGTGTTGGACAGGCGCAGCTTCACGGCGGCGCCGCCGCGGCTGTACTCGTTTTTCGGGTGGCCGGCGTTGTCCACGCCCAGCAGGCGCGCCTTGCCGGCGCGGCCGCCGCCGCTGTCCAGTTGCACGCCCTGGTAGGCGTGGGCATCCACACCGACGCCGATCAGGCCCTGGGTAAAGCCCGAGCTGAAGGTGCCCATCAGGCCGTAGGCCCATTCCTCGGCCAGGCCGTTGCGTTCGCTGCGCGGCTTGTAGGCGTTGCGCGCGGCGCTGTTGCGGCCACCGTGCTTGTAGTCGCGCTGGTCGTACACGGTGCGGTTGAGGAGGCTCCAGCTGCTGTCCTCGATGAAGCCGTTGGCCTGGGATTGGGCGGACTCGGCCAGGGCCAGCGGGCTCAGGCCGAGCAGGGGCAGGGCGATGAATACCTGTTTCACTGGCCGGCCTCCAGTTTTTGCAGCTGCGCGGCCAGGCGCGCCTTGGCCCGGGCCGGCAGGCCGTCAGGCAGGCTGGCGCCCTGGCTGTCGCCGACCTGGATCAGCATCACCATGCCCATGGCCAGGTGCGGGATGCACTGGATGCCGTACAGCCCGGGCGCCTCGAACACCTGCTCGAAGGGCTGGTTGAGCTTGCTCTTGAACGCCGTGGCGCCCGCCGGCAGCAGGCCGGGCAGGCTGGCGGCGTTGTGCCCGGCCTGGGTCGGCACAAAGCGCACGCTGTCGCCGGGGGCGATGTGCAGGTGGTCGGGCTCATAGACCATGGCGCCGTCGGCGCCGCGGTTGAGCATCTGCACTTCATGCACCTCGGCCTGGGCGGCGGCGGTGGTCAGCAGGGTGGCGAGCAGCAGGGCAGTGGTGGAGCGCGGCAACATGGGCGGAACGTCCTGGTTCAGGGGGCGCGAAAGCGCAGGATGCGCGCGCCGTCGTAGGGGTCGGTGAGGTAGTGGGCGTGCACGCCGAAGGTGCTCAGCAGGCGTTCTGGGGTGAGCACGCTTTCGGGCTGGCCGAGGGCGACCAGGCGGCCCTGGTCGAGCACTGCCAGGCGGTCGCAGGTGAGCGCCTGGTTGAGGTCGTGCAGGGCCACCAGGGTGGTCACCGGCAGGGCTTGCACCTGTTGCAGCAGGCCCAGCTGGTGCTGGATGTCGAGGTGGTTGGTGGGCTCGTCCAGCAGCAACAGCTGCGGGCGCTGGGCCAGGGCGCGGGCGATGTGCACGCGCTGGCGCTCGCCGCCAGACAACTCGCGCCAGATGCGCTCGCGCAGGTGGCTGGCGTCCGCGTCGGCCAGGGCCTGGTCGACGATGGCGCGGTCTTGCCGGCCGAACGGCGCCAGGGCCGACAGCCACGGCGTGCGGCCCAGGGCCACGGCGTCGAACACGCTGATGGCGTCTTGCGTGTCTGCCTGTTGCTCCACCAGGGCCAACAGCTGGGCGATGCGCCGGCGCGGCAGTTTTGCCAGGGGCTCGCCGAGCAGTTGCACGTTGCCGCTGCTGGGTGTGCGCAGGCCGGCCAGCAGCTTGAGCAGGGTGGATTTGCCCGAGCCGTTGGGGCCGACGATGCCCAGCGTCTCACCGGGGTTCACGGCCAGGTCGATGCCTTGCAGCACATCGCGCCCGCCCAGGCGCAGGCTCAAGCCCTGGCAGGCGAGGGGGGCGACAGCGAGGGGGTTCATGGCGGTCATGGGCGCCCCCGGCGGCTGACCAGAATCAGCGCGAACACCGGCGCGCCGATCAGCGCGGTGACCACGCCCACCGGGATCACCTGGCCGGTGATCAGGGTGCGCGAAAGGATATCGGCCAGAATGAGGAACAGCGCGCCACCCAGCGCGCTGGCCGGCAGCAGGCGGCTGTGGCCCGCGCCCAGCAGCAGGCGCAGGGCGTGGGGGATGACCAGGCCGACGAAACCGATGGCGCCGACAATCGACACCATCACGGCGGTCACCAGCGCCGCGCAACTGATCAACAGCAGTTGCGTGCGGCGTACCGGCACCCCCAGCGAGGCCGCCGAGTCGGCGCCGAAGGTAAAGGCATCCAGCGCGCGGCGGTGCCACAGGCACACCACCAGGCCCAGCAGCGCCACCGGCAAGGCCAGCCACACCGAGGGCCAGCGCACGCCGCTGAGGTTGCCCAGCAGCCAGAACATGATGCCTCGCGCCTGCTCGGCGGTGGCCGACTTGGTAATCAAAAATGCGGTGAGGGCATTGAACAGTTGCGAGCCGGCGATACCGGCCAGAATCACCTGGGCATTGTTATGGCTGCTGCCGCTGGCCCGCGACAACAGCAGCACCAGGCCGAAGGCCGCCAGCGCGCCAATGAAGGCGCCGCCGGACAACGACAGCGCCGCGCCGCCCAGGCCCAGCAGGCCCACCGCCACCGCGCCGGTGGAAGCACCGGCGGACAACCCCAGCAGGTAGGGTTCGGCCAGCGGGTTGCGCAGCAGCGCCTGCAAAATCACCCCGCAGGTGGCCAGCCCGGCGCCGCAGGCTGCGGCCACCAGGGTGCGCGGCAGGCGGTAGTTCCAGACAATGCCGGCGTCGATCGGGTCGAGCACATGCCCGGCCTGCCACAGGTGGTTGGCCAGCACCTGCCACACCACCTGCGAGGTGACGCGGGTTTCACCGATGGCGATGCCGGCCAGCAACGCTGCCAGCAGGGCCACCAGGGCAGCAAGGCTCAGGGGGAACAGGCGGCTCATGGTTGTGGCGCTTTACCCGTGGCGAAGGCGTCAGACAACCGCTCCAGGCCCTTGAACAGGCGGATGCCGGCCTGCATGGCGTCGGCGTCGAGCACGATGATGCGGCCGCTTTTCACCGCGTCCATGTTCTTGGCCACCGGGTCGTTGCGCAGGAAATCAAGCTTCTTCTGGTAGTCGTCGGCGGGGAAGCGGCGGCGGTCCATGCGCGCGATGATCAGCCAGGTGGGGTTGGCCTTGGCCAGGGTTTCCCAGCCAACGGTGGGCCATTCTTCGTTGGATTCGACCACGTTGCGCACGCCCAGGGTCTGCAGCATGAAGTCGGCCACGCCCTGGCGGCCGGCCACGTACGGGTCCATCTCAAGGTCGGCGCTGGAGAACCAGAACAGCGCGCTGGTGTGGCTCAGGTCCTTGCCGGCCAGTTGCTGGCGGGCGTGATCCAGTTGGCCCTTGAGCTCGGCGTTGAGCTGTTGGCCGCGGGCCTGCACGTCGAAGATTTCGGCCAGTTGGCTGACGCTCTTGTAGATGCTGTCGACCTTGAACGGCTGCAGGCGGGTGCCGTCGGCGCCTACCAGGTTGTCCTTGCCTTCGCAGTCCGAAGGCAGCAGGTAGGTGGGGATCTTCAGCTCGTCGAACTGCTCGCGGGTGGCCACCACGCCCTGGGCGCCGACCATCCACTCGAACTGTACCGCCACCAGTTGCGGGCGCTTGCCCACCACCGCTTCGAAGCTTGGGTCGTTGTCGGCCAGACGCGGCACCTTGGCGTTCTGCGCGGCGTACTCGGGCAGCACGTTGTTGAACCACAGCGAGGTACCGGCCAGCTTGTCGCCAAGGCCCAGGGCGTAAAGCATCTCGGTGCCGGCCTGGCCGATGGTGACGGCGCGCTCGGGGGCCTGGGCGAAGGTCTGCGCGGCGCCGCAGTTGTCGACGGTGAGCGGGTAGTGGGTGGCGGCGGCCTGGGCAAGGCCGGTCAGCGACAGGCCGGCGAGCAGGGCGGCGAAACGGGGCAGCATGGTGGGCGATCTCCTATCTACGGTGCACGGAATGAACGCACGGACAGGCATCGCCGGGCCCGACGCACCAGGCGAGGGGCAGCACCCGCAAGGGGTGGAGATGGCCATCCCGGACACCCCGCCGGTTGGTAAATGTGTGCCGGCAGGTCTCCTGACTGGTGCGTCCTGGCCCGGCGCCAGCCTTCCCGGATACATGATCCAGTGGCATCGATGGCGCGGGCTCGGCACCTACAGTTGCGGGGGCAGTTCCCTTTGGCACGCGCTGGGCGGCCTGGGGATTCCCTATTAATTCCTGGTGGAAACCGGCGGCGGGCATGGTAGTCCATCGACCGGCCGGTGGAAATGGTTTTGACCTTTGCAGCCTTGTCGCGGGGCAAGCCCGCTCCCACGCCAAGCCCCGTGTGCAGGCTTGTGGGAGCGGGCTTGCCCCGCGATCGGCCGTCAAAGGTATTTCAGCCAGGCAATATCACGCCGGCGCGCCTTCAACCGGGCAAACCAGCGCACCGGCAGGTACAGCGCCGCCGCCAGCAGCACCGAGCCCAGCCACACCGCGCCGATGCCGTCAAAGCCGAAGTACTCGCCATGGTTCAGCCCGAACAGCGCCACGCAAACCACGTACAGCACTTTCAGCACATACAGGTGCAGCAGGTAGAAGAACATCGGCGCGGCGCCGAACACCGCCAGCACGCCGATCCAGCGGGCCGCGCCTGCGCGCTCGAAGCCGCGCAGCAGCAACAGGCCGCAGCCCAGGGTCAGGCTCAGGAACAGCAGCGACGGCGGGTACTTGGTGATGTTGAAGAAGCTCATCAGGGTCTGGGTGAATGCCGGGTAGCTGTGCCATGGCGCTTCGCCGTAGCCGTTGAGCAGGCGCAGTACCACGAAGCCCAGCAGCGCGGCGCCGCCGGCCAGCAGCAGGTGCTTTTGGCGCACACCGGCATTGCTGCTGCGACCGAACCACGGCCCCAGGGCATAGCCCAGCGCAATCACACCAATCCACGGCAGCACCGGGTAGGAGGTGCGCAGGCGCAGGCTGTCGGACACTTCCAGCCAGCCACGGTCATGCAAAATCGCCCACGGCACGTGCATCGCCGACTCCGGGCCGAAGTGCAGGCCGTCCAGCAGGTTGTGCCCGGCCACCAGCACCACGCCCAGGGCGACCAGCGCCGCACGCGGCAGGTACACCAGCAGCGACAGGGCGATCATGCTCACGCCGATGGCCCAGATCACCTGCATGTAGATCACGCTCGGCGGCAGCTGGAAGGTCCAGGCGAAGTTCACCAGGGTGAACTCCAGCACCACCAGAAACAGCCCGCGCTTGAACAAGAATGCCGACACATCGGCGCGGCCCTGGTACTTCTCGCCGTACAGGTAGGCCGACAGGCCCGTCAGCAGCACGAACACCGGCGCGCACAGGTGGGCCAGGGTGCGGCTGGCGAACAGGCTGGGGTCGGTGACATCGACGTTCATCGGGTCGCTGACCTGGCGGTGCAGGAAGAAGGTCTCGCGCACGTGGTCGAGCAGCATGAACAGGATCACCAGGCCGCGCAGGGCATCGATGCTCTGCAGGCGCTGGGTGAGCAGGGTGGGGGTGGCTGAGGCGCTTGTCATCGGGAATGGGTCGCAGGCAGGAATGGGTGTCAAATGAAACGTTATCTTATAACTATTTATTCATCTTGGCACAGCCATTTTTTGCCATGTGCGAGCGCACAGCCCTGTAGGAGATCACTCAGCCCTTGGAGCTGCGCTGTCGCGCAGAGAACAGAATTCGCAAGCGCGCCGCGTACCCTGTGGGAGCGGGTTCACCCGCGAAGCAAGCGACGCGGAGCTTGGCACCGGCTTCGCCGGTGTTCGCGGGTAAACCCGCTCCCACAGGTCCCTGCTAAGTCAGTGAGTTATGTGTTGTTCTATGAGAGCCGGCTTGCCGGCGATCACCGGCGTAGCCGGTGCCATCCACCGCGTCGCCTGCTTCGCGGGCAAGCCCGCTCCCACAGGATCGCGTGAGTCCAGACGTAGCGCTGCACCTGTAGGAGCCGGCTTGCCGGCGATAGGGCCCGAATCGGCGACACAAAAAAACCGGGGCTGCGCAGGCGGCCCCGGTTCTTGTGTCGGCAGCATCGCGGGGCAAGCCCGCTCCCACGTGCCCCGCGGTGGGCGTCAGTGGGTTTCGACGACGGTCCCGGCCACCACGCGCACAGCTTCCGGGGCAGGGGTGCCCAGCGTCACCGACCCTTCATGGGCGCGCAAGCTGCGGCACAGGCTGTAGCCGGTCACCAGCATGTACAGGGCAATCGGCAGCCCCACCACGATACTGGCCATCTGTATCGCCACCAGCCCGCCGGCAATGATCAGGCTGGCGGCGATGGCGCCCTCCAGCACGCACCACATCACCCGCAGCCAGTTCGGCGGGTCGATGCTGCCCAGCGAGTTGAGCATGCACAGCACCTGGGTGCCGGCGTCGGCGGCGGTGACGAAGTGCACCGCCAGCAGCAGGCACACGATCACGCTGAGGATGGCGCCCACGGTGGGGCCGTCCAGGCGCTCGAGCAGGGTGAACATCGCCGTGGTGGTGTCGTGGCGGGTGGCCTGCAGGATCGGGCCACCGGTAAAGTCGCCGGCCACGCTCTGCTCGGCCACCGGCAACGCGGCATGGGCCTGGCGTGCCTGTTGTTCGTCCTTGAGCGCCGAGCCGCCGAACACCGCCATCCAGATCATGGTCACCAGGGTCGGCACCAGCAACGCGCCGAACACCAGCTCGCGGATGGTCCGCCCGCGGGAAATCCGCGCGATGAACAGGCCCACGAACGGCCCCCAGGTCATCCACCAGGGCCAGTAGAAGGCGGTCCAGCTGTTCTGCCAGCCGCTGTTGGCCTGGCTGTCGGTCCAGAAACTCAGGCCGACGATGTTCTGCACGTAGTCACCGGCCGACTCCAGCAGCAGGTTGAGCAGGTAGTTGGTCGGGCCCAGGGCCAGCACCACCAGCATCAGGCCGATGGAGATCCACATGTTCACCGTGCACAGGCGCTTCATGCCCTTGGAAAGGCCCGCCACCAGCGAAATCGAGGCAATCACCGTGACCACGGCGATGATGCCCAGCTTGAACGACAGGCTCACCGGCACGCCGAACACGTCCTTGAGCCCGGCGTTGATCTGCTCCACGCCCATGCCCAGCGATTGCGACACGCCAAAGGCGGTGACTGCCGCACCGATGATGTCCACGGTGTGGCCGATGGGCCCGTAGATGCGCTGGCCAATCAGCGGGTAGAGCACCGAGCGCAGCGCCAGCGGCAGGCCTTCACGGTAGGCGAAGTAGGCCAGGCCCAGGCCGATCACGGTGAAGATCGCCCAGGGGTGCAGGCCCCAGTGGAACAGGGTCAGGCGCATGGCCATGGCCGCCGAGGCGTCGGATAAGCCTGGGGTGAAGGGGTTGCTGGCGTAGTGCAGCACTGGCTCCGCCACCGACCAGAAAATCAGCCCCACGCCCATGCCGGCGCTGAACAGCATGGCGATCCAGGCCGGGAAGCTGAACTCCGGGCGCTCGTCCGGGCGGCCCAGGCGCAGGGTGCCGTAGCGGCTGAAGGCGACCACCACCAGCAACACCAGCACGCCGCTGACCAGCGCAATGTAGAACCACTTGAGGTTGTCGAGGATGGCATCGGAGGCACTTTTGAACACCCCGGCGGCCTGTTCGCCCTGGGTGGCGCACAGGGCCACGAAGGCCATGACGATAAGCAGTGACCATACGGTCACCGTGGGGTTGAGGCCTTTGAACAGGCCATGGTTTGCACGCATCGGCTATTTCCTTTTTATTGTTGCAAGTCGCGGGGCACAGGGGCTGCGCTTGGCTTCGTCGCTGATTGTGGGTGGCAAGGGGTAATAGGGCCGGGGTGTTGGGGGCCTGTCATGGCCCTATCGCCGGCAAGCCGGCTCCTACAGGGAAAGCGGATGTAGGAGCCGGCTTGCCGGCGATGGGGCCGGTACAGCCAGCACAACAGGTCACGGCGTGGCCAGCGCGGGTCAGGCGTTGGTATCCACCGGGGATACGGCCACGAATGAACGGCAAAAGGCGCCCGCAGGCGCCGTGTCAGAGGTCGATGACCAGGTCGGAAGTAGGCCGGCTGCAGCACAGCAGGCGCAGGCCCTTGTCGATTTCACGCTGGCGGATGCCGCCGTTGTGCTGCATCTCGACGCTGCCCTCCAGCACCGCGCTCTTGCAGGTACCGCACACCCCCTGGCTGCAGGAGGAGGGCACCACCGCGCCGGCCTGCTTGGCCGCGGCCAGCACGGTCTGGTCGGCGCGCATGGTGAAGGTCTTGCCCGAGCGCGCCAGCACCACGGTGAAGCTGTCCTGGGCCTGGCCTGCTGCAGGCGCCGGGGCCGGTTCCGGCTCGGCGCCGATGTCGAAGCTCTCCTGGTGGTAGTGCTTCAGGTCGAAGCCGCCATTGCCGAGCAGGGCCTTGGTCGCGTCCATGTAGCCCTTGGGGCCGCAGGTGAACACTTCGCGCTCCTTGAAGTCGGGGATCTGCCGTTGCAGCTCCTCCAGCGACAGGCGCCCCAGCGGGCCGGCCCAGTCCGGTTCGTCGCCTGAGTTCTCGCAGAAGAACAGCGTGCGCAGGCGCGGCATGCTCTTTTCAAGGCGTGCCAGTTCATCGCGGAAGATGATGTCCTTGGGCGTGCGCGCGCTGTGCACGAAGACGATATCCAGGTCGGCATGCAGGTCGGCGGCGGCCCGGGTCATGGCCATCAGCGGGGTCACCCCGGAGCCGGCCGACAGGTACAAAAGCTTGTGCGACGGGCCCGCCACCGGGGTGAAGATGCCCGCCGGGCCCGAGGCGGCCAGCGCGGCGCCGGCATGCAGGTTGTCGTGCAGCCAGTTGGACACCACGCCCCCCGGCACCCGCTTGACCGTGATCGAGAAAGTGAACGGCCGGGTCGGGGTGGACGACAGGGTGTAGCAGCGCGACACGCTCTGCCCGTCGATCAGCGGCGACACGGTGAGGAACTGGCCGGGCTCGTAGGCCAGTGCCTGGTAGTCCGGGCAGTGGAAGGTAAAGGTCTTCACGTCGTGGGTTTCGGCCACCACGCTCAGGCATTCGATGCGCTTGCCTTCGCCGCTGCCCCACTGGGCGCCGAAGGCGGCCCAGTGGTCGGTGTCGGCGAAGCGTTGGTCGGCACGCAGGGCGGCGATGTTCTGGTACTGGGTCATGGCATCACACTCCGTGGGCGGCCAGGCGCGAGGCGTACCAACGCGCAAACTGGTCGACGTAGGGCTCGGTGAACACCGAGTAGGCGCCGGGCACGAAGGCCGGGTCCTGGGTGCCGCTGTGGGTGATGGCTACCAGCGCGGCGTCCTGCTGGGTGGTTGCCACCCACACTTCGGTGAGTTTTTGCAGGTCGTAGTCCACGCCTTCGACGGCGTCCTTGTGCACCAGCCACTTGGTGCGCACCAGGGTTTGCTCGGGCGACAGCGGGATGATCCAGCTGATCATGGCGTGGTCGCTCATCACGTGGCACCACGCGTTGTTGCCCCACAGGTGGGTGTCGCCCAAATCCTTGCGGGTGATGTTGCCCAGCAGCTTGGTGCAGGCCACCTTGGTGTCGAGGGTTTGCGACTCGCCGCTGCCGGCGATGATCATGCGCTGGGTGCGGAACTGGGTCGGCGCGTCGTCGGCCAGGTGCTCCACGGTCTGCCACAGCAGGCCCGAACGCTCCCAGTCGGCTTCGATGCCGGCCTTGCGGATCTGGTAGGCGTCGTAGGAGGCGCGGGCCTCGTCGGTCATCTCGTCAAAGCTCACGCCGAGGTCTTCGGACTGGTACGAGACGATCAGCTCGGGGTGGGTGCCTTCGCAGTGGTAGCACTCGCGGTTGTTCTCCATCACCAGCTTCCAGTTGCCTTGCTCGACGTAGTCCAGCTCATAGGCAATCT
Organism: Pseudomonas sp. NPDC089406; assembly: GCF_044900265.1. Lineage (NCBI taxonomy): Bacteria > Pseudomonadati > Pseudomonadota > Gammaproteobacteria > Pseudomonadales > Pseudomonadaceae > Pseudomonas > Pseudomonas sp. NPDC089406. The sequence continues at coordinate 10,313 of NZ_JBJDNC010000046.1, read as the reverse complement.
TGGTGTTGGTCAGGTCGAACGGGGCGAAGCGTGGGCCCATTACCTCTTCCAGGTCGGCGATGTCTTCGGGCGGGTTGTCGCTCAGGCAAATCAGAATGTGCGCGCCGATCACTTTGCAGTGCACCGGGATCAGGCTGCGGCACTTGGGGTCGAAGTCCTTGCCCATGTTCTTGACGTGCTTGAGGCTGCCGTCCAGGTCGTAGGTCCACTGGTGGTAAGGGCACACCAGCATGCCGACGGTGGACTTGCCGGGCGCCTTGAGGCGGGCGCCGCGGTGGCGGCAGACGTTGCGGTAGGCACGCACCTGTTCGTCGTCGTCGCGCACGATCAGCACCGAGGCCTTGGCGATGTCCACGGTGAATACATCACCGGGCTCTTCCACATCGGCGGTGACCGCAACTTGAATCCAGTGTTTATAGAAAAAGATATCCAGGTCGGTGTCGAAGATATCCTGGCGACTGTACAGTTCGCCGGCCATACCCACGCCCGGTTGACGCGCGGCGATAAGATCCCGATGGGATTTGAGGGAGGCGATGATCATGTGAAACCTCAGGCACTTTTATTATTGGATAAGCAAGGCTTTATATGGGCTTGATTATCAAAGTGGCCTGAGGGAGCGTCAATGCGGTTAATTTTCCGCTTCGCATTACTTCAAGTTATTCAAGTGGCGAGGGGGTGGCGACCTTGCCCTGCAGCCACTGGACGATGGCCCAGGTCTGCTGGTCGACGCGCCGGCCATGGGGCACGATCACGTAGTAGGCCTCCCGGGGCCTGACCACGAAGGGTTCCAGGCGCACCAACTCGCCGCTGTCGAGCAGGTGCTCGACCAGCCGCCCCCAGCCCAGGGAGATGCCGTAGCCCTGCAATGCGGCGTTGACCGAGTCGGTGTAAAGGCTGCAGCGCAGGCTGGTGCGCAGGGTGCTGGGGGTATGCCCCAGGCCCTTGAACCAGGTGGGCCAGGTGTACCAGCCCTCGGAGGTGGAGGCGGCGTCGAGCAGCCCGGCCACGGCCAGTTCTTCAAGGGTTACCGGGGCCGGGTTGCGCGCCAACCAGGCCGGCGAGCACACCGGAAACACCTCTTCCTCGAACAACAGGATCGAGGTGCCGTCCTCCCACTTGCCATCGCCATAGCGAATATCCAGGTCATATTCGCGGGTACGCAAATCGCCCATGAACATTTGCGTGGCCAGGCGCAGTTGTATATTCGGCAAGTTGTCATTCAGCGCGTTAAGCCGGGGCATGATGCGAAGTTGTGAAAACGGCGCAGTGGAGCCCAGCACTATTTCATGCCGGCCACAGCCCTGGGCAATTTGATCGAAGGCGCTGGCGACCCGTTGCAACGAGTCGGAAATGATCGAAAACAGCAACTCGCCGCTTTCGGTAAGTTGTATGTTGCGGTGCGAACGGTGAAACAACAAGGCGCCGATGTTTTCTTCCAGTACCTTGATCTGCTTGCTCACCGCAGCCTGGGTCACGCCCAGCTCTTTTGCCGCCAGGGTGAAGCTGTTGAGCCGGGCCACGGCCTCGAACTGCAGCAGGGCGGTCATCGACGGGATGATGCGCCGGTAGCCTTTGTGTTTGTGGGTGCCGTCTGCTGTTGTCATTGTTGTACCGAGGGGGCAGGGGGATCGGCGGAGTATGCCAGATGGCGGTGAGTGTATCGCGGGGCAAGCCCGCTCCCACGTTGGCCGTATAACGTTCCCTGTGGGAAGCGGCCTTGTGTCGCGATGGGGCGCAAAGCGGCCCCAAGGCCTCGGCCTCATGCAAAATTGCCGGGGCTGCTGCGCAGCCCTATCGCGACACAAGGCCGCTTCCCACAGGAGCGCGGTGCATCTGCGCGACAGTGCAGCCCGCAGGGCTGGGTAATCTCCTACAGGTACAGCGCAGGCCAATGCGGGAGCGTTACACCGCCAACGCCCGGGCGCGCAGTTCGTTGTTCAGAATCTGGTCGTTCTCGCTGTAGTCCACCGGGCAATCGATCACATGCACGCCCGGGTTGGAAATGCAGTGGTCCAGCAGCGGCAGCAAAGCTTCGGCGCTTTCCACGCGATAGCCATTGGCGCCATAAGACTCGGCGTATTTGACGAAGTCCGGGTTGCCATAATCCAGGCCGAAGTCAGTGAAGCCCATGTTGGCCTGCTTCCAGCGGATCATGCCGTAGCCGTCGTCACGCAGAATCACCACGGTGACGTGCATCCCCAAGCGCACTGCGGTTTCCAGCTCCTGGCTGTTCATCATGAAACCGCCGTCGCCGCACACCGAAATCACCGGGCGGTCCGGGTGCACCAGGTGCGCGGCCATGGCCGACGGCAGCCCGGCACCCATGGTCGCCAGGGCGTTGTCCAGCAGCACGGTGTTGGGCTTGTGGGCCTTGTAGTTGCGGGCGAACCAGATCTTGTAGATGCCGTTGTCCAACGCCACGATGCCCTCCGACGGCAGCACCCGGCGGATATCGGCCACCAGCCGTTGCGGGTACACCGGGAAGCGGTCGTCGTCGGCGCCCTCGATGGTTTGCGCTTCGTTGGCTTCGCGGATTTCCAGCAGGCGGGTGAAGTCCCAGTGCGCGGTATCGTTCAGCGCTTCGCCGATCTGCCATACGGCGTTGGCGATATCGCCGATCACTTCCACCTGGGGGAAGTACACGGCATCGACTTCGGCCGAGCGGAAGCTCACGTGGATCACTTCGGTACCGCCACGCACCATGAAGAACGGCGGCTTTTCGATCACGTCGTGGCCGATGTTGATGATCAGGTCGGCGGCCTCGATGGCGCGGTGCACGAAGTCACCCGACGACAGTGCGGCGTTGCCCAGGAAGCGTGGGTGGCGCTCGTCCACCACACCCTTGCCCATTTGCGTGGTGATGAACGGGATGCCGGTTTTGTCGATCAGTTGCTTGAGGACCTTGGCGGTCATCTTGCGGTTGGCGCCGGCGCCGATCACCAGAATCGGGCTGCGGGCGTTCTTCAGCTTCTCGACGGCGGCCTCGATGGCCTTGTGCTCGGCCAGCGGGCGGCGGTGCAGGCTGGGCGGGATCGGCAGGCTGTCGGTCTGCTCGGCGGCGATGTCTTCCGGCAGCTCAAGGTGCACGGCGCCGGGCTTTTCTTCTTCGGCCAGGCGGAAGGCTTCGCGCATGCGCGCCGGGATGTTGTCGGCCGAGGCGAATTGGTGGGTGTACTTGGTGATCGGGGCCATCATGCCGCACACATCGATGATCTGGAAGCGGCCCTGCTTGGACTTCTTGATCGGCTTTTGCCCGGTGATCATCAGCATCGGCATGCCGCCCAGGTACGCGTAGGCGCTGGCGGTGACCAGGTTGGTGGCACCGGGGCCCAGGGTTGACAGGCTGACCCCGGTCTTGCCGGTGAGGCGGCCGTAGGTGGCGGCCATGAAGCCTGCGGATTGCTCGTGGCGGGTCAGCACCAGCTTGATCTTCGACTTGCGCAGGGACTCGAGCAGGTCGAGGTTTTCTTCGCCGGGGATGCCGAACACATACTCGACGCGTTCGTTTTCCAGGCATTGCACTACGACATCGGCGGCCTTGGCCATGTTGCTATCTACCTCAGTAATTCATCTGGTTACCGGGGCCGCTTCGCGCCCCTTCGCGGGTAAACCCGCTCCTACAGGTACTGCATATGCCTTGAGCGCAGTGCAATACCTGTGGGAGCGGGTTTACCCGCGAAGGGGCGCAAAGCGGCCCCATTACTGGCTCAGGCCAACTGGTAGGTGGTCTTCACCCGGGTAAAGAACTGCCGCGCATGGGTGCCTTGCTCGCGCGAACCCAGGCTCGAAGCGCCGTTGCCGCCGAACGGCACGTGGTAGTCCACCCCGGCGGTCGGCAGGTTGACCATCACCATCCCCGCCGAGCTGTTGCGCTTGAAGTGCTCGGCATGGCGCAGCGAGGTGGTGACGATACCGGCCGACAAACCGAACGCAGTGTCTTCGGCCGCCGCAAACGCCTCGTCGTAATCACGCACCTTGAGCACGCTCAGCACCGGGCCGAAAATCTCCTCGCGGTAGATGCGCATGTCAGGCGTCACTTCGGTGAACAGCGCCGGGGTGAAGAAGTACGCACCCGCAGCGTTTTCCACGGCCTCGCCACCACACACAAGCTTGGCCCCTTGCTCGCGGCCGCTGGCCACGTAGGCAAGGTTCTGCTCCAGCTGGCGGCCATCGACCACCGGGCCGATATCGGTGCCGGCCTGCTGCGCATCACCCACCTTCAGTGCGCGGGTGCGTTCGGCCAGGCGCGCGACGAAGGCGTCGTGAATGCCCTCGGTGACGATCACCCGGGAGCTGGCGGTGCAGCGCTGGCCGGTGCTGTAGAACGAGCCGTTCAGGGCCACTTCCACGGCCTGCTCCAGGTCGGCATCGTCCAGCACCACCAGCGGGTTTTTGCCGCCCATTTCCAGCTGCACTTTCTTCATGCCTTCGGCGGCCAGCTTGGCGATCTGCCGGCCAGTGTGCTCGGAGCCGGTGAAGCTGATGCCGTCTACCTGCGGCGAGCGGATGATCGTGTCGCCGACGCTACGGCCCGGGCCTACCAGCATGTTGAACACACCGGCCGGCAGCCCTGCGCGGGAGATGATCTCGGCCAGCGCCCAGGCCGAGGAGGGCACCAGCTCGGCGGGCTTGAACACCACGCAGTTGCCGAAGCACAGTGCCGGGGCGATCTTCCACGCCGGGATGGCGATGGGGAAGTTCCACGGCGCGATGATGCCGATCACGCCCAGCGGTTGGGTGAACACATCGATGCCGACGTCCTGACGCACCGACTGGTATTTTTCGCCCTCGGCGCGCAGGGCCTCCTGGGCGTAGAACTTGAACGAGCGCCCGGCGCGGTCCACTTCGCCCAGGGCTTCGCGGACGATCTTGCCTTCTTCACGGGCCAGCAGCACGGCCAACTCTTCGCGGCGGGCGAGGATCTCGCTGCCGATGAAATCCAGCGCATCGGCGCGCTGCTGCGGGTTGCTGCGCGCCCAGGCGGGTTGTGCGCGGCGGGCGGCGGCGATGGCGTTTTCGGTCAGCTCGACGCCTGCGCGCTCGAAGCGCTCGATCACCTCGCCGGGGTTGGACGGGTTGCGGTTTTCCAACATGTCGCTGCTGCTGCCCAGGGCGACGAAGGCGCCGTCGACATAGCTGCTCTTGGTAACGAGGGTCATGCGCTGCGAATCCTTTTTTCGGTGCCCTGGCGGGCGAAGAAGTCGGTGATGTTGTCCACGGCGCTGTCCATCAGCTGCTGCATGGCGTCTTCGCTGCTCCAGGCAATGTGCGGGTTGAGCAAAAAGTCATCGCGCTCGATCAGCTGGAACAGTGGGTTGCTGGGGTGCAGTGGCTCGACTTCGACCACGTCCAGGGCCACGCCGCCCAGGCGCCCGTGCAGCAACGCGTCGATCAGCGCCGCCTCGTTGACCACGCCGCCACGGCCGGTGTTGACCACCACCGCGTCGGGCTTCATCAACGCCAGTTGCGGGGCGTCGATCAGGTTGTAGGTTTCCGGCGTCAGCGGGCAGTTGATCGACAGCACATCGCAGCTTTTCAGCAGTTCGGCCAACGGCCGGCAGTCCGGGCCACGGCGCTTGCCGCCACGGTCCTCGAACAGCACCTGCATGCCAAAGGCACGGGCCAGGTGGGCCAGGCGCAGGGCGATCGGGCCGCTGCCGAGGATTGCCAGCTGCTTGTCGCGCACATCGCGGATGCGGTGGTTGAAGTAGATGTTCTGGTGCGGCTTGTCACCGGCGTGCACCTGACGCATCAACCGGGTGAAGGCGCCGGGGCGGCGGAACAGTTCGAGGATCATCGCCAGGCTGTGTTCGGCCACGGTGTTGGCGGCATAACCCGGCACGCTGGACACCTCGATGCCGTGGGCCTCGCAGTAGTCGACGTCGACAATGTCGCGGCCGGTCAGGGCCAGCGAGATCATCTTCAGCTTGGGCAACTGGCGCAGGTGCTCTTCGCGCAGCGGCACGCTGCAGGTCAGCGCCACCGTGGCGTCCTTGAGGTGCTCCAGCACCTGGTCGGGGTGGGTGTAGGCGAACTGCTGCCAGGTGTGGGCGCAGTCCGGGCGCTTGAGACGGGTCGAGGGCGCCAGACCCTCGTCGTCGAGGAGGACGATATGTTCGCTCATGCTCGGGTCCTTATTTCTTCTGCGCCGGCACGTAGCCGGCCGGGGCCATGCCGACCAGTTGGCGGGTGATGAAACCTGCGTCCTGGTCGTGGTCTTCCAGCGATTCCTTGCGCACCAGGGCGTCGCGCACCATGTGCGCGCCGAAGAAGCGGAAGGGTTCTGGCGGCAGCAGCTTCATCTGCTGGTTGACCAGGCCGCAGTTGGCCCACTCGTCGTTGGCGTGGGTGGCCAGCGACTTGATGATGCGGCTGGCGAACACCGTGGTGGCCACGCCGTTGCCCGAGAAGCCGATGCCGTAGCTGACGGTCTGGTGGTGGTCGAGGTAGCCGAAGTTGGGCAGGCCTTTCATGGCCCGGTCGATCGGGCCGGTCCAGCTGCTGACCACCGGTACGTCTTCGAGCTGTGGGTACAGGCGGCGCAGTTCGGCAGCCACCTTGTCAGCGGCCGGCGAGGGTTTTTCGTAGAGGTTGCCGATGCGCCCGGCGTAGGCGAACTGGCCCAGCGGCTTGCCGAAGATCACCCGGCCGTCCGGGGTGTTACGCCAGTAGTTGAGCACGGTGCGCGAGTCGGTCATGCACTCGCCGCGGCTGAAGCCGATGGCATCGAGCTTGGCCTTGACCGGCGCGGTGGCAACCATGTCGCTGGACATGATGGCGATCATCCGGCGCAGCTCGGGGAACTGCGCGCCCCAGGCGTTCAGCGCCAGCACCACGTGGTTGGCTTTCACATGGCCCTTGGCGGTGTGCACCACCGGGTTTTTGCCGCGCACCAGGTGGGTGAACGGGGATTTTTCGAAAATCTGCACACCCAGTTTGAGTGCCACCCGGCGCAGGCCACGGGCGAGCATGGCCGGCTGCACGGTGGCGGCGTTGGGGTCGAAGATGCCGCCCAGCACCAGCGGCGAGCCAACGCGCCCGCGAATGGTCTGGCGGTCCAGCTCCTGGAACGGGTTGACGTCGAGTTTCTGCAGGCCGTCGGTGAGCACCTTCCACGAGTTCATCTGGCGCTGGTTGGTGGCGGTCCACAGCCAGCCGTCCTTGCGGTACTGGGCGTCGATGCCGTGCTCCTGGCAGAAGCTGCCGATTTCGTCGATGGCCGACTCGGCCGCCTCGCAGATGCGCCGCGCCTCGACATCACCGCAGATGGTGCGCACCGACAGGTACTTGCCCCACCAGTTGGTGGCGATACCGCCGTTGCGCCCGCTGGCGCCAGAGCCGCAGCGGTCGCGCTCGACGATGACGATGGTCTTTTCGGGGTGCGCCTGTTTCAGGCGTATGGCCGACCACAGGCCAAGAAAACCACCGCCGACGATGCACACGTCGGCTTGAATCGAGTCCTGCAGGGCAGGGGCCAGGTCGCTGTCCAGGTCGAGTGCCTGGGCATACCAGAATCCGCGGTACATAAAGGGTGCCTCTGAGCATGTTGGTCTTGTTGGCCACATGATGCTCAGCGCCTGGCGGGGGCGGATATTACAGCCATGACAATTGATGGTACGGGTAAGCCGCTTGTCCGCAAGCTTCTATTTACCGGTAGATCTATGATATTCCGGCTGACGGGCGCTGCTTAAAATGGCGCAAAACGCGGATATCCAGAGGTCACAGGCCATGTTCGCAGAACAACAAGTACAAACCGATCACGCCCCGCAACCGCTGCTGTCGGTCAAACCCGAGCTGCGCGTGGGCTTTGTGCTGATGAACCAGTTCACTTTGGTGCCGGTGGCAGGCCTGGTCGACTCGCTGCGCTTTGCTGCCGACAAGTCGTTCCGCAGCCAGCAGGTGTATTGCCAGTGGGACTGGATGACCCTGGACGACCAGCCGATCACCGCCAGTTGCGGCATGCCGATTTCACCCACCAAGCCCCTGAACCTGTGGGCCCAGTACGACTACATCGTGCTCGCCGGCGGCTTGCTGGAGCAAACCCGCAACCCGCCCGAGTGGCTGCTGGACGCCCTGCGCGACCTGCACGCGGCGAACATCCCGATCATTGCCTTGTGCTCAGGCTCGTTCGTGCTGGGTAAGGCCGGGCTGCTCGACGGCCGGCGCTGCGCGTTGCACTTCACCTTGCGCGATGAGTTCAAGGAGCGCTTCCCGCTGTCCACCGCGGTGATCGACAAGAGCTACGTGGACGACCGCGGCATCATCACCTGCCCGGGCGGCACCGCCATCGACCTGGCCGCCAGCCTGATCCGCCGCCATTGCGGCGCGGTGCGCGCGCAGAAGGGCCTGGAGTACCTGCTGGTGGACGAGCGCGCCGAGGAGCAGCAAGAGCAGGCGGCCAGCGACAGCGTGTACCAGAACGACCGGGTGCAGCGGGCGATTGCCTTCATGCGCGCCAACCTGGATGCGTCGCTGACCTTGAAGGCGGTGGCCGAGGCGGTGGGCACCCACCCGCGCCAGTTGCACCGCGAGTTCGTCGCCAACACCCAGGAGCCGCCGGCCAACTACTGGCGCAAGCTGCGCCTGGACCATGCCCGGCGGTTGCTGGTGAACACCAGCCAGAACATCACCACCATTGCCCTGACCTGCGGGTTTTCCGATGCGTCGCACTTCATCCTGTGGTTTCGCAAGCAGTATGGCGAGACGCCGTACAGCTTCAGAAAGCGCCGGCATGAGGTGGAGCGGTTCGATTGGCATGGCGACAAGGTGGGGTTGGACCCGGAGTTGTAGGCCATCCGCTGGTTGGCGATGTGGTGGGCCTCGGTGGTGCGCCCGCTGCACTCGACGGTGAGCTGGCGGCCAAGGCCGTCGAAGTGCTGACGGCCGAGCGTGAACGGGGCGGGGGGAGCGTTCATGTCGTGTGCTCCGTGGCTTATTAGGGTTTGTACGAAAAGTCGCCGAGCGGCGATCAGGCAAGGCGAAAACAGGCGAGGAACGGCCGGGGTCGCGTTCGACCGGAGTCGCGCTCGACTTTACAGTTTGTAAATGAGCATTCCGACCGGGCTGGCGCACCAGCCTGTTTTCAACGCAGCATGATCGTCGCGCAGGCACTTTTCGTACAAAGCCTAGATAGGAGAAGGCATAAAAAGTATTGGATCCCCAGGGCGAATAACTGAGCCGGCTTCGGGAAAAAGCCTGGAAATAGGGACGAGCTCATGTACATCGTCCATAAGTTTGGCAATATGTGTATGCTTAAACACAGGGCCTCTCACTTTGTAGGCGTATGCGTACACAGGCCGCCTCAATGTATCGGCAACCGACTGTGCTGCGCCGGAAGATCCCGCGTGGCAGGCCAGCAGCAGCAAAGGTTTATCGGGGTCATTAGTATAGTTGGGGAGTTGATTGAGGCGTGGGGCTATATCGTCCTGTGCAAGAACTGCCCCGGTTACACGTTTGCCATGAGTGTTCAGAAGAGCGCCTTTTTTACTGCCGTGTGTGTTAATTATCGCCATGTCCGTCCCGAGCCCTTGGCTAAAAAAGCCGAAAACTTCCTCCCCCTTTGAGTCATAAAAAGTCTCTTCAATGACCATGCTGAACGAACTCGATCGGGACGAGTTGGCCCCGCTGAGCGTCTTCCATCGGGAGTGCTGTATCGACGTACCCCTGGCAACTTTCCCCGCTTTCATCGCCCCTGACGTCAAACCTGCTCCGATTTCCAGCACACTGCCAGCCAACCCGGTCCCCAGCGATACCCAACCCAGTATGCTGGCCGTTTTCTGGTCCTTACCCATTGCCTCCAGCGTAGTACCCGCCACGCCGGTGCCCAGCGAAACGACGCTGAGGGCGGCGCCAGTGACCGTCGCAGCGATGCTGGCGGCGGTGGTGCCTATGGTGGCGGCAGCGGCAGCCAAAGTGCTCATGGTGAGCGTGCCGGCCACTGCGGCTGCACCTACTACGGCAAAAGCCGGAGCAAGGGCACCCAGGGTGAGGGCGGTTCCCAGCACCCCGAGCCCTATCCCGACCCAGGTAAACCAGCTATGGCCATCCGGGTCGACCCGGTTGACCGGGTCGCCGCTGCAGTAGGCGTAGGGGTTGAGCCCGCCGCCGCCGAACGGGCTTGCGCTGTCGGGGGCCAGAAAGATCATCAGCAACGGGTCATAGGGGCGGTAGCCACCGGGGATGTACCAGCCGGTCAGCGGCTCACGGCGCTCGCCGGCAAAGCCGAAGGGGTTGTCGTCGGGGCCGGGTTGCTGCGGTGCGGCGCCATGGGCGGTGTAGTGGCGGGTGCGGGTGTTGTGGTCGGCCTCCAGCCT
>NZ_JBJDNC010000045.1:0-44788 GCF_044900265.1 Pseudomonas sp. NPDC089406 | reverse complement strand
TACGACATCGGCGGCCTTGGCCATCTTGCTTATTACCTCAGTTATCACGGTTTGAAGCAGGCGAGACGCACCTGCAGGCTATCGACCTCAGCGAGGTGCGCTGACGTCTGTTTGTCCACTGGCCAGTAACGCGCCTCGGACGAAACCCTCGGCAAGTCGTCGCTCGACGAAATCCCGGACATAGGCTGCTCCCGCATCACGGCCGCGTGGCACTGCGACTGCTTGGCGGATAGCGGTGAAGGCTCCCTGCATCACCCGATAATTCGGATTCTTGGCTGCGATTTGTTCCAGCGGTTGTCTGACCCCGGCGGCAGCATCCAGGCCTTGGTCAATGAATAGGTCTACTGCGCCTGCAGACGTGTCAGCTCGGTGTAGCTCTGCATGCTGCAACGTACGTGACAGGTACAGGTCGTAAGCAGCGCCGTTGCCTACCGCAAGCCGAATACCAGGTTGATCCAGGTCCTCGATTTTGGAATAGGGCGACTCGGCCTTTACCAGATAGGTCCCTTCGATAAGTACGTAGGGTTCACTGAAGCTGATCTGGGCGGCGCGGACAGGCTCGATAGCCAGGAAGGCCAACGTCCACGCGTTGTCTTCAAGTGCAGCGAATACCTTCCCGGCCGCGTCGTATGTGCGCAATTCGAGACCTACGCCCAGCTCTTCGGCCAGCGATTTAGCAAGTGCAACAGAAACACCATGCGGTTCTCCGTCAGCGCCTGGCTGAGCCAGCACTGGGTTACCGAAGTTGATCGCCGCACGCAGAATGCCGTTGGGCGCCAGGTCCTTGAGAACCTGCTGGGCAATAGGGCTCATACCTTCTCCTGGGTTAGAAAATTGGGAATGTGTAGGACACGATCAGGCGGTTTTCATCCGCGCCACGTGCAAAGCTCGATCGATAGCTCGCGTTACGCCACCGGACCGATACGTTCTTCAGGGCACCGGATTGCACCACATACTGCAGTTCAGTGTTGCGCTCCCATTCATGGCCCTCACCGGTGATGGTCGCTGCGTCGGCCTGGTCGCCTCGCAGGTAGCGGGTCATGAAGGTCAAGCCAGGAATGCCGAGAGCCGCGAAGTTGTAGTCGTAGCGCAGTTGCCAAGACCGTTCACCGGGCTCGGCGAAGTCGTTGAGCTGGACGAAGTTGACCAGGTAAGGATCAGTTCCATCGAGATAGGGCATGGAGGTAGAACCGTTCATCTTTTGAAGTCCCAGACCAAGCGCATGTCCGCCCAAGCTGTAGGTGAACATGCCGGAAATTGCTCTGCTATCGATACGTCCGCCCAAAGCTCGACCGTCATCGTCGCTATCCATGTAGCGAAAATCAGCTTTGATCTTCCCGGGGCCCACTGGAATCGAATAGTTCGCCCCCACGAAGTGTTGGTGGTAGACCTGTTCCAGCTCTGCATATTGATAGGTCAGTAGCAGGTCTTTTGTGAGCTGGTAATCCAAGCCGCCCAGCCAGAAGGCGTCACCTTCGGCATTGCCTGTGAAACGGCGGTTTTTGTTGTTTAGTGTGATCGGTACGCGGTCTGTCGAGTCGCGATCGGTTTGGCGCTCGAAGCGGGCACCGATGAAGGACAGCGAATCGAATTCTTTGCTGGTGAGCAGGCCGCCCTCAAAGGTCTGGGGAAGGAGGCGGCCAGTGTTGGCCTGAACAGTGGGCAGCTTGGGGATCAGAGTGCCGTATTTAAGCTCTGTCTCGGATAGGCGCATCTTGCCAGTCAGGCCCAGGCGGCTGAACTCGTCGGCTGCGCGACCATCATCATGGGTCGGCAGCAGGCCGGTACCGGTTCGATCGGGACTTGAGTCCAGCTTCAGGCCGAGCATGCCCAGAGCATCGACCCCAAAACCGACTGGCCCTGGTGTGTATCCGGACTTCGCATCGAGAATGAAACCATGGGCCCATTCTTCGCGCTTTGACTGGCCAGCACCGTCACGGAAATCGCGGTTGATGTAGAAGTTCGTCGTTTGCAAGGTGACCTTGCTGTCGTCGATAAAGCCATCCCCATAGGCCGTAGCTGCGGCCAGGCAAGGAGTAACGGCAAGAAGCTTGCAACCAATCTTATTTTTGTTATGCATGTGTTGCTCCATCAATTGGAACGTGGGGTATAGGCGTGCCTCCCGGCACGCCAGGATCAGGAAAAACTGAGGTTCAAGCGGTGCGGAAAATCATGCAGACCGGGCTCCCGGTCTCGATCTGATGCTCCAGCAAGCCCAGTTCGCCTTTCGGGCTAATGGAGAATGTCTTGATGTTGTCGCTGTCTTCGTTAGCGACGAACAAGAAGCGACCGTTAGGGGACGCGGTCATGAACCGAGGCTTCTTGCCCTGGCTAGGTACATTGCCGATCGGGTTGATCTTCCCGGTAGGCTGATCCACCGAATAAATGGTCACGCTGTCATGCCCGCGATTGGAAGAGAACAAATGTACTCCATCCGGTGCCATGACCAGCGCTGCTGCACGGCTGTCCCCTACAAAGTCCTGAGGGAGGGCTGGAACCATCTGGAATGGAACCAGGGAGCCGTCATTCTGGTTGTAGCGGTAGCTGGTGATCGTGCTGTCCAGTTCGTTCACGACGTAAGCAAATGACCCGGTCGGAGAGAACACCACATGTCGAGGTCCGGCCCCCTCGCGTGTCTTGATTTCATGCGCTAGTTCAGGCTTCAGTGCGGTCCCGTTCTGCTTCAAATCGAACACAAAGACTTTATCCAGTCCTTTGTCCGGGACCACCAGGAAGCGGCCCGATGGATCGCGTGGGATCATGTGCGGGTGGGAGCTCGCCTGCTCGATCTTGTGCGGGCCAGGGTTGCCCGGAAGGTCGTATTTGCTGATGACGGGTTGCAGGTGGCCGGTCTTATCGAACGGCAGCATGACAATGCTGCCGGTGGCATAGTTGGCCACAGCGAGGAATTTGTTGCTCTTGTCCACGGTGAGGTGGACGGGGTTGTTCCCTTCGCAACTAACCGAGCTCACCTTCGTGAGCGTTCCGCTGGCTGGCTCAATTTGGAATGAGCTGACAGTGGACTGGTCGCCATGCACGCAGAACAGCAGGCTCTGGGTTTGGTCGAGGCACAGGAAGGATGGATTGGTCAGATCGCCGACGGTTTGAACCAATTCGGAGCGACCTGTCTGCGGATCATGTCGATAAACCGTGATGCCTGCACCGCGGGCGTTACGCTCGCGAGTAGTTCTGGAGCCCACATAGACAATTTGGGTTTTGTTCGAGTTGGCAGGCTGCATAGAGTTCTTCTCAGGTCCTGATTTGGCATCTGCCGCTCCCGCGCCGAGGCCCAGAATGGTTGCCGCAGCGACGATGGAAGTAGAAGAGAGCAGCGTGCGTCGAGTAATGGCGGGTAAGAACGGTGATGGGCACATAGCAAAATCTCATCGTTGTTTTTGTTGTGATGAGTACCGCCGACCTTCGAAGGTCGGCGGTAGCTGAGCAATCAGTACTTCGACGGTACGAGCACCCAGCCTTCCATCAGACGACGGGCGCTTCGGCTCATGACGGCCTTGTCCACAATCCAGTTGCCATCGACTTGGGTGGTCTGCGCGCCTACGGCAACGGTGCCGGCGGTGTGGCCCATGTTGACTTGGCGTTCACCGATATCGCCGACGATACGGTTGACCAGCGTGCCTTCCAGAGCGGCCGCCACGGCAACGGCTACAGCGCCAGTGCCGGTGATTGCGTGGTGCAATTTGCCCATGGAAAGGATGCGGGCGATCACATCGATCTCGCCGGCTTCGACTGTCTTGCCACCGGCAGCGCCGTAGGTTTGCGGCGGAGCTACCAGGCAGAGCTTCGGCGTGTGAGGGCGAAGGCGCGTTGCTTCTTCAGCGGTAGCCGCCAGACCCATGGCCACGGTGCAGTGTGCGCGGATGGTTTCCAGCGACTGCAGCAGTTCGGCGTTGCCGTTGACCTGATCTTGGGTCTCGGTCCCGGTCAGGCCAACGCGCTGGGCATCGACGAAGATCGTCGGGTTGCCTGCGTTGAGCAATGTTGCCGGCAAGCCTGGGAAGCCAGGGATATCCAGTTCATCCACAACATTGCCGGTTGGCAGAATGCTGCCGCCCGAACCGCCAGGCTGAAGGAATTCCACGACGATTTCGGCAGCAGGGAAGGCGACGCCATCCAGCACGAAATCACCTTCTTCAACGACCTCGCCATCCTTCATCGGGACATGGGCGATGATGCGTTTCTGAATATTGGCCTGCCAGATGCGGATGGTGGCGATGCCGTCACGAGGAGCATCGACGAGCCGTTGGCGAATGGCGAATGGGCCAACGGCTGCGCTCAGGTTGCCGCAGTTACCGGACCAGTCGACCACCGGGTTTTCGATTGCCGGGGCGCCGAACAAGTAATCAACATCGCAATCGGTACGACCCGATTTACCGATGATGACGACCTTGCTGGAGCTGGAGGTGGCAGCACCCATGCCGTCGATCTGCTTGCCATAAGGATCTGGGCTGCCGATGACGCGAAGCATCAGTGCATCACGCTCGGGGCCTGCAGCCGGAACATCTTGCTCCAGGAAAAAGACGCCCTTACTGGTGCCACCGCGCATGAATACGGCAGGGATTCGAACTTGAGTCATTACACTGCTCCTTCCAGTTGCTTAGCTTGTGCAGCCTTGTCCATGCTCTCCACCAGCAGCTGCGGCAGCAGGCCGCCGCGGCGGAAGTAGCGCACGTCTTCATGCGTATCCAGGCGGCTGGTGACGGTTACGTTTTCAGTGGTGCCATCTGCACGCTCAATGACGAGTTGCAGCTTGTCGCCAGGCGCGAAGGTGTCGTCGATGCCTTCTACCGAGAACTTCTCGTGACCGGTCAGGCCCAGCGTCTTGCGAGTTACACCTTCTGGGAACTGCAGCGGGAGGATGCCCAGGCCAGCCAGGTTGGTGCGGTGGATGCGCTCGAAGCTCTCGGCCACGACAACGCGTACGCCCAGCAGGCGAGGGCCTTTGGCTGCCCAGTCACGCGACGAACCGCTGCCGTACTCCTTGCCTGCCACTACGATCAGAGGCTGCTTGCGATCGGCATAGGCTTGGGCGGCTTCGAACACGGTGCTCACGCGGTTTTCCGGCAGCAGCAGCGTCCAAGGGCCTTCGCGGCCGTCAGTCATCAGCTCGTTCTTCAGGCGGGGGCTTGCGAAGGTGGCGCGCTGCGCGGCTTCGTGGTTGCCGCGACGAGTGCCGTAGGAGTTGAAGTCATCAACACCAATGCCATGGCCTTTGAGGTACGAACCTGCGTCGCTGTCCGGCAGGATGGCGCCCGACGGCGAGATGTGGTCAGTAGTAATGTTGTCCGACAGCATCACTAGAACGCGCATGTCTTTCAGGTCGCGTTGAGGGTCGGTAGCAGTCAGCTCATCGCTCCAGTACGGCGGCTTGCGGATGTAAGTGCTGCTCTGGTCCCAAGCGTACTGATCGGTAACGCCGGCGCGCAGGTCAGAGGCGATGACGCCCGCTTCGCGAGGTACCGAGCTGTAGGCCTTGTCGAACAGGTCGGCCGACAGTGCTTTCTTCTCGATCTCGTCCAGCTCTTGATCCGAAGGCCACAGCTCGCTGAGGTAAACCGGCTTGCCTTCGGCGTCGGTGCCGAGCGCATCCACTTGCGGGTCGATGCGGTAGGTGCCAGCGATCGCGTACGCCACGATCAGGGGAGGGGACATGATGAACACTTCACGAGCCAGCGGGTGTACGCGACCTTCGAAGT
This sequence comes from Pseudomonas sp. NPDC089406, assembly GCF_044900265.1. Taxonomy (NCBI): domain Bacteria; kingdom Pseudomonadati; phylum Pseudomonadota; class Gammaproteobacteria; order Pseudomonadales; family Pseudomonadaceae; genus Pseudomonas; species Pseudomonas sp. NPDC089406. The sequence continues at coordinate 39,074 of NZ_JBJDNC010000045.1, read as the reverse complement.
TGCGGTTACCGGAGGTAGCGGCAACGGTCTCCAGCTTACGAGTGCGGATTTCGTCCTCGATCTCTTTGCTCAGCAGAGGGCCGGACATGCCGTTGCAGGTGGTGCAGCCGTAGCCAACAACGTTGAAGCCCATGTTGTCGAGGTCCACGTTCAGACCTGCACGGTCCAGGTAGTCGGCGACCACCTTGGAGCCGGGTGCGAAGGAAGTCTTGACCCATGGAGCACGACGCAGACCGCGCTTGAGTGCATTGCGGGCGACCAGGGCCGCAGCGATCACACCACGAGGGTTGGAGGTGTTGGTGCAGCTGGTGATAGCGGCAATTACGACCGAGCCGTTATCCAGGCCGGTAGGGATGTCTTTTGCTGCTTCGCCTTTACCCAGCAGGATGCGCTGGTGAGGTTGTTTCGGGCCGGCAATCGCACGACCAACGGTGCTCAGGTCGAGGGTGACGACACGGTCGTACTCGACCGACTCCAGGCTGTCATGCCACAGACCTTGATGCTTGGCATAAGCCTCCGTCAGCTCGGCAATCTCACCGCCGCGACCGCTGAGTCGCAGGTAGTGCAGGGTGCGATCGTCGATCGCGAACATTGCTGCGGTAGCGCCGAACTCAGGAGCCATGTTGGACAGGGTGCCACGGTCCGCCAAGGATAGGGCGGCAACGCCTGGGCCATGGAATTCCAACACGCTGCCGATTACGCCGGCTTTGCGCAGGCTTTCGGTCAAGGCAAGTGCGATATCGGTAGCAACGTAGCCAGATGGCGGAACGCCTTCCAGCCGGACGCCGACGATTTCTGGAACCCGCATCATCAGGGCTTTGCCCAGCATTGCGGCTTCTGCCTCGATACCACCAACACCCCAGCCCAGTACACCGATGCCATTGATCATGGTGGTGTGGCTGTCAGTGCCGACTAGCGTGTCAGGGAAGGCCCACAGATCACCTTCGGTTTCGCGTGTACCGATGACGGTGGTCAGGCGCTCCAGGTTTATCTGGTGAAGGATGCCGTTACCGGAAGGCACGATCGACAGATTGTTGAAGGCCTTGTTGCACCAGTCGAGGAATGCAAAGCGTTCGGCATTGCGCTCGCGCTCGATGGCTTCGTTATCGGCCAATGCGCTGGCATCACCCCATCGCTCTACGTTCAGCGAGTGGTCCACGACGAGGTGAGTAGGGGTGACTGGGTTTACCTGGCGTGGATCACCGCCTGCTTTTGCTACTGCGTCACGCAGGCCGGCCAGGTCGACCAGGGCAGGGGTGCCGAGCAGGTCCTGAAGCACCACGCGAGCGGGGCGGAAGGGGATGTCGCTGTTTTTAGAGCGAGTGCAAATTACTTTCAGCGCCTCGTTCGGCTCTGCCTCGGTACGCAGGACGTTCTCAGCGAGGATCCGGAGGCTCATTGGCAGGCGGGCGAAGTCGCCGCCTATCGCTTTTACAGCTTCCGATACGTTGCAGACGCGGTACTCGCGACCGTTTACGGCCAGGGTTTGGCCAATGTGCTTGCTCATGCCGGGGACCTCACAGGCGTGTTTTTTGTGAGGTGATATTGCACTTTGTCTAAACTTGAGTCAATTTATCTCCAGCAGAAAAACATCGCTCGAGCGCCGAATGGTCACCTTGAAGCCTGAAGAACGGCCATTTATCTGCCTGCCAGCCTTTCCCGCACAAAGACAAAAACGAGGAAATTCAAGATGAAATGCAATCAGACCTACCGTAAATCCGCCCGGCACCAGTCCGCTCAGTCCCTTTCGTTCCGCTAAAGCTTGGCTTCGCGGCACTAAAACAATAAGGAGAGAGCCATGCTGCTGACCGTGCTCGGTTTTTCGATGGTCACCTGTTTCATGTACCTGATCATGACCAAGCGGCTTACCGCCCTGGTTGCCTTGATCGTGGTACCGATCGTGTTTGCCCTGATTGGTGGCTTCTATGCCGGCCTGGGCGGAATGATGCTCGACGGCATCAAAACGTTGGCGCCGACTGGTGTCATGCTGACCTTCTCGATTCTTTACTTCGGCATCATGATCGACGCGGGACTGTTCGATTCATTGGTGCGCTGCATCCTGAAGATCGTGAAGGGTGACCCGCTGAAGGTGTTGGTCGGAACCACGATTCTGACCATGCTTGTGTCCCTGGATGGCGACAGTTCCACTACCTACATGATCGTGGTCGCCGCATTCCTGCCGCTTTATCAGCGCCTGGGAATGAGCGTTCTGGGCCTGACCTGCGTGGTCAACATCGCCAACGGCATCATGAACATCTCCCCATGGGGCGGCCCTACTGCCCGCGCTGCGGCTGCGCTGCATGTCGACGCTATGGACATCTTCCTGCCGATGGTGCCGTCGATGCTGCTGGGCTGCGCTTGCTTGCTCTTCATCGCAATTCTGCTGGGTCGACGTGAGCGTGCGCGCCTGGGCGTGATTGCCGTGGATGATTTCCACAACGGCTCTATCGCGTTGGGTAATGGTTCGCACGAAGAGTGCGATCGCAATCGCCGCCCGCACATGTTCTGGCCCAACCTGCTGCTCACTGCAACGATGATTGGCGTGTTGATGGCGGGTATCGTGCCGATTCAGGTGCTGTTCATGGTCTGCTTCGCAATCGCGGTGATGATCAACTACCCGCACCTGGAGCAGCAGAAAGAACGTATCTCAGCTCACGCGGGCAACGTTCTCGCGGTGACTTCGGTCATTTTCGCCGCAGGCATCTTCACCGGCATTCTTTCAGGTACCGGGATGGTCGATGCGATGGCGAAAGGGCTGTTGGCAGTCATTCCTGATGCGTTTGGACCATACATGGCGGTGTTCACTGCCTTGGTCAGCATTCCATTCACCTTCTTCATGTCCAACGACGCCTTCTATTTCGGCATCTTGCCTGTGATCGCTCAGACCGCCGCTACCTATGGAATCTCGCACTTGGAGATCGCTCGGGCATCGGTGGTGGGTCAGCCTGTCCACTTGCTCAGTCCGCTGGTGCCTTCGCTCTACCTGCTGGTGGCGTTGGCGAAAGTCGATCTGGGTGACCACCAGCGCTTTGCGTTGAAGTGGGCGCTCCTGGTGAGCATGGCCATGTTGGTAGGTGGCGTGATGTTCGGAGCATTCCCGCTCTATCACTCAGCTTCGTGAGTCGGTGGCTGGCCGTCGGCTCTGCTGGCGGTCGGCTGCCGGTGCTTGTAGCCGGCGCAACCGCGCCTAGAAAAATAAAGGTGTAACCATGCCGTACCGTAGAGCCTGGATTGCTGTATTTCTGTTCTCTCTGGCGATGATCAATTACATGGACCGAATTGCCCTGTCCATCGCTGCCAAACCCATCGCCGAGGAATTCAATCTCAGTGCAGTCGGCATGGGATACCTCTTTTCCTCATTTATCTGGAGTTATGCGCTCTTCCTGATTCCTGTTGGTCTGCTGATCGACCGCTACGGCGCCAAGCGCATCGGTGGTTTCGGTATTCTCGTGTGGTCGGCAGCTACGGCGCTGACCGGGGCAGCGATGAACTTCGCTTCGCTGCTGGCTGCGCGGCTTGTTATGGGCGCCGGTGAATCGGTCAGCAACCCGGTCGGGGCTAAGGTGATTCGTGAGTGGATCCCGAGCCAGGAACGCGGCACCATCACCGCTGTTTTCAACAGCGGCTCGTACGCTGGGCCAGCGATTTGCTCGATCGTTCTTGCGATGCTGGTCGCCAGTGTAGGATGGCGCTGGTCCTTCGTGATTGCCGGCGGCATCGGTTTCGTCTGGCTGTTGGCTTGGTACCTTTTCTACGGCAAGCCTGAAGATGTGAAGTGGCTGAGCAACCAAGAGCGTAAAACCATCCTGGACTCGCGCTCCGGTGGTGGCAAAGCGGGTGGTGCTGCAGTCGCTCCGTATGGTCTTAAGCGCCTGCTGAAGATTCCGACCCTCTGGGGTCTTGCTCTGACCCAAGGCTGCAACGTTTACACCCAATACCTCTTCCTGACCTGGTTGCCGAGCTACCTTCAGCAAGAGCGTCATTTGACGCTGGAAAAAAGCGGTCTGGTGACTGCTATCCCTTATGCTGCCGCTGTTGTGCTCTGCATCGGCCTGGGCAAACTCAGTGACTGGTACCTGACTCGTGGCGGGGGTGTGAGCTCGGGTAAGCGCCGCAATGTAATTGCGATCTCGATGCTGATTGCGAGTTGCATCCTTTTGGTGCCATTCGCTGACTCTACTGCATCGCTGGTCTTGATTTCGTCGCTGACCTTGGCAGGTATTGCTTCGACCACTTCGCTGAATTTCTCCCTGCTCAATGATCTGCTGCCAAGTGCCGGGGATGTTGGTCGTGCGGTAGCGTTCATTGTTGTTGGCGGTAACCTCTTTGGTGTGGCGGCTCCTATCGTCACTGGCTACGTTGTCCAAGCCACAGGCTCGTATAACTGGGCCTTCATGATCGCAGGCATCCTACTGGTGGCTGGTGCGGTTATTGCACTGACTATGACTCGTAAGCCAATGGTCCCAGCTACAGTTGAGTCCGAACCCCATTTGGAAATGAGCCCGCAAAAGGCATAATGTAGGTGCTGTGGGGCTCGTCTCAATGGAAGAGCCCCACAATCCCATGCCCCAACTCGGAAAAGATATGAATCTGACGCCTCTTCAAGCCCGCGTAGCTCGCGATATCGTTGCCTATGTTCGCCAAGAACAACTGGCTGCGGGGCATCATGTCTCGGAGCTAGGACTGGCCAAGGCTCTGAAGACGTCTCGGACTCCTATCAAGATTGCTCTGAACTACCTCGCTGAGCGAGGAATGCTGAGTCAGGACCGTAATCGCGGTTTTTTCCTGGCCAAGCCCTATGATGATCTGGCTGAGATTGCCCAAGATCTGTCGGTCTCCATCGACGACCCGATCTATCAGCAGATCGCGGTGATGCGACTGAACGGACAGATTCCTGAGCAGTTTGCTGAAACGGACCTGATGCGTTTATTCAACATTTCACGCTATATGCTGCGTGGGGTGTTGAGCCGCATTCAACAAGAAGGCTGGATTGAGCAGCGTGCCGGCCAAGGCTGGCAATTCCTGCCGATGATCGACTCCGTCGAAGCCTATGAAGAAAGCTATTCCTTCCGAGCGATCATTGAGCCGGCAGGACTCCTCGCCCCAACGTTCATGGTCGACACAGAAGCCCTGGCTCGCTGTAAGAAACAGCAGCAGTTCATTGCAGATGGCGGATACCTGACCATGACGCCTCAGGAGCTATTCGAATCGAATGCTCAGTTTCACGAGACGCTTGCCAGTTTTTCCGGCAATAGATTTCACGTCCAGACGGTTCGTCGTCTCGACCAGCTTCGCCGGCTGGTAGAGTACCGTCAGGCTAGCAAGCGCGCACCTCGGCGAGAGCAGGCGGTTGAGCATCTCGCGATCCTTGCTTGCCTTGAAAAAGGTGATCGGCTGGCAGCAGCTGACCATATGCGTAAGCACCTGGAGCAAGCTCGCCGGCATAAAGTCGCAGCTGAGTTGTTTGAGGTAGTTGAGCTGCCTGTTGAGGCTGCTGTTGAGTCGGCCTGAGCTGACAGTCCGAACCGCTCGTTCTGTGCCGTTGTCTTTCCGCTTTAAATCGCGCATCGCTGACCTTTTGCGTCAGCGTGCGCCCATCCGCTCCGCACCTGTCGATATCCGGCAGAGTGACGTCACCAAGGGACCACTATGCGAACCCCCGCACCACTCAGGATTCTTTTTTCCTGCGCGTTGATTGCTTTCTCCTGCATCAGCCATGCAGCCCCCATCGAAGTGAATGATGGTCAGCACACAGTCAAACTGGCGGATGCGCCGAAGCGCGTGGTGGTCCTTGAATTTTCGTTTTTGGATAGCTTGGCTGCCGTAGGGGTTACTCCCGTCGGTGCCGCTGATGACGGCGATGCGCAGCGGGTGCTTCCCAAAGTTCGCGATGTCATTGGAACGTGGACGTCGGTTGGGCTGCGCTCGCAGCCAAGCATCGAGCAGATTGCATCGCTCAAGCCAGATTTGATCGTGGCTGACCTGAATCGACACGAAGCACTATATGACGACCTATCCCGTATCGCTCCGACTCTGATGTTGCCATCTCGGGGAGAGGATTACGAAGGAAGCCTGAAGTCAGCTCAGCTGATTGGTGTAGCGCTGGGCAAAGGCCCTGAGATGGAAAAGCGAATCGCTAAAAACCGTGCCCACCTTGCTGAGGTGGCAAAGCAGATTCCGTCCGGGGTTACCGTCCTGTTTGGTGTCGCTCGTGAAAGCAGCTTCTCTCTGCATGGCCCGGCGTCGTACGCCGGCAGCGTGCTGTCCACTATCGGTCTCACCGTTCCAGCTGTCCGCCAGGGTGCTGCACCTACGGAATTTGTAAGTTTGGAGCAGCTGCTGGCCCTGAACCCATCATGGCTTCTGGTGGGGCACTACCGTCACCCAAGCCTTGTTGATACCTGGAGCAAGCAGCCGCTGTGGAGTGTTCTCTCTGCGGTGCGTGATCAGCATGTGGTCGATGTTGACGGCGATACTTGGGCACGGAACCGCGGTGTGATGGCATCTGAGCAGATCGCGGACGAGGCGTTGGCTGCACTGAAAGGTCCCCAGGTCGCCCGTAGCCAATGAGTTACCGTAGTCTACTTGCCAGTGTGATGACCCTCCTCGTTGGGGCAGGGTTGTTTTGGTTTTCGCTGTTCACCTGGTCACCCTTCACGCTGACAGCCGTTGATGCCTGGAATGGTTTGGTGCATCAGGGGACCGTAGGTGGAAACATGGCCTACGTCGTCTCACAAATCCGTGTGCCTCGCACTCTCTGCGCAGCACTGGTGGGAGGGAGTCTCGGGCTTGCCGGGGCGCTGATGCAGGGCATCACGCGAAACAGTCTCGCCTCACCCTCGCTTTTCGGGGTGACCGCGGGTGCGGCTACCGGTCTGGCTTTGTTCTCTACCGGCTTGATTGCGCCTATGTTCCCGGGTGGTGCTTTGCTGATGACCTGCATTGGTGGCGCATTGGCCTGGGTTACCGTGTTTAGCCTTGGTGGTGCTTGGTCACAAAGCACGTCGCAAGGGCGCCTAGTACTGGCAGGAGTGGCCGTGGCGGCACTGTGCGCTGCGCTCACCCGGCTCACAGTCATTCTGGTCGAAGCCCAGGCGCAGAGCGTACTGAACTGGCTAGCGGGTTCGCTTGCAAACGTCACTGATGCGCAACTGAACATACTCTGGCCGTGCGCATTGGTGGGTACATTGTGGGCACTGATGCTCGCGCCTCGACTGAACATCATCAATCTAGGTGAAGATGCAGCTCGATCACTTGGAGTGAGCATCACTGCGCTGCGATTGCAGGTGTTTGCGATCAGTCTGCTACTGGTTGGGGCTAGTGTCTGCGCTGTGGGGCCGGTTGGGTTTGTGGGGCTGATTGCCCCCAACATTCTTCGCCAGTTCCTGGGCAACGATTATCGTTGGCTGGTACCGCTGAGTGCTGCCCTTGGTGCTGTGATCGTCTTGGCAGCTGATCTGGTGGGGCGCATGGTTGCTTTCCCGGCCGAAACACCCGCCGGAGCTGTCACTGCGATTGTTGGTGCGCCGTTCTTCCTGTTTCTCGCAAGGCGCAGCTTATGAGCGTGGGTCGCATTCGCCTGGCAGTTCTTGTCGGCTTGTTGGTGTTGGCGGCGTTCGCCAGCTTGAGCATCGGAACCACCTGGTTGAAGCCTGAGGCAGTTATTGAGCGGCTGGTCGCTCACGACGGCGCCGACTTTGAGGTGTGGAATCACCGTCTGCCTCGAACAATCCTTGCTGTCCTGGTCGGTGCAGCGTTCGGCTTGGCGGGCGCCATCGTCCAAGGTGTGATCCGTAATCCGCTCGCTTCGCCGGAGATCCTTGGTGTCACGCAGGGGGCTGGCTTGGCGCTTACCGTGGCGATCATTGGCTGGGCGCAAATTTCGCCTATCTGGTTCCCATTGATTGCATGCGCCGGCGGGGCTGCGGGAGCATTGCTGCTGATCGGCTATAACGCGGGCATCAGCTTTTCAGGCGTTCGCTTTGCGCTGTCAGGGGTGGCTATTGCGGTCACGTTGGCAAGCATTACCGAGTTTTTGATTCTGTCCCATCCTCTGGATATCAACACCGCTTTACTCGCGCTCACTGGCAGCATCTGGGGGCGGAACTGGCACCATGTGGCCCTAGCCACGCCGCTGCTGGTGTTGATCCCAGCGGGAATGCTGTTGGCGAAGTCCTTGAACCTCATCGCCTTGGGAGATGAGGCGGCGCATAGCCTGGGCGTGCGGATGGGACCTAATCGGGGGGTGGCAATCGGCTGCGCCGTGCTCCTGACAAGTGTAGGTGTGGGGATCATCGGCCCCGTTGGTTTCATCGGGCTCGTTGCGCCTCACATGGCCCGGCGACTCGTTGGTGGTCATCACCAACATCTGATTCCTGCAGCGATGTTGATCGGTGCAGTGCTGCTGGTTTCGGCCGATACGATCGGGCGAGCGTTGATTGCACCCAGCGAGATTCCCGCCGGCATCTTCACCGCAGTGATAGGTGCGCCTTATTTCCTGTGGCTGCTGTCACGGTTCAAGAGCTAACGACATGAGCATTATTCAGGCACACAGCGTCGACGTAGGGTATGGCACGTCACCGATTGTCAAAGGGCTGTCCTTCTCACCGCCGGCTGGAAAGGTCACTGCGTTGATCGGCCCAAACGGCTGTGGAAAGTCGACATTGCTTAAAGCCCTCGCAGGAATCATCCGGCCCTCGGCTGGGTCGGTGTCGGTCGATGGAAGTCCGTTGCCCCGATTGAAAAACCAAGAGCTCGCACGTCGAGTGTCTTTCCTGCCGCAGGTGTTGCCAATCCCTGAAGGGGTGAGTGTCCGTCAGCTCATTGCCTACGGCAGAAGTCCGCACAATTCTTTTTGGGGGCGGCTGAGTGGAGCGGACAAGGGGCATGTCGATCAAGCGATCAAGCGGATGGAGCTGGAGGCGCTCGCAGTCCGTCCACTTTCCGATCTGTCCGGCGGCCAGCGTCAGCGTGCCTGGTTAGCCATGGTGCTTGCTCAGGACACAGAAGTGGTGTTGCTGGACGAGCCTACGACCTACCTCGATATCTGCCATCAGGTTGAGCTGCTTGACCTCATGCAAGATCTGGCTAGGGAAGGGAAGACCGTCATTACGGTGCTCCACGACATCAATCAAGCGTGTCGGTACGCAGATCACATTGCGGTAATGCGCAAAGGAATCCTCGTGGCTAATGGTAGTCCCACCGAAGTTATGAGTGTCGACTTGGTAAGGGAGGTCTTTGAAGTGCAGGTTCAAATTGTAAGTGAACCTGTTTCAGGTACGCCTATGTGCGTAGTAGAGAGGAGTTCGAGGGGGTAATAAGGAAGTGGTTTGTCTGCATGATTCCTCTCTTGTTTTGCTTGTTGAGGATCATGGATGCAGACATACAGCTTAAATCATCCCGCCATGCAGTTAACATCTGGCGAGTGCGCCAAAGGCTTATCTGAAGCATTATACAATGTGACCTTGTACTCCTGGCCCAGGCTGCTTTCTACCAATGTATAGTGCTTGCCTGCTTTAAAGTCTTGGTAGGTGACGCTAGCGTTACAGGTAGCGCCGTTGCTGTCGCCTTCGCCCTCCACAAAGAGGGTAGCCCCCAGCGTATGCTTGCCTGCCGATACCTCAAAGAATCGACCATCATCGAGCCGCTTGCCATCCACGGTCTCGGCCATTACAGTCGTCGTGGGCTCCTCCTTAAGGCCTATCCAGGCCTCGTCCGCGCTGGCTTTTGGTATCTGGCCGGCGCAGCCGCCCAGTGTGCTCAAGACCCCGAGCAGTGGTACAACTAGCCGCCATTTTGTGCCTATTTTGATCCCCATACGATTTCCCTCAGATGCTGCTGTGATTGATTTTTCTATGATGGTCGGTGCAATCGCTGGCGGCAAGTGAAGACTCGCCATAGATTTCCTAAATTTACTTTAATGGAGGTTTAACAGTAAGTTTTTAAGAAGTCGTGGAAGACTGCGCCGATTCAAGTTTCGGAGACTCGGCATGCTCGGTCTAGTGAAAACTGCACTTCACAAGCCTTACACTTTCTTAGTGTTGGCGATAGTGATTTGCATAGTGGGTCCTTTGGCGGCGGTACGTACGCCAAGCGATGTTTTTCCAGACATTGGGATACCCGTCATTGCGGTTGTTTGGCAGTACGCAGGTCTTGCTCCGGATGCTATGTCGGGCAGGGTTGTCTATACCTATGAGCGTGCACTTAGTACTACCGTCAACGATATCGAACACATCGAATCGCAATCGCTGCCAGGTATGGGCATCGTAAAGATCTTCTTCCAGCCAAGCGTTGACATCCGAACTGCCAACGCCCAGGTCACCGCCGTTTCGCAGACCGTGCTCAAGCAGATGCCAGCTGGCATCACGCCGCCGCTGATCCTCAACTACAGCGCCTCCACCGTGCCGATCCTGCAGATGGCGTTCTCCAGCCCGACGCTGTCCGAGGCGCGCATCCGCGACCTGGTGCAGAACAGCATCCGCCTGCCGCTGACCTCGGTGCCCGGCCTGTCGATGCCGACCCCCATGGGCGGCAAGCAGCGCCAGATCACCCTCGATCTCGACCCCCAGGCCCTGGCCGCCAAAGGCCTGTCGGCCCAGGACGTGGCCAGTGCGCTGGCCGCGCAGAACCAGATCATCCCGGTGGGCACGGCGAAGATCGGCCGCAACGAATTCACCGTGCTGTTGAACAACAGCCCCAGCGCCATCGATGAACTCAACGACCTGCCGGTCAAGGTCGTTGACGGTGCACAAATCACCATCGGTCAAGTGGCCCACGTGCGTGACGGCGCGCCGCCACAGACCAACATCGTGCGGGTCGATGGCCGCCGAGCGGTGCTGATGCCGGCGTTGAAAAACGGCAACAACTCGACCCTGTCGATCGTCGACGGCATCCGCGGCATGCTGCCGCGCATAAACGAAACCCTGCCACCGGAACTGAAGACCTCGCTGCTCGGCGACGCCTCTACTGTGGTCAAGGAATCGGTCGGCAGCGTCGCCCGCGAGGGCGTCATCGCCGCGCTGCTGACCAGCGCCATGATCCTGCTGTTCCTCGGCAGCTGGCGCTCGACGCTGATCATCGCTGCCTCGATCCCGCTGGCGGTGCTGTCGGCGATCGCCTTGCTGGCGGTCAGCGGGCAGACCCTCAACGTGATGACCCTCGGCGGCCTGGCGCTGGCCGTGGGTATCCTGGTCGACGACGCGACGGTGACCATCGAAAACATCAATTGGCACCTCGAACAAGGCAAGACGGTCAGAACGGCGATCCTCGATGGTGCCAAACAGATCGTCGGCCCTGCGTTCGTGGCGCTGTTGTGCATCTGCGTTGTATTTGTTCCGATGTTCATGCTCCAGGGCATCGCCGGATACCTCTTCCGGCCCATGGCATTGGCAGTGATGTTCGCCATGGGGAGCTCTTTTATTCTGTCGCGCACTTTGGTGCCGACCCTGGCCATGTTCCTGCTCAAGCCGCACCGGGTGGAGCAGGGCGAGGGGCGGCACCCGGAGGATGCGTACCTCAACCACCACGAAGGCGATAAGTCGGCCAACCCGTTGGTGCGCCTTCAGGCTGGTTTCGAAGCAGGCTTTTCCCGACTACGCGATGGCTATCAGGGCTTGCTGGAACTGGCTCTGACCAACCGAAAGCGCTTCCTGCTCGGCTTCCTCGGTTGCGTGTTGGCCAGTTTCGCGCTGCTGCCAACATTAGGTCAGGACTTCTTCCCCGAAACCGATGCCGGGGCCATGGCTTTGCATGTGCGCTTGCCTTTGGGCACGCGCATTGAGGAAAGCGCTGCAGCGTTCGATCGCATCGAAAGCCGCATTCGCGAGGTGCTGCCGGCCGACCAGGTGGACTCGATCATCGACAACATCGGCCTGCCCATCAGCGGTATCGACATGGCCTACAACACCAGCGGCACGGTCGGCCCGCAGGATGGCGATATCCAGGTCTCGCTCAAACCCGGCCACGGCCCGACCGCCGACTACGTCAAACGCCTGCGCGAAGTGCTGCCGGACAGCTTCCCGGGCACCACCTTCGCCTTCCTGCCGGCGGACATCAGCAGCCAGATCCTCAACTTCGGCTCGCCGGCGCCGCTGGACGTGAAGGTCTCCGGGCCGAATGATGCCGCCAACCGGGCCTATGCCGCCGAGTTGATGCGCCGCCTGAAGCATATTCCCGGCATCGCCGACCTGCGCCTGCAGCAGTCGGAAAGCTACCCGTCGTTGCAGGTCAACGTCGACCGCAAGCGCGCTGCCGAGCTGGGCATCACCGAACGTGACGTCACCAGCAGCCTCGGCGCCTCGCTGGCCGGCACCTCGCAGACCGCGCCGACCTACTGGCTGAACCCTGCCAACGGCGTGTCCTATTCGGTGGTCGGCTCGACTCCGCAGTACCGCATGAGCAGTATCGCCCAGCTGGAGGCGCTGCCTATCACCGGCAGCAACGGCCACACCGCCGTCCTCGGCGGCATCGCCAGCCTGGCGCGCACCGACACCGCCGACGTGGTCAGCCACTACAACATCACCCCGACCTTGGACCTGTACGCCAACGTCCAGGGCCGTGACCTGGGCGGCATCGCGGCAGACATCCAGCACGTCATCGACGACACTGCGCAGTTACGCCCGAAAGGCGCGACCGTCAGCCTGCACGGCCAGATCACCGCGTTGCACGAAGCCTTTCACGGCCTGGGCCTCGGCCTGCTGGGCGCGGTGGTGCTGATCTACCTGCTGATCGTGGTCAACTTCCAGTCCTGGGTCGACCCGTTCGTGATCATCACCGCGCTGCCCGCCGCGCTGGCCGGCATCGTCTGGATGCTGTTCATCACCGGCACCACGCTGTCGGTGCCGGCGCTCACCGGGGCGATTCTTTGCATGGGCGTGGCCACCGCCAACTCGGTGCTGGTGGTCAGCTTCTGCCGCGAGCGCCTGGCCGAGCATGGCGATGCCATGAAGGCTGCCATGGAGGCCGGCTTTACCCGCTTCCGGCCGGTGCTGATGACGGCCCTGGCGATGATCATCGGCATGCTACCGCTGGCCCTGTCGCAGGAGCAGAACGCACCCCTTGGCCGCGCGGTGATCGGCGGCCTGATCGTCGCCACCTGCGCCACCTTGTTGTTCGTCCCCGTCGTGTTCAGCCTGGCCCACCGCCGCTCAACCCCTCACGCTGTCGTTGGAGAAAACCTGCATGCCTAGTCGCTCCGTAGCTGATCGTCGGCGCCTGAAGCTCATGGGAGGCGCCGGCCTGGGCCTGGCGGCCCTGGTCGTCGCGCTGGGGGTGTATGCCCGTCAGCACCAGGCTGCTGCAGTGCAGGCCTGGACTGAAAGCCGGGCGACACCGGCCGTGGTGACTTTCACCCCATCCATGAATGCTGCCGGCGAAACCCTGAGCCTGCCCGCGCACTTGCAGGCCTGGAACATGGCGCGGGTCAATGCCCGAGTCAGCGGTTACCTGAAAAGCTGGCAGGTGGACATCGGCACCACGGTCAAAGCCGGTCAGCCGCTGGCGGAAATCGACAGCCCCGAACTCGACCAGCAACTGGCTCAGGCAAAAGCGCAACTGGCGCAGCACCAGGCCAGTGCCTCGCTGGCACAGAGCACTGCCGAACGCTGGAAGCACCTGTTCGACAGTCATTCGGTGTCGCGCCAAGAGGTAGACGAGAAGGTCGCTGCCGCCGCCGTGGCAAGTGCCGATGCGGAAGCAGCGCAAGCCGAATATGCGCGCCTCAAGGACCTGGCGGCCTACAAGACCATCCGCGCCCCGTTCACCGGCACCATCACCGCCCGCAACGCGCAGATCGGCCAGCTGATCAAGGCCGACAGCGATAACGCCACTTCGCTGTTCGACATTGCCGACACCCGTCGCCTGCGTTTGTACGTACCGGTACCGCAGAACTACGCCAGCCAAATCTTGCCAGGCATGCAGGTGCATCTCTCGGTACCGGAGCGCCCCGGTCAAACCTACTCAGCCGAGTTGCTCGGGACCTCTACGGCGGTCGATCAAAGCTCTGGCACGCTGCTAGCGCAGTACGCAGTTGAGAACACCATTGGCGCCTTGCTGCCGGGTGACTATGCCAATGCCAACATCACTTTGCGCAGTGATGCCCAGGCCGTGAGTATTCCCGCCAGCGCTCTTATTTTCAGGGCCCAAGGGCCACAGGTAGCGGTACTTGACGCCCAGAGTAGGGCGCATCTGCGGAGTATCCATATCGCTCAGGACCTGGGAAGCAAGCTGATCGTTGATCGTGGGCTGAGCTTGAAAGACGAGGTGGTAGATAATCCGCCCGATGCTCTTCGGGACAATGATGCGGTGCACAGCGTGACCTCCGGAGGTGCACATGAGCCCTCTGTTTAAGTGTTCAGGCTTACTGCTGATCCTGGCCTTGCAGGGCTGTTCGCTGGCCCCTCATTACCAGGTGCCTCAGGCTGAATTGCCGGCTCATTATGGCGAGCGTGTAGGTGCCTGGCAGATGGTGGGCAAAGAACAGATATTGCCCGCGCAGTGGTGGACGTTATTCGAAGACAAGCGGCTGAATGAGCTTCAGGTGCAACTTGAGGCGTCGAATCCAGACCTCGCCGCTGCAGTGGCGCACTACGATGCGGCCGCAGCTTACGCGCAAGGCTTGCATGGCGGCCTTTGGCCGCAAGCGAGCGCGAGTATCGCCCCGCTACGACAGCGGCAGTCGGACCGTCGGCCGTTGCGTGGTGATACCCAGCCATCAATCTACAACAGTGATACCGCTGGGCTGAGCTTGAACTTCGACCTCGATCTCTGGGGGAAGCTTCGTAACCAGGTAGCCGCAGGTGACGCTCAAGCCCAGGCTTCTGGGGATGACTTGGCTGCGGCGCGGTTGAGCCTGCAGAAGCAACTGGCTGTGCTGTATGTTCGATTGCGAGGCTTGGATGTACAGCATCATCTTCTGGGTGATGCGCTGGCACATCGGACTCAGTTGCTCACGCTCATTCAAGATAGGTTCCAAGGAAATATAGCGAGCGAGTTGGATCTCGACCGAGCAACGGCGCGGCTGGCAGAGGCGAACGCGCAGGTGGATGAGGTCGTAGCCCAGCGCCGCCTGGCGGAACATGCGATAGCAGAGCTCGTGGGTAAATTGCCCAGCGAGTTCTCGCTTGCTGACGATCAGGCGCTCTTGGAGCCACCCCAGATACCGCACGATCTGCCGAGCAAGCTGCTGCAGAGTCGACCCGATATCGCAGCCGCCGAGCGACGTGTATATGCGGCCAACGCCAACATCGGTGTTGCCCGAGCGGCGTGGTATCCAGACTTCAGTCTAACGGGACTTGTCGGCGGACAAACCCAGGGCTCTGGAAGCTTGTTGGCTTCGGCTAACCGCTTCTGGGCGGTAGGCCCTGTACTGCAGTTGCCCATTTTTGATGGGGGAAAACGAGTCGCTGATGAGCAAAAAGCCTTGGCTGAGTTCGAGGAGGCTGCAGCGTCCTACCATGGCAAGGTGCTTCATGCTGTGCGGGAGGTTGAAGATAACCTGGCTCAGATCAGCGACCTTGCTCAACAAGCCAGGGACGTGAAAACCGCCGCAAGTGCCGCCGCAGCAGCAGAAAGCATTGCTATGAATAGCTACAAGCAGGGAGCAGTAAGCTTGCTCGACGTTATCACTGCCCAGTTGGATGCACTGCAGACGAAGCAGGATCTTCAACGGCTACAGACTAAGCAGGTAGAAGCATGCATTGGCTTGATGGTATCGCTTGGCGGCGGGTGGGCTCAGCAGCCAAGCTGATACTTAGTAAGTTCATTTGCGACATTGTCAGCGGGAGGAGGATCCACAATCTTTTTTCAGCCGTGGTACTGAACGAACTGGCCAGAAATCGTAATGCAGCGTACCGAAGCTTGATCGGCGAGGAGCCGGACGCTCTTCTGTACTTCCCGCCCTCAGAGCGTAGTTGCTGTTTGTGCCATCAATGCACGGAGCCAGCGATGACCTGCATCGCGCGCAGTTCTCTCGTGCCAAGCCAGCAGTTTGCTGAAGCCTGGGATATCAACGGGTGGATCAACGATCGCGAGCCCAGTCTGCCGAATTGCCAGGCGGTGAGGTACAACAGCGATCAGATCGCTTACCGACAGGATTTCTGGCAGAACCAAAAAGCTCGTGACCGATACCGTGACTCGCCTCGCCCTGCCAATTCTTCGTAAGGCCTCATCGGTCACCCCGCAGAATCCTCCGCCTGATGGGGAAACCAGGACATGGTCCAGTGCGCAGAATCGATCCAGAGAGAGCGTGCTCGATTTGGCATCGGGATGATCGGCGCGCATGACGCATACATAGCGCTCGTTGAAAAGAAACTCGGTGTGAAGACCCGGCACTGCCGCATCGGTGTCGACGAGCGCTATATCAACATCGCCTCGATCCATCTGTACGTGGAGCAATTGGTCATCGATCGGTAAAACCGAAATTTTGATATTTGGCGCTTGCTGACGAAGGGCGCTCAAGAACGGGACTACGATTGCCCGCAACGCGTAATCGGTCGAGGCTACTTTGATGATCATCTCTGCGGTCTGAGGATCGAATGAATCAGGTTGCAGCATGCCTTCGACATCCGCTAGCAACTGCTTAACAGGCCGAGCAAGCGCTTCAGCCCGAATGGTCGGCACGATACCTCGTTGAGCTCGGACAAAGAGGGGGTCATCGAAGCTTTCGCGCAGCCTGTTGAGCATGCCAGTGACGGCCGGCTGCGTGAGGGAGAGGCGCTCAGCTGCTCGCGTCACGCTACGTTCATCCAGAAGAGCATCCAATGCCCTGAGCAGATTGAGGTCCAGTTTCCTGATATCAGCAGCCATGATGGATTGAATAATTTTTCACGATTGGAGTTATTTCACTCTAGCATTCATGCTGATGTAAATCCATTGCATCCAGGAGTACGCATCATGAATGAAATCATCTGGCCTGAAGGTTATCTGCCTGGCTTCACAGAAAACTTCGCCTCCAATGAGATGATTGTCACAGGTCTGTCAGCTGAGGAAATCTGGCCGCTACTCAGCCAGGCTGCCAAGTGGCCGTCCTACTACAGCAACTCAGCGAATGTGGTTTTCCATGACCATGGCGGACCCGATTTGAAGGAGGATATGCGCTTCTACTTCGAGACGTTCGGTTTTCCCGTCGAAGCCCAGTGCAATGAGTACCTGCCTCCTTCGGCTACCAATCCTGGGCGCATCGCATGGCACGGATGGGCAGGTGAGGGCGACACACGGCTTGATGTGCATCACGCCTGGCTGGTTGAGAACCTGCCGCATGGCCGAGTCCGCATCCTCACGCAGGAGACGCAAAAGGGAAAACCTGCAATAGAGTTGGCCAACGCCGAGCCCAATCCTATGATCAACGGCCATCAAGATTGGCTAAAGGGGTTGATTAAAGCGGCGCGAGAGGCCAAGCAGGCCTCTCTCGGTGATGAGTCGGCTTGACGTTCAATCGTCTGCTCGACGCCTTCTGAAATTCACTGTGACTGAAGCATCGTTTCAGGATCGTGAAGGTACTATCAGTCGGTCGAGCTCCTCAAAGATTCGTTCAACGCCTTCAGCGATCACTTTTGCCCGTTCAGTTGCCACCACTCCGCCCGCACTCTGCACCAACAGGGGATCACACAAAGCTAGCCTTAGCCTGGTCAACATTGCATCCATGACAGCTTGCGGTACTCCGATCTGCATAGCTGCCGCTTCAACGTCTTGTTCTCCCAGGAGGGCCCGCAATGCACGGAGCAGGTTCAAGTCAAAATTGCGCATGTGTCATCCCCTCTCATCAAGCTGCAGATCATCAGCTCAATGGTCAATCCGTGCGGAATTTCTTCACCATGGAATGCAGCTCCACTGCTAGCTCTGCTAGAGCTTGTGAGGCTGCGGTGACCTGCTTCGCTCCCTCGGAGGTCTGAACAGAGACATTGCGTATGGTCAGAATATTCTGGTCTACCGCACGTGCAACACGAGCCTGCTCTTCGGTTGCAGTGGTGATCTGAAGGTTCTGACGGCTGATCTCACTGCTGTTTTCGACGATGCTTTCCAGTGCAGCACTTGCCTGCTCTGCTTTGACCAGTACCTCTTGGGAGCGGGCGTTGCTGAGCTGCATAGATTTGACCGCCTTCTCGGTGCCCAATTGGATACTCCCTATCATCTCCTCGATTTCTCTCGTTGATTGTGATGTGCGGTGTGCGAGCGCACGAACTTCGTCAGCGACAACTGCAAAGCCCCTGCCAGCATCACCCGCTCTGGCAGCCTCGATAGCAGCGTTAAGCGCTAGAAGATTGGTTTGCTCGGCAATTGTCCTAATGACCTCTAATACCTTTCCAATTCCCTGCGCTTGATCAGCAAGCCCTTCCACCTCTTGAACACTAGACAGTACCTCATTCGCCAGGTTGCCAAGTGATGCCAACGTTTCTTCCATTGAACGTTGCCCATTGACCGCATTTTGTTGCGAGGTTTGAGTGAGCTCCAAGGTAAAGGCCGCATTACGTGCAACCTGCTCGATGGCGACAGACATCTCGGTTACAGCGGTTGCAGCCTGTTCAATTTCCAGGTGCTGGCGATGAGTCTCGCGGCCGCCTTCTTCGGTGACCGCATTCAACTCTTCAGCCGCAGACGCCAGCTGGGTGGAAGTACCACCTATTTGCCTGAGGGTCGATAGCAGCACTCGCTGCATCGAGCTCAACGCTTCCAGAAGCCGAGTAGCTTCATCGTTACCTGATGGACTGATTGCATTGGTCAGATCACCAGAAGCCACGGTTTGAGCGCACTTGAGTGCTTCGTTTAGCGGCTGGATGATGCTGCGGGTCAGCAGCCATGCGATGACGATCGTCCCAAGCAGCACTAGCCCTATGACGGCTAATACTCCGATTTTGGCGTCTGCGTATGAGGCTGAAGACTTATCTGCTGCGGCTTTCGCCCCTTGATCAGCCTGGGTGATCAAAAGCTCAAAACTTTTGGTCATCTGGTCGTAGGCATCACGGATTGATGCCAGGTGGCTTCTTGCACCTGTTTTGTCGCCGGCTCGGGACACTTGCAGCAGTTCCTGATGCCTTGTGGCATATGCATCCAGGCTCTGGTTGAAGGCCTGGAGCTGCTCCCTCTCGCTGTCAGTACGCAACAGCTTGCTGTACTCGGCCATCTGCTCGCGGATTTGGGATAAGCGTAATGTTGCCTTCGCTTCGTAGCCGTTCATTTCCTCGGAGGAATTGGTGAGAATGTGCTGCATCGAACCCATGCGATAGCGGTTCAAGGAGGTATTGGCAGCGGCGAGGGCTCGTACGCGTTGAAGCCAGTTGTCCTGGATCTCCAGCGCTTGTGTGCGAACCTCACTGATTTGCTGCAGAGCGAAGAACCCCAAGAAGAAACTGAGGGCTGTGATGCATGAAAAACCCAAGGTAGCGCGCAGCGCAATCCCGATTGATCTCGTGCTCATGGCGTCCTTTTCCTAATCGTGACGAACACCTCCCCGATCGCTTGAGCCTGGGCTTAGCGAAGTATCGGGAAGGTGATGGGACTTACGGGGTGATCAGTGGTCGATCACGTCTTTTCGCAGCTTCACAGGATCTTGCTTGCGAGCGTGAGCTGTACGCATACGGATGTTGAGTGCTTCAACAGCCAGGGAGAATGCCATTGCAAAGTAGACGTATCCCTTCGGCACGTGAACATCGAAAGCCTCTGCAATGAGGACGGTACCCACAACGACCAAGAAGGAGAGGGCAAGCATTTTCAAGCTGGGATGACGGTCAATGAAACCGCTGATGGCCCCGGCGCACGCCATCATGACCAACACCGCGACAACAATCGCTGCCACCATCACCGGCACGTTGGAAACCATGCCAACTGCGGTAATTACCGAGTCCAGAGAGAAAACGATGTCGATTATTGCAATCTGGATGATCGTCCCGATGAAGCCGCCGGCCAAGCTTTTAGGGTTGCTTTCAGATTCTTCTTCCCCTTCGAGACTTTGATACATCTCGGTGCTGCTTTTCCAGAGCAGGAACAGCCCGCCAAAGAATAGGATCAGATCGCGCCCGGAAAATCCTTGACCGGCGATTTCGAAAAGGTCGTTGGTCAGCCGCATGATCCACGTGATCGACAGCAAAAGCATGATTCGCGTGACCATCGCCAGTGCAAGGCCGAAGAAGCGCGTGCGTGCTTGCATATGGGGAGGCATTCGACCGACTAGAATGGCGATCATGATGATGTTATCGATGCCGAGGACGATCTCCAGAGCAGTCAACGTGAAAAAGGCGATCCAGATTTCTGGGTTCGTCAGCCATTCCATAATGCACATTCTCTCGGGTGTTTCAGGGCTTGGAAAGGCCGCATAGCGGCCGGTTTATTATTGTCAGGCCAGTGCATGAGCTGGATCTGTGGGCGGCGAATCAGCCTGTCAGCTCTCCACGCGCCACTCTTCATCCGGCCTCGATACCGAAGTGATGCCGATCATCCGTGCGCAGAGGCTTCGATCGGGTACAAGCTGGAGTGATCGGAAGGATTGGGTAAGCAAAGCTATACCGGCATTTCAGATGCCCCGCGGTGGGTGGGGCAGGCCTGCTAATCGTGTGATCGGCTCAAGCAGTCAATACAAAATCAGATTGCATTTTGTTTTAAGTAAAGTCAATATGATTTGGATGATTCAAGGATGGCTGGTGATTCGATCTATGCACATGCTCTTATTGTGCATTTGGTGCAATTTAGGCTGAGCTTTGCCATGCTGCACGTCCTGGCAGGGCTTATCCAGAGGCTGTCGCAAAGATGCGCAACCTGAATCGCCTGTCCTGCTGGTTTGTTCGGCCGTGTCACCGCGTCAAGATTTGCTCCTATGTGTTTCCTCCTCTCCCGCGACAAGGGAATGCGTGACTGCATTCATTGGCCAAAAGCTTCCTTGATCGCGGTTTTTTTCAGTCCCTCCACAGAAACCTTGGTCGCACATAGACTTGGGCTCGAAGGCAATTGTTGAATGCACGATAGGCGGGGAAGGTCGCTAGCTCTCGTCTTCTCGCCCGGGATAACGCGTACTGCCTGATTTGAGCCACAACTTTAGGATGGGCTCGGCACAAGCCATGACGACTACCAGTCGCATGATTTGCATCGCTGTCACCATACCCGCACCCAGATGCAGAGCCTCTGCGGTGAGATACATTTCAGTGCTGCTTCCCGGCATCATGCCCAGCGCCACTGTCGGCTGGGCAAAATCAGAGATCGCGCCAAAAACCCAGGCGAACAAAAATGTGCCAGCGATCATGCTGAGGGTGAATATGAGGACCTTCAGCAGGTACAGAGGTGCTTCTCGGAAAAAACTTCGGTCGATGAAACTGCCAAGTGAGCAGCCAATCATCAGCTGCGCGAAGTGACTAATTTCCGCAGGGAGCGCCATGTGCAAATCGAAGCTGGCAGTTATCAAGCCGCAAAGTGTGAGCGGCCCGAACATCCATGGGTTTGCCCATCCCATCCGTTTCCAGGCCCGAGCTGCCACTACGCCTGCTGCGAGCATGGGAACTAGCCAGTGCCAGTCCGTCGGCATGTGAGCTTGAACTGCATTCGGCGAAACGTCCGCCATGTAAAACATTGCCGCCGGAACGGTCAGGATAATGACGACCATTCGTACGCTGTGGGCGGCGGCGATCTGGCCCACATTCGCCCGGTAGCGAATGCCGATCTGGATCATTTCTGAAAAGTTCGCAGGCATGAAGGCTAGGTATGCAGTAGTTCGATCCATACCAAAACGGCTCATTAGCCCGATGCCTAGCAGCGCAAGGAGTAACGTCAAAAACGCGGCAATCAGCATGAGCGGGAAGTGCCCCACGATCTGCATCACCATGCTTTCGGTCAAGTGCAGGCCGATAGAGGTAGCAATCAGCCACTGGCCGGTTTGGCGTCCATGAGGGACTTCAATCACCAGCCAGCCTGCACATCTCACGAGGATTACAGCCAGCATGGAGCCGATGATCCAGGGCAATGGCCAGTTGGCTAATTGAGCGAGGATCGCACCTGTGATGCCTACAAATGGCGTAGGCCACCATTTTTTCCAGGTCGTGAACATGCGCGAGTAACCCCTGATTTGAGCGTCAGTCTGCATTGTTGCGTTTATGTTATCGCAAAGGCAATATGTAATTGAAAGGGGTCGTGTGGGGCGCTTTCACGCAACGATCGCGCCCGGCTCCAGCTTGTGTTTATTCTTGCTTATCTTGAAATGTAGAATCCTCGGATGACCCTCGATCTCACCTCAAGTCAGCGCAAAGCGTTGCGAGAAATCATCAGCTACGTCAGGCGCGAACGCCTTGCGCCAGGTGCACATTTGCCTGAGTGGACGTTGGCCAAGCTCATCGGGACTTCACGCTCCCCAGTCAAGGTTGCCCTGGAATGTCTAGTAGATGCAGGGTTGATGCGCTTTGATCGCAATCGTGGCTATCGACTCGAAGGTGAGTTCGACCCGTTGCCTGTAACGCTCAAGGCGTACCTGCAAGAGGTAGATGACCCTCTTTATTTGAAGTTGGCGGAAGCGCGCTTCGATGGACTCGTAGCTGACTCGGTTACCGAGGCTGATTTAACCCGTCTGCTTGATGCGTCTCGTGGAGAGGTGGCTAAGGTCCTCAATCGGGTACAGAGCGAGGGCTGGGTGGAGAAGGAAGTCGGCTATGGCTGGCGTTTCCTGCCGATGATCGACTCACTCGACGCGTATGATGATATGTATAGTCTGCGCCTTGCGATTGAGCCCGCGGGTATTTTGAGTCCGAAGTTCAGACCTGACTTGAGCCAGCTGCAGGCGTTAAGGCATGAGCAACAGGCGATTCTCGATGGTGGTTATGAGACCATCAGTGGCATCGAGCGTTTCGAGTCCAATGCCCGTTTCCATCAGACGATCGCTCAGTGGTCAGGTAACCTTTTCGCCCTCCAGACGATTCGTCGTCTCGATCAGCTGCGTCGACTTGCAGAGTACCGTCAGTCGCGCCAAGACCTCCCGCGTCAGGCATTGGCTCGCGAGCACCTGGATATCCTCAGCGCTATTGAAGTTGGTGATAACCTTCTGGCTGCCAGCTTGATGCGCCAACATATCGAGGCCGCGAGGCGGAAAAAAGCGATATCTGCTGTGTTTCAGCACCCGCTTAAGGCCGATTGAGCGCATACCCAATTTTTCTTTCGAACCGCCGCAAGGCGGTTTTTTTTCGCGAAGGGAAAACTATTATTGCGTTTTCGCGTTGACATCTACAATTTTTACAGCCTACTCTGATTGCGCTTTAGGTAGAAAATAAGCAATCGGTTGAGGGCTTGGTGCTGTCGAGGTGGTGGATGTCACTCGGTGCACAGGTCTTAGAACCTGCCAACTGCAATGGGGACCCCGTTGGGCCGAGTCTCCGAATGCACAGCCTGTCGAGATAGAGCATGAATGCAAATCACCCGTTCAGCAGTCTTCGTACCTTTGAAACCCCGGATCGCCGCCAGCACGCTTTCCACGACCTGACGACCCTTGAAGAGGTGGGATTTCAGGGAATCAATCGCCTCCCAGTGGTGATTCGGATTTTGTTGGAGTCGGTGCTGCGCAATCGAGACGACAAGAAAATCTTGATGAGCCACGTCACGGAATTGGCGAGTTGGAAGCCCAATGCGGCGCGTGAGAAGGAAATTCCCTTTGTTGTCGGTCGCGTCCTTCTGCAGGACTTCACCGGTATACCTCTGCTGACCGATTTGGCAGCCATGCGCAGCCAGGCTGCTGCACGTGGCGTTGACCCTAAAGCGATCGAGCCTCTCGTGCCCGTTCACATGGTGGTGGACCACTCAGTTCAGACAGAGCATTCCAATGTGCCAAATGCTCTACGCAAAAACATGGAAGTCGAATTTCATCGCAACCGTGAGCGATACGAGTTGATGAAGTGGGGCATGCAGGCGTTCGATACCTTCAAGGTGATACCGCCGGGGATCGGCATTTGCCACCAGATCAACCTGGAATATCTCGCCCAAGGCGTGATCGAGAAAGACGGACTGATCTACCCAGACACCTTGGTCGGCACCGACAGCCATACCACGATGATCAATGGGATCGGGGTACTTGGCTGGGGCGTTGGGGGAATCGAAGCAGAAGCCGGCATGCTCGGTCAGCCGGTGTACATGCTCATGCCTGATGTCGTAGGGGTTGAGTTGAAAGGTCAGCTACGCCCCGGCGTGACGGCCACAGATGCAGTTCTGCAGATCACGCAGACCCTTCGCGCCGCCAAGGTCGTCGGCAAGCTGGTGGAATTCTTCGGTAATGGCGCCGCCTCCCTCACCGCCACTGACCGCGCCACTATCGCCAATATGGCACCCGAGTATGGGGCAACTACCGGTTTCTTCCCTGTCGATGAGAAGACTCTCGACTACTACGCCCAGACCGGACGTAGCGAAGAGCAAGTGGAGTTGATCCGCGCTTACTTCAAAGCACAGGGACTGTTCGGCTCGCCAGCCAGGGGGGCTATAGACTATTCCGAGGTAATCGAGATCGACCTCGAAAGTATCATCCCCTGCGTTTCGGGTCCCAAACGGCCACAGGATCGCGTCGAGCTTGGTGACCTTAGTCGACGCTTCGACGAAGTGATGCTCCAGGATGCAAAGAGCGGTGGTTATGCCAAGCACGCCGATCAACTCGAAAGACGCTTCCCGGTTGACGAGCATGGCTACGATATCGGGAATGGCGACGTACTGGTCGCTGCAATCACGTCCTGCACCAACACATCAAACCCGGAGCTACTGATTGCCGCTGGCCTTCTCGCGCGCAACGCGATCCGCCGCGGACTAAAAGTGAAACCTTGGGTTAAAACCCTGTTCACACCTGGCTCCCGTGTGGTCACCGCCTATTTGAGAGATGCCGGCCTCATTGAGCCCTTGAGTGAGCTCGGTTTCGATATTGCGGCCTACGGATGTGGTGCCTGCGTGGGCAATATCGGGCCGCTCGACCCGGCCCTGGAAAAAATTGTGGTGGGCCAGGACCTGGTATGCAGCGCTGTGCTTTCGGGCAATCGCAACTTCGAAGCGCGCATCCACGGTAACCTGCGCGCTAACTTCCTCGCCAGTCCCCCGCTGGTGATTGCCTTTGCTTTAGCGGGTAGCAGCCGCTGCGATCTATCCACTGAACCTCTTGGGTACGATGTTGAAGGCCGCCCGGTCATGCTCAGCGACCTCTGGCCAAACAACGATGAGGTCAAAGCGCTTTCGGTCAAGGCTGCGAACCCCAAACTCTACAATGAGTGGTACGCCGATCTGACCCGTGACCATGATCTGTGGAACAGCATCGCTGCCGCTACCGGTGATATCTATGATTGGCCAGCTTCCACTTATGCGGCTGAGCCCGATTTCTTCGACACGCGGGACGTGGGCAAGCCGATCCTTAATGCTCGGGCTTTGGCAATTCTGGGCGATTCCATCACGACTGACCATATCAGCCCTGCAGGCAGTATCGCCAAAGATTCAAGCGCCGGCCGTTGGCTCGCGGAGCAGGGCGTCGACATTCAGGACTTCAATACTTATGGAGCCCGCCGCGGGCATCATGAAGTGATGGTGCGTGGCACCTTCGCCAACGTGCGGCTAAAGAATCTGATGTTGCCGGCCAAACTAAACGGTGCCGCGGATGAGGGGCCTTTCACTCTGCTGCAACCCTGCGGCACACGTACCGACCTGTTCGAGGCATCTCGGATGTACCTCAACGATGGTGTTCCGGCAGTAATCTTTGCCGGCGATGAATACGGTACTGGATCGAGCCGTGATTGGGCGGCCAAGGGTACCCGTCTGCTTGGGGTGCGGGCCGTGATCGCCAAGAGCTTCGAGCGTATTCACCGCAACAATCTTGCAGGCTTAGGCGTATTGCCGCTCCAGTTCCAGCCGGGTGAGGATGCGCGTAGCCTGGGCTTGGATGGCACAGAATCCTTCGATTTTCTAGGAGTCGATGGCGGTGTAGAGCCTGGTCAAAACGTGATTATGCGCATCACTCGCCGAAATGGATCTGTTCTAGATGTGACATTGCGGGCGCGCATTGATACTGCGATTGAGGCGGTTTATTTCCAAAGTGGCGGCATTCTGCCTTTTGTGCTTGAGCAGTTGATTGAGCAAACGCAAGAAAGGCAGCAGTTGGATTCAGTAACCCTGGTCGTGTGAAAGTGCATCTGTAGTGATAGCGCCCGGCGGGCCGACAGGCCTACCTCTAGAGTGCTGTTTAGTAAGTCCGTCTCAATATGAAATATATTGTTACAGATAGATGTGGTTTCATTGAATTTTGGTCCTGCCTCAGCGCAAGCTGAGGCATTCATGATTGTTCTCCAATGGAGAACGGACCCTTGCGCAAAGCTCAATTCTCAATTGCCGTGTAGTCGGTAATATGGGGTGCTATTGACTATTTAATTAGTAGATGGTCGAGCATTTTCACGTTGTTGCTCGAATAAAAATAATTATTTGTAATAAGAGAGAACGATATGAAAAAGCGGATTGCGTTTGTCACTGGCGGCATGGGCGGTATCGGTACCGCGATATGCCAGCGCCTGTTCTCGGATGGGTTTTTGGTAGTTGCGGGGTGCGGTCCCGATTCGGCTATACGTGCCGAGTGGCTGGAGCAACAACAGGGCCTTGGCTTTGAATTTGTCGCTTCCGAAGGCAATGTTGCCGATTGGGCATCTACGGTTGAAGCCTTCGCCAAAGTGAAGCGTGATGTCGGGCAGGTTGATGTGCTGGTCAATAACGCAGGAACAGCGTGCAATGTGCGCTTTAGCGATATGGGGCCCTCGGATTGGCGGACGGTAATAGACACCAATTTGAACTCGCTGTTTAACGTCACCAAACAGGTAGTCGACGGTATGACGTCCCAGGGCTGGGGGCGCATTATCAATATTTCATCAGTCAATGCACAGTTAGGTCATGTAGGCCAAGTAAACTACGCAACAGCTAAGTCATCCATTAGAGGTTTTACCCGAGCCTTGGCTAGGGAAGTAGCCTCTCGTGGTGTGACAGTCAATACGGTATCGCCGGGTTATATTGGAACTCAGCGGCTCAAAGCAATTACACGAAGCGAGCTCATGGATCGCGTAATTCAAGATATCCCTGCCCGACGACTTGGCACGCCGGAAGAAATTGCTTCCATCTGCGCTTGGCTGGCTTCTGAAGAGTCAGCCTATGCGAATGGAGCGGATTTCTCTCTCAATGGCGGTTTGCATATGAGTTAAAGGCTAGTTGTAAATAATGAATGTCGCAAAGCCTTTGAGCCAAGCGGCAACCTTGAGGCGCGATGGCGCTATTGTACAAAAATAAAATCGATTTAAATCAAGGTGTCTCATATGCTTTCATTTCTCGGTTATGCCATGATCGCGACCTTTATGGCCTTGATCATGACCAAGCGCCTTTCGCCTTTGGTTGCGTTGACTACAGTTCCTATTGCGTTTGCATTGATGGGCGGGTTTGGTCCAGAGATGGGTGACATGATTATCGAGGGGCTGCGAAAGGTGGCCCCTACGGCAATCATGGTCATGTTTGCGATCATGTACTTTGGAGTGATGTTTGATACTGGTCTTTTTGATCCGATTATCAGGACTTTTCTGAAGCTTATCAAAGGCGATCCGCTGAAAGCGGTGGTGTATGCCACTTTGCTTGCGGGCCTTGTTTCACTCGACGGTGATGGCTCCACGACCTACATGATCACCGTGACTGCCATGTTGCCCTTATTCAAGCGTCTTCGCCTGGACCCGCTATGCCTGACCTGCATGGTTATCCTCGCAGCCAGTGTTACCAACTTGCTACCTTGGAGTGGTCCACTGGCGCGGGCTGCCTCTTCGCTCCAAGTGGAAACTTCTGAACTATTCCTGCCTTTCGTTCCCGTGCTCATCATCAGCTTCCTCGGCGTCTTGGCCCTGGCCTATTTCGTAGGGCTGAGCGAGCGCAAGAGGCTGGGTACGCTTCGCTTGTCCGTAGGCGCTGCAGCAACGGTATTCGATGAAGATGCAAATGAAGGATGGACCCCTGCAATGTCCGAGGAAGATGCGGAACTGCGTCGACCTAAGATGTTTTGGCTTAATGCGATTCTCACACTGGGGCTGATGGCGGCTTTGGTGATGGAAGTTTTACCTGTTGCCGTGCTTTTCATGGTGGCCTTCTCCATTGCCCTGCTTATCAATTACCCACACATTCATGATCAGCGCAGGCGTATTTCGTCGCATGCGCCGACTGCCCTGAATCAGATCTCGATATTCTTGGCGGCAGGTATTCTTGCGGGAATTTTATCGGGAACAGGTATGGTAGATGCAATGTCTACAAGCTTCCTGTCGCTGTTGCCGGAAACGTGGGGCCCATATATGGCTCCCATAACTGCACTGGCTAGCATTCCAGGCACGTTCTTCATGTCCAATGACGCGTTTTATTACGGCGTACTGCCTGTACTGGCCAAGGCGGCAGAGGTGTATGGCATCACGCATGCAGAGATCGGCCGGGCATCTTTGATCGGTCAGCCCGTTCACTTGTTGAGCCCCTTAGTCGCCTCGACATATTTGCTCTGTGGGCTGGCCGGAGTCGAGTTCAGCGATCATCAAAAGTTTACAATGAAATGGGCATTTGCATTGAGCTTCCTGATCATGGCGCTCTCGTTGATGTTCGGATTGTTTCCAATGAGTTCGACTTGATCGTGGGGAGGGTGGCTGGATGCCACCCTTTAAAATTTAAATCATGGTGAATCGTATGAAAATAGCGTTTATTGGGCTGGGGCAGATGGGCAAGCCGATGGCGGCTAATCTTCTTCGCTACCATTCCCAGTTGACAGTAATCTCTCGAAGCACTCGAGCGTACCCTGATTTAACCAAAAGCGGAGCGACAATCGCTTCCAGTATGGACGACCTGAGTGCCAGCGATATTGTCTTCCTCTCATTGCCAGACGACCATGTGGTGTCGGAGGTATTGTTTGGTTCAAACGGATTGGCGAGCCGACTCAAGCCTGGAAGTCTTGTAGTTGATACAAGCACTATCAGTCCAGAGGCTGCATTGCGAGTGAATGATAGGCTTGCGGTGACGGGGATTAGGTTCCTAGATGCTCCCGTTTCCGGCATGGCAAAGCGAGCTCATGACGGTACGCTAACTATGATGTGTGGGGGTGATCGGGGAGCGTATGACGAAGTGCTGCCCTATTTGCATTCGATGGCAAGTAAAACCTTGTACATGGGTGATGCTGGGATGGGTCAGCTTTCAAAGCTGATCAATCAGCTTCTGTACAATATAAACTGTGCAGCCCTGGCTGAAATTTTACCATTGGCTGTCAAGCTCGGTCTGGATAGCGAAAAAGTAGCCGAGATTGTGAACAGTGGTACTGGTAGAAGTCATGCGTCTGATTACTTCTTGGAGCGTATCCTTAAGGGTGACTTTTCCAGCGCCTATCCATTGCAAGACGCTTACAAGGATTTGGTAAATGCTTCTGCTATAACCTACAGGCATGGTCTTCCGACTCCGTTGCTATCGGCGGCCTCTGGGATCTATCAAGCCGCTTTGCTTCAGGGGTATGGCAATGAGGACAAAGGCGCCATGATCAAAGTTTATGAGCAGTCTCTTGGTGTGAGATTCCGAGCAGCTGCTAATGAAGCGTGAACTGAATTTTACCTAAAGCGCATGTTCTTGAGTTGTTGGAGTCGCGATGAATCTACCGTCAATTGATACCAACGCTACAGCATCCCTGCTTCTTGAGACGTGGCGCTCAAGAAATGTGCTGGCGGAGTTGCCAGCCAGCATTCGGCCCGTTTCTCTATCGCAGGGTTATGACGCCCAGGACCAGCTGTTCAAAGCAGTTGGGTGTGAGCGTGGTGGATGGAAGCTAGGGGTGGGCAGCCGTGCGGCGATGGACACGGCAGGGTTGTCTCGTCCATTGATCGGTCAATTAGACCGGGTTCGCTGCCATGAGAGTGGTGTGCACTTGGCTTGGCCCGGCCCCAGTCCTCTGACCATTGAGTGTGAGATTGCCTTCATAATTGATCGCGATCTGCCCCCGCTCCTTGGCAGAACTATCCAGGCAGAAGATATCCGCAGTACCTTGCTGACCTTCGAGATCGTCCGATCACGCTTCATTAATCGCAAGACAGTGGGATGGCCAAGCTTCGTGGCTGATAATGTTGGATTCGAGGCCTTGGTCTTGGGCCCTTCGGCATGTTCAGGGTTCAGCCAGCAGATCCTGGATAAGCTTGTCGAGACGACGGTGGTGTCGGTTGACGGCGTTGAGAGGTCTAGAGCATTGCGGGGGGATTTGGCAACCGATCCGGTCATGGCGCTTCAATCCCTTTATGCGCATGCAGCCGAGCGGGGGATCACGATACGTGCGGGTGAAGTCATTTCAACAGGGGCGCTGTGCGAGCCATTCGATCTCTTGGAGAAGGGGCATGTGATTCAGGCGCGCTATCTGGACCGAGAGCTATCGTTTTCACTCTAGCCTCACTGTGCTTAGGGCTGTTCGTTTGGTGTGCCAAGGCTCGGGTCCACCCCCCTTAGTCTGCAGTAAGCATTTGGAGAAGCAATGCGCTACGACCTGACCAGCCTCGATGTATTTATCGCGGTGGCTGAAACATTGAATCTCACGCATGCCGCAAGCCTTCGGCACCTTGCTGTCTCGGCAGTGAGCAAGCGAATCAGTGAATTAGAGGAGCTCGCGGGTGCGCCCCTTCTCATACGCCGGGCGCGTGGTGTTGAGTTGACGCCTGCCGGCCAGTCATTGCTATTTTACGCCCGGCAAGTTCGACAGACCTTGCAAAACCTTGATGCGGAGCTCGGTGAGTTCTCTGAAGGGGTGAAGGGGCATATCCGCATACACGCAATTACCTCGGCGCTGTCTCAATTCCTGCCAGCTGACGTCACGGAGTTTGCAGCTCAGTATCCGTTGATTCGGTTCGATATTCAGGAACGGGTTGGGGCCGAAGTCATCAGCGCAGTGGCAGAAGGGCGCGCCGACCTGGGGGTTATTGCCTCGCAGACGGCTGCCAGAGGTTTGCAGACAATCCCTTATCGCTCGGATGAATTGGTCCTGGTGGTGCCCTTGGATCACCAGTTAGCTGATGCCTCCAGTGTGCGATTCGCTCAGGTGCTGGAACACGAGATGGTCGGACCTCATCAGGAAAGCTCAGTGTATGGCTTACTGACTCGGGAGGCTGAAGCGCTCGAAATGCCTCTGAAGCTCAGAATCCGTATCAGCAGTTTTGATTGCATCTGTCGCATGGTTTCGGCCGGCATGGGCATAGCTGTCTTGCCGCGATCAGTGGTAAAGCCTTACCAGCGCAGTCTGAAGCTCAAGATTGTGCGTCTCGATGAAGGCTGGTCCGCTCGACAACTGCTTTTGGTATTGCAAAGCTACGATACAGCGGCGCCGACTTTACGCAGTTTTATCGACAAGATACGGGCGCCTGCAGGGTAGTCGTTGCTGCAATCTCGACCAGACCGTTCCCTATCTCATGCTTGATCTCTCAAAGCTAGCGTTCTCTCTTGGAGAACGCTGCCATGGCGATTTATCAATTTTCAACCTGCGGCGCTGGACCTAGCATTGGTCCATCACCAGTGTCGCTTGCCTGAGCTGACGCTGTCACAACGATAAGACGCAGAGCGATTCGAGCATGACCCAGACTGCCCGCGACCTGATGAGCACCCTTGAGATCGACCGGACGCAATTCGCCTACATCGATCTTAAAAAGCTGCTGAGCACCAGCCAACTGCAGCGCCTGCCTTACTCCATTCGTATTCTCTTGGAGAATGTGGCCCGTTGCTCTCCCGAAGCTCTGGAGTCAGTCCTGGCTAGGGCAATCGGCGATGGCCCGGACTGCGAAGTGCCATTCCAGCCCAACCGCCTCATGTTCCACGACACCACGTGTTTGCCGGCCCTGGCCGACTTTGCGGGCATGCGCGATGTAGTAGCCGAACTCGGCGGTGATCCAAGCGCGATGAACCCGCTGATCCCTGCGGTGCTGACCATTGACCACTCGGTGATCGTCGAAAGCTATGCCGATGCCGATGCGGTCGAGCAGAACCTGGACATCGATTTTCGCCGCAATAGTGAGCGCTATCGTTTCATCAAATGGGCTCAGAAAAGCCTGGACAACTTTGGTGTAATCCCACCAGGTACCGGAATCATCCACCAGATGAACATGGAGGCTCTGGCCAAGGTTGTCTGGGAAAGTCGCACTGATGATGGCCGGCGCTTGCTGCATCCGGACGACATGGTCGCTACCGACAGTCACACACCTATGATCAATGCTATCGGGGTGTTGGGCTGGGGTGTAGGCGGGCTGGAGGGGCAGGCTGCCATGGTCGGTGAGCCGGTACCGATCAGCTTCCCACAGGTCATTGGGATACGAGTGACAAACGCGCTGCGTCCAGGTGTCACTGCAACTGACCTGTCTCTCCATGTTGCCGAGATTCTGCGCAAGCGTTCGGTGGTTGGCAAATTCGTTGAATTCTCCGGCCCAGGCCTCTCTACGCTTGGCTGGGCTGCTCGCGGCACTGTGTCAAACATGGCCCCCGAATATGGCGCAACGGTCGTTTTCTTCCCGTTCGACGATCAGACTCATAGCTACATGCAGCTTAGCGGTCGATCACCAGAACTGTGCCTGCAAGCCGCCACCTACATGCACGCGCAAGACCTGTATCGAAGCAATGAGCTTCCGGAGCCGTCGTTTGACGAGCTCATCGATCTGGATCTGGCCAGTATCGAGCCGAGCGTTGCTGGTCCTTACCAGCCGCATCAGCGGCAAGCATTGTCGAAATCAGGTAGCTCCTTCCGCGATGAGGTTTTGGGTGGTGGTAACCTGATCGCCGGGCCTTCTGTCGAACAATATTTCGAGCCGTCGTTCGGCGAGCCCATCACGCACGGTGCTGTAGTCATCTCCGCGATCACCAGTTGCACAAATACAGCCAATCCAGCACAAATGATCCAGGCTGGCTTGCTGGCTCGCAATGCACGCCGTCTGGGGCTGAATCGTAAACCGTGGGTCAAGACATCCCTGTCCCCAGGCTCGCAAGTTGTTTCTGACTACCTCGCTGAGGCCGGTCTGCTTGAAGACTTTTCAGCACTTGGCTTCGACTTGGCGGGCTTTGGGTGTATGACCTGCATCGGCAACTCCGGCAAGCTTGAAGAGCATGTCGAGGTCTTTGCCGACCAGGGTTTGAAGGGCGTGGTAGTGCTGTCCGGTAACCGCAACTTTGAAGGGCGAGTTAACCCCAAAGTGCCAGCAGGTTATCTTGCCTCTCCAGCCCTATGCGTTGCCTTTGCAATTGCCGGCACCATTGAGGTCGACCTCACAAGTGAACCGCTGGGTCAGGACGGGAAAGGGAATCCGGTGTTCCTGCACGACCTGTTGCCTAGCGACGAGGAAGTTGCAGCGCTGGCCGCTCAGGTAGTCAAACCGGAGTTCTTCCAGCAGCGCTTGGCCACCGTCTGGGATGGCACCCATCATTGGCAAGCACTGTCTGCCGAGGGCAGCGTCCAGTTCCCTTGGGATCCGCGGTCAACCTACCTGCGTCGTCCCCAATATCTGGCCGATATTCAGGCTGAGCCCAAGACCAGCCTGGCAATCAAGGGCGCTCGGCCACTGATGGTCCTTGGCGATAACGTCACCACAGACCACATTTCACCGGCGGGCGCCATTCCAGCCAGTAGCCTCGCTGGACAGTGGCTCTTGGAGCGCGGAGAGGATCCTCAGGATCTCAATCAGTACTCTACCCGACGGAGCAACCACGAAGTCATGCTGCGCGGTGCCTTCACTAATAAAACAGTGAAGAATCAGCTCCTTGGAGAGTCTCAGCCTGGATTAGGTGGCTGGGCGTGGAATGCGGATCACAGCGAGTGCCTGCCGTTGTACGAAGCCGCTCAGACCTATGCCGGCACTCCGATGATCATGTTCGCTGGCATTAACTATGGCGCGGGCTCCAGTCGCGACTGGGCCGCCAAGGCCCAGGCGCTGTTGGGAGTGAAAGCGGTAGTGGCGCGCAGCATCGAACGTATTCACCGCAGCAACCTCATCGGTATGGGAGTGATACCTCTGGTCTTCAAGCAAGGGCAGAGCGTTGCGGATTTGAAACTTGACGGTAGCGAGCACTTCGACTTTGTCGGCCTGGATGAGTTAGTGGTTGGTGAGAATCGAATCGGCCTTGAAGTCGTTCGAGTCGATGGCGCACGCGATCAATTTGAGTTGATTGCTCGATTCGATTCCTTGCAGGAAATTCGCTATCTCACCAACGGTGGGGTGCTGCCCTACGTGATCCGTAAGGTAGTGAAGCGAACCCGCGGATAACCCGCACGGTACTCAAGCCTTGAACTGCGGTGGCAGCGATGCTGCCGCAATGGGTACTGTTGCCTCATCAAAGGCATGTACCCGCTGTCAATTGCATCAGCAATCGGGAGAATGACCCAATGTACGCCTATGTAGGTTCGCGAACGACCCGCGAGCGTAATGCCCGGGGTGACGGTATCACCGTTTACCGGGTAGATCAGGACGCTGGCACTCTGGAGCAGATCCAGGTGCTGGATGATCTGGTCAATCCGTCGTTCCTCACCCTCAATCGGGCAGGTGACCGGCTCTACACCGTACACGGTGATCGCAGCGAAGTCAGTGCCTTCATTGTCGATCGGAACGATGGGACGTTGAGCCTACTCAACACTCAAAGTTGTGAAGGCCGCAACCCCGTTCACCTGGCATTGGATCCTAGTGAGCGTTTCATGGTTGTTTCAAACCACGTCACCGGAACGCTGGCTGTTCTTGACGTGTTAGAAGACGGGCGTATTGGTGAAGTATGTCAACTGGTGCAACTCGAAGGTCCGGTTGGTCCGCATCGTGTCGAGCAACCATTTGCCAAGCCTCACTTCAATCCTTTTGATGCATCTGGCAATTTCGTCCTGGTCCCGGATAAGGGCTTGGACCGGATCTTCAGTTTCCGTTTCGACAACGGCAAATTGTACCCAGCAGAAACCCCATTCGTAGTAACCCGTGAGGGAGCTGGCCCGCGGCATATCGCTCAGCACCCGACCGCACCCTACGCATTTGCCATCAATGAATTGGATTCAACAGTCACCAGCTATCGCCTAGACAGCCAAACTGGTGGCCTTGAACCTCTGCAAGTGCTGTCGACATTACCTTCATCCTACACCGGCAATAGCCGTGCCTCGGAAATCGAAGTCGATCAAAGCGGCAGATTTGTTTATGCGTCCAACCGTGGTTTCGACAGCATCGCGGTGTATGCCTTCAACACCGAAACGGGTGTTTTGAACCTGGTCGAGGTGCAGCCAACTGCTGGAAAAACGCCACGTTTCTTCGCACTGACTCCCAATCAACGCTTCATCTTCGCCCTCAACGAAGACAGCGACAGCATCGTTGCCCTGTCAATCGATGCGCAGCACGGACGCTTGAGCAAGACGGGCTTTTCGGTTTCGACCGGCAGTCCGGTCTGCATGGTTTTTTCTGCCTGAACCGGCTGTTACAGATAACAATTAGAAAAGGCAGATCAAGGTCCGCCTTTCAGTGAGGTCGTCATGAACAACAACAAGACTGTCGATGAACAGGCCACTGTCCGTAAGGTCACCCTGCGCATCATTCCCTTCATGTTCCTGCTCTACATCGTGTCATACCTGGATCGCGCCAACATCGGCTATGCCGCGTTGGAGATGAACAAGGAGCTGGCCCTGACCAGCGAGGCGTTCGGCTTCATATCCGGAATATTC
This sequence comes from Pseudomonas sp. NPDC089406, assembly GCF_044900265.1. Taxonomy (NCBI): domain Bacteria; kingdom Pseudomonadati; phylum Pseudomonadota; class Gammaproteobacteria; order Pseudomonadales; family Pseudomonadaceae; genus Pseudomonas; species Pseudomonas sp. NPDC089406. The sequence continues at coordinate 3,415 of NZ_JBJDNC010000045.1, read as the reverse complement.
TTCATCGGCTACTTCCTCTTCGAAGTGCCTAGCAACGTCATGCTCAACAAGTACGGTGCGCGGGTCTGGATTGCCCGGATCCTGGTGACCTGGGGTGCGATTGCCGCCGCTACCGCCTTTGCCCAGACCGCCAACCAGCTGTACGTGCTGAGGTTCTTCCTAGGTGTGGCCGAAGCCGGCTTCTTCCCGGGCGTGATCGTCTACCTGACCTACTGGTTCCGCGCCAAGGAACTGGCAACCACCGTGGCGCTGTTCACCGCCGCGATTCCCGTCAGCTACATCATCGGTGCGCCACTTTCTACCTGGATCATGGACAACATCAAGTGGTTCGACTGGAGCGGCTGGCGCTGGATGCTGTTCCTTGAGGGCGTGCCGGCAGTCTTCCTCGGCATTGCTTGTTTCCTCTTCCTGACCGACAAGCCGGAGCAGGCCAAATGGCTGACCCAGCCGGAAAAGGATTGGCTGCTGGCCGAGCTTGAGCGCGATCGCCAGAGTCGCAAGAACGTCAAGCGTTTGGGCGTGTTGCAAACCATGGTCAACAAGAAGGTGCTGTACCTGGCCTTTATCTACTTCGTCTACCAGTGCGGCAGCCTGGGTGTTGGTTACTGGATGCCGCAGATCATCAAGGGCTTCTCCAGCGACCTGAGTCATACCCAGATCGGCCTGATTGCCATGGTGCCGTACATCGTTGCCACCGCAGCGATGATTATCTGGTCGCGCAGCTCCGACCGGCGCAACGAGCGCAAGATGCACTCGGCCATTCCGCTGGCGGTCGCAGCTCTCGGCCTGATTGGTGCGGGCATGCTGCCAAGTGCGGTGGCCTCGATGGCCATGATCTGCGTAGCGCTGTCCGGCCTGTACAGCTTTAAGTCGCCCTTCTGGGCACTGCCGACGTTGTTCCTCGACCGTGCTACCGCAGCGGTTTCGATTGCCGTGATCAACTCGATCGGCAACCTCGGCGGCTTCGTCGGGCCGTCGATGATCGGTGTGGTCAAGGGCAACAGCCAGAGCGCAGCCACGGGTTTGCTGTTCCTCAGCGCCTTGCTGGTCATCGCCTTCCTGATGACGGCATTGATGCGCGTCACTAACAAAGACCCAGATCAGCCAGTGGCCGCCTCCGCACATTGATCCTGAAAGGGGCCGCAACCTGGCCCCTTGCTGACCCGCTCCGTTTCCTTTGACTGCCCAGTGCTATGCCCCGGGCCGGGCAGTCTCATGCCAACCAGATGGAAATCGCCAGATGCACAACAATAAGAACATCCTGCGTACCTTTGTCACCCTTTCTCCTTGCATGATCGTCGGCGCTGTAAGTGCCGAGGGCTTCGTTGACGACAGCAAGCTCAACCTGCAGATGCAGAACTATTACCTGAATCGTGATTTTCGCGATGGTAGTGCGCAGTCGAAGCGTGAAGAGTGGGCCCAAGGCTTTCTGCTGGATTTTCGCTCCGGCTACACGCCGGGCACCGTCGGCTTCGGCCTCGACGCACTGGGCATGCTCGGCATCAAGCTTGACTCAAGCCCCGATCGCGCCGGCACCGGCCTGTTGCCGGTTCACGATGACGGCCGTGCGGCCGACGAATTCAGCCGATTGGGCCTAACTGCCAAGGTCAAGGTGTCGCAGAGCGAGCTTAAGTACGGCACCTTGATCCCCAAGCTGCCGACCGTGCAGGCCAACACCGGACGCATCCTGCCGCAGACCTTTGAGGGTGGTCTGCTGACCAGTAACGAAATCGACGGCCTGACCTTTACCGGCGCGCGCTTCAACCGCATGACCGACCGCGACTCCACTGATGCGCAGAAGATCACCCTCAACAACAAGAACCGGCGCTTTGCTGGGGCTGTGGAAGGGGATGACTACTGGATCGGTGGTGCCGACTATGCGCTGAGCAAGACACTGACCCTGAGCTACCAGTATGCCGAGCTGCAGGACGTCTACCGACAAAGTTTCTTCGGCGTCAATCACAGCTGGAGCATCGGCCCGGGCAAGCTGAAGAGCGACCTGCGCTACATGCTCAGCGACGATACGGGCACCGCCAAAGGTGGTGCTATCGACAGCGGTGCGTTGAGCGGCATGTTCACTTACAGCCTGGGTGGCCACGCCTTTGGTCTGGGGCTGCAGAAAATGAACGGCGATACGTCGATGCCGTTCCTCAACGGTACTGACCCCTACCTAACCAACTACATCCAGCTCAACGACTTCGCCGAGCCGGGCGAACGCTCTTGGCAGTTGCGTTACGACTACAACTTTGCCTCGGTTGGCATCCCCGGCCTTACCTTCATGACCCGCTACGTCAAAGGCGACCATGCCGATCCTGCCACTAGCAGCGAGGAAGGTCGCGAGTGGGAACGCAACACCGATATCGCCTACGTGTTCCAGTCGGGCGCATTGAAGAACGTGGGCATTCGCTGGCGTAATGCGGCGTATCGCTCCAATTTTGCCCGCGGCACCGATGAAAATCGCTTGATCGTGTCGTACACCTTACCCATCTGGTAAGGCCCATTTGCGGCCGAAGTTGCTATAGCAGGAAAAGCACGGTCCTGTATGAGCCTCTTCAGCCGCAAAGAGGTCCTCACAGACAATGGAGAACCGAATGTCTACCACAATCTCCCAGCAAGTCTTGGCCGAACTGGCCCCTAACGGCGTCCTCACTGCCGCTATCAATTTTGGTAATCCGGTTCTAGCTCAGCGCGGTCCCGACGGCGAGCCCCAGGGCGTATCGGTCGCACTGGCCAAGGCGCTGGCCGAAGAGCTCGGTGTAACCTTGAAGATGCGCACCTTCGATGCCGCCGGCAAAGTTTTCGCCGCGCTGGAGGAGGGGGCCTGGAACCTGGCCTTCTTGGCCATCGAACCGGTCCGCGAAGCGCAAATCTTCTTCAGTGAGCCCTACGTGCTGATCGAGGGTACTTACCTGGTGAAGCAGGATGCGCCGTTCGCCAGCGTCGATCAGTTGGACGCTGCAGGCCTTCGCCTGGCCGTCGGCAAAGGCGCGGCTTACGACCTGTACCTGAGCCGCACACTAGAGCATGCCGAGCTGATTCGAGCCGAAACCTCGGCTGGCGCCGTCGACCTGTTTATCGACCAAGGCCTGGACGCGGCTGCCGGTGTTCGCCAGCCCCTGCAGAAAGTGGCGGACGGTGACGCTCGTTATCGGGTGCTGGATGGCGCCTTCACCGCCATTCGCCAGGCCATGGCGGTGCCCAGGGGCAATGATGCGGCGGCTGCCTATGTGCGTGAGTTCGTCGAACGCAGCCTGCGCAGTGGGTTTGTCCGAGGTGCGTTGCTTGCCACCGGTCAGACCGATGTCAGCGCCCCACGCTGACTGAACCTAATCGCCTGCACAGCGGGCGATGTGATCTCCAATCCGAAGCAAAATCTGAGGTACGAAGCAAAATGGCCAAGGCCGCCGATGTCGTT
>NZ_JBJDNC010000044.1:0-46715 GCF_044900265.1 Pseudomonas sp. NPDC089406 | reverse complement strand
CTTGCCGGCGATAGGGCCGGCACAGGCGAATGCTGGCACCGGCTGTGCCGGTGATCGCCGGCAAGCCGGCTCCTACAGGATCGCGCGAAGCCCGAGCCAAGCGCAGTCCCTGTGGGAGCGGCTTTAGCCGCGAAGCAGGCGCCGCGGTGTCTGGCACCGGCTTCGCCGGTGTTCGCGGCTAAAGCCGCTCCCACAGAATCTTCGTTAAATCAACGAGTTGTGATTTGTTCCAGAGGAGCCGACTTGCCGGCGATGGGGCCAGGGCTGGCTTCAACAAAACCCCTAAAGCGCCTTCTCCCGACAATGCAGCAGCGCATCCCGGATCATCGCATTCACCAACGGCGGCGACACCCCCAGAATCTTGGCGATCTCGCGCTGCTTCATGCCATGAATACGGCACATCTCGAACGCATAGCGGGTGCGTTCGGGCAGGTCGGCCAAGGCCCCGCTAACCCGCTCCAGTACCTGCTGGTCCGACACCAGCGCCTCGGGGGTATCGCCGAAGATCGTCGCCGACTCGCTGCTGTCGGTGTCAGAGCACATCAGCCGCTCCTCGAACTGGCGACGCCGGTAATGGTCGATCGACAGGTTGCGCACCACCCGGGTCAGGTACGAAGCCTGCGAACGGATCTGCTCCGTTTCGCCAGCATCGTCCACCTTCATGAACGCTTCATGAACGATGTCTTCGGCGTGGCTGCGGCAGCCAATGATCTTCGCGGCAAGCCCGATCAGGCGCGAACGCTGGTCAAAGAACACGTCAAGCAAGGGGGAACCGCTGCGGGCTGCACCGTGTTTTTGCATGAGGCACCTGATCCATTCTTGAAGTCTGCCAGCGAGGGTGGAGAATCTAGTATTGTTAAGAACTATTTGCAACAAGTCTCCGATTTCGCTGTAGGCAGGATCTGACAATCGGTTACGAAACAGTCTTCTGAAGTTATTTGACAGTCATTCGTCGATGTAGGAAATCGCGCCGCAGGCCATTGCGCCAGGCGCCTTCAACCGACAGAGACGGAGAGATTTCAGATGGCTTTCGACCGCGAAGACGCAACGTTCAAGGTACTGGTCAACGCCGAGGAGCAGTACTCGCTGTGGCCTGACTACAAGGCCGTGCCGGCCGGCTGGCGCGAAGCCGGCAAGAGCGGCGCCAAGCAGGCGTGCCTGGACTACATCGAGTCGGTCTGGACCGACATGCGCCCCCTGAGCCTGCGCCAGCACATGGACGGGCAGGCCGGCCGGTGAGCGCCGTGCTGACCCTGTTCTGCCTGCCCTATGCCGGCGCCAGTGCCATGGGCTATGCGCGCTGGCGGCGCAGCGCCCCGGCCTGGCTGGATATTCGCCCGCTGGAGCTGCCAGGGCGGGGCAGCCGCGCATCCGAGCCGCTGGCCACCGACCTGGTCGACCTGGCCGCGCAACTGGCCCGCGAGCTGCGCGGCGAAACCTGGCGCCCCTACGCGCTGTTCGGCCACAGCATGGGCTCGTTGCTGGCCTTCGAGCTGGCCTGCGCCCTGCGTGCCCAAGGCCTGCCGCCGCCGCAGGCGCTGCTGGTGTCCGGTGGCGCGGCGCCCGGCATGCGCGACTATTTGCGTTTTCGTAACCCGATGAGCGACGAGCAACTGCTGGCCGAGCTGGGCGCGTTGCAAGGCACCCCCGACGAAGCCCTGCAGGACCCGGAGCTGATGCGCCTGGCCCTGCCAGTGCTGCGCGCCGATTTTCTGCTGTGCGGCCGCTACCGCTTCCAGCCCACCGCGCCGCTGCAATGCCCGCTGCACGTGCTGGCCGGCAGCCAGGACACCGCCCGCGAAGCGCAGCTGCTGGCCTGGCGCAAGCTGGCCGCGGTCGGCTTCAGCCTCAAGCTGTTCGACGGCGGCCATTTCTTCATCCAGTCCCATGAGCGCGCGGTGCTCGCGCACCTGGCCGAATGCCTGGCGCCCCACGCGCCGGCGCCGGCCGCCCGCCCCGATTCCCACTTCTTAGCAAAGGTGTGACATGACAGCTCTCCATGGCTCCCTGATCGAGGCGCTGGTCGCCCATGCCGGCCAGCAAGGCAGCAAGCCTGCGGTGCATTTTCTTCTCGACGGTGAAAGCCAGCGCCTGACGCTGAGCTACGCCGAACTGGACCGCCGTGCCCGCGCCCTGGCTGCCGAGCTGCTGCGTCACACCCAGGCCGGGGAGCGCGCGTTGCTGCTGATGCAAAGCGGGCCCAGCTACGTGGTGTCGTTTTACGCCTGCCTGTATGCCGGCATCATCGCCGTGCCGGCGCTGCCGCCCGAGTCGCTGCGCCAGTACGAGTTGAGCCGGGTGCGGGCGATCCTCGACGACGCCGAGCCACGCCTGGTGCTGACCGAGGCGCATCTGGCCGACTCGCTGCAGCAGGCCTTCGCCGAGGCGCTGCCGATGGTGCTGGCGGTCGACGCCCTGGCGCTGGACGAAGCTGCAGGCTTTACCCCGCAGCCGCCGGCAGGCGAGGCCGTGGCTTTTCTGCAGTACACCTCAGGCTCCACCGCCACGCCCAAGGGCGTCGAGGTCAGCCACGCGAACCTTGTGGCCAACGAGAACATGATGGTGCACGGCTTCGACCTGAACCCGGGCGACACCTTCGTCAGCTGGCTGCCGCTGTACCACGACATGGGGTTGATCGGCTGCTTGCTGCTGACCGTCTACCGCGGCGCGACCCTGGTGCTGATGTCGCCGCGCCAGTTCGTCGAGCGCCCAGCGCGCTGGCTCGAAGCCGTCAGCCAGTACCGCGCTACCCACACCGGCGCGCCGGACTTCGCCTTCCGCCTGGCTGCCGAGCGGGTCAGCGACAGCGTGCTGGCCAACCTCGACCTGGGCAGCCTGCGGGTGCTGTTCTCCGGCTCCGAGCCCATCCGCCAGGACAGCCTGCAGGCCTTTACCCAGCGCTTCGCCGCCTGCGGCTTCAACCCGCTGGCGTTCCTGCCGTGCTACGGCCTGGCCGAGGCCACGCTGTTCGTCACCGGCACCACCGCCGCCGAACCCTTCGTCAGTGCAAGCTTCGACAGCCATGCCCTCGGTGAGCACCGCGCTGAACCTGGGCAGGGCAGCCTGCTGGTCAGCAGCGGCATCCTCCACCCCGGCCTGGACGTGATCCTGGTCGACCCGGCCAGCGGCCAGCGCCAGCCCGACAGCCGCATCGGCGAGATCTGGACCAGTGGCGACAGCGTCGCCCGTGGCTACTGGCGCAACCCCGAGGCCACTGCCCGCGCTTTTGTCGAGCGTGACGGGCGCACCTGGCTGCGCACCGGCGACCTCGGCTTTTTGCGCGAAGGCCGCCTGTTCATCACCGGCCGGCTCAAGGACATGATCATCGTCCGTGGCCAGAACATCTACCCGCAAGACCTCGAACGGGCCGTGGAGTACAACGTCGAAGGTGCGCGCAAGGGCCGGGTGACCGCCTTTGTGGTCGACCAGGCCGACGGCGAAGGCATTGGCATTGCCGTAGAGATCGGCCGCGCCACCCAGCGCAAGATCGGCGCCGCCCAGCTGTGCGCCGAAATCGACCGCGCGCTGGCCGACGTGTGCCAGCAAACCCCGGTGTGGGTGGCCCTGCTGCAGCCCGGCGAGCTGCCCAAGACCTCCAGCGGCAAGCTGCAACGCTCGGCCTGCCGGCAAATGCTCGAACGTGGCGAGCTGGACTGCTTCCACCTGCGCCGCAACGACCAGCGCCCGCAGCGCCAGGGCCAGCCCCTGCAAGGTGAGCACCAGCAGCAACTGGCGGCAGTGTGGGCCGAAGTGCTCGGCCAGGGCGAGGTGTTCGCCGACGACAACTTCTTCGCCCTGGGCGGCAACTCCATCGCCGCCGCGCAAATCATCGGCCGCCTGCGCGAGCGGCTGGGGGTGAGCCTGCCGCTGGCTTGCCTGTTCGACCACCCGGTGCTGGCTGCCTTCGCCGGGCAAGTGGCCGAAGCCGCCGCCGCCCACGCCCAGCCGTTGCTCGCTGCTGACCCCCAGGCGGCCCTGGTGCCATCGTTCGCCCAGCAGCGCCTGTGGTTCGCCTGGCAGCTGGAGCCGCACAGCTCGGTGTACAACGTGCCGATGGCCCTGCACCTGCGCGGCCCGCTGGACAGCGAGGTGCTGCGCGCCGCCTTCGCCACCCTGCAGCAGCGCCATGGCGTGCTGCGCACCACCTTCCACGCCGACGGCGAGGGCGTGCGCCTGGTGCAGCACGCTAGCCTGGCGCTGGCTTTCAGCGTCGAACAAATCGCAGACCTTGCCGAGGCCCGCCAGCGTGCGGCGCAACAGGCGCGCCAGCCTTTCGACCTGGCCGCAGGCCCGTTGCAGCGGGTATGCCTGCTGCGCCTTGCGCCCCGCGAGCATGTGCTGTTGCTGACCACCCACCACATCGCCGTTGACGGCTGGTCGATGCGCAACCTGGTCGACGAGCTGGAGGCGCTGTACGCCGCAGGCCTTGCCGGGCGCGACGCCGCGCTGCCGGCGCTGGCGGTCGGCTACGGCGACTTCGCCCGCTGGCAACGCGCACTGCTGGCCGGCCCCGAGCAGGCCCGGCAACTGGCTTACTGGCAGCAGGCCCTGGCCGGCGAGCAGCGCTTGCTCGAGCTGCACAGCCAGCGCCCGCGCGGCACCGGCGCCAACGCCGTGTGCGAGCAGTTCAGCTTCAGCGGCGTGCAAACCAGCGCGCTGCGCGCCTACGCCAGCGCCCATGGGGTGACGCCGTTCATGCTGCTGCTCGGCGCCTTTGCCATCAGCCTGCGCGAACAGAGCGGCGAGTCGCGCATCCGCCTGGGCAGCGATATCGCCAACCGCAGCCACCCGGCCGCCGAGCCGCTGGTGGGCTTTTTCATTAACCAGCTGGTGCTGCAACTGGACCTGGACCTGGCCGCCGGCAGCGATGCGCTGCTCGAGCAATGCCGGCGCGTGGTGCTGGGCGCCGCCGGGCACCAGGACCTGCCGTTCGAGCAGTTGGTCGAGGCGCTGCGCCCACCGCGCCGGGCCGGGCGTTCGCCGTTCTTCAGCATCAAGCTCAACTACCAGGAAGGCGAGCCACCGTTGCCGCGCCTGCAGGATGTACGGGTCGAGGCCTTGGCCTGCGAACACCAGGCCGCCGAGCTGGACCTGATCCTCGGCTTCTACAGCAGTGCCGGGCGCCTGGAAGCCCGCTTCGAGGTGCCCCAGGGCCTGTTCCAGGCCTGCGAGCTGGCCGAACTGTTCGCCCAGATCCAGGCCGTACTCGACTGCTGGCTGGGCCAGCCCGGCCGTACCCAGGCCGACCTGCTGGAGGCCGCCGCCCAGGTGCGCCGCGCGGCGCGCAGCGCCGACAACCAGCAGCGCCGGCAACTGCTCGACAGCCAACGGCCGATGCGCCGGCGCGCCGTGCAGCCCACCCCTAACGCACAGAGTGTTCAGGAGCAATGATGAACGACGCCAAGGTCACGGCACTGCCCAGCATGGGCCGTGCACGCAGGAGCATCACCGCCGGCCAGGAACAGCGGGTCGTGTTCACCCCGTTGCTCGAAGGGCATGCCCTGCCGGCGCTGTGCCGGCCACGCTTTGCCGGCACCGACCTGGTGGCGTGGCTGGCGCAGAACCGCGATCAGGTGGAGGCGCGCTTGCTGGAACATGGCGCCATCCTCTTCCGCGGCTTCGACGTGGAGGGCATCGATGGCTTCGACCGCTGCGTGCAGGCGGTTTCGGGGGGGGCGCTGGAATACCTGTTCCGCGCCTCGCCGCGCACCCAGATCACCCGTCAGTTCAATATCTACAGCTCCACCGACTACCCCAGCAACGAGCGCATCTTCCCGCACAACGAGCACTCCTACTCGCCGGTGTTCCCGCTGCATTTGTACTTCTACTGCGACCTGCCGTCGCTGACCGGCGGCGAAACACCGCTGGGCGATACCCGTGCGCTGCTGCAGCGCATCGACCCGGCGGTGCGCGAGGAATTTCGCCAGCGCCGCATCATGTACGTGCGCAACTACGGCGATGGCATGGGCCTGCCCTGGCAGACCGTGTTCCAGAGCGAAGACCGCGCCGAGGTGGAAGCCTACTGCGCGCGCATCGGCATCCGCCCGGAGTGGAAACCCGGCAACCGCCTGCGTACCCGCCAGGTTGGCCCGGCCATCGTCCGCCACCCGCGCAGCGGCGAACAGCTGTGGTTCAACCACGGCACCTTCTTCAACGCCCTGACCCTGCCCGACACCCTGCGCGCCGCGCTGATCGCCGAGTTCGATGCCGACGACCTGCCGCAGAACACCTTCTACGGTGACGGCGCGCCGATCCCCGACGAAGTCATTCGCCACCTGCAGCAGGCCTACCGCGACGTCATGGTGGAGTTCCCCTGGCAAAAGGGCGATGTGGTGCTGCTCGACAACATGCTCTCGCTGCACGCCCGTAACGCATTCACCGGCCCGCGCAAGATTCTCACCGCGATGGCGATCGCCCAGAAAAGCGCCGACCTGGCACAAGATTGAGGTTCCCCCACATGCAACTGCCTGCCCACCAAGACGCCTTCCCCCTTTCTGCCCAGCAGGGCGCCGTGCTGGTTCGCCCCGGGCAACCGCTGGCGGCCTTTGCCCGTGTGCGCGTGCCGGGTGCCTATGACGAGGCCCGCCTGGGCCAGGTGCTCGCCGAGCTGCAACGCCGCCACGAAGTGCTGCGCACCCGCTACCTGCGCCTGGACGGCCTGCGCCGCCCGGTGCAGGTGGTGGAGCAGGGCGCCCTGGCGCCGCTGCAGCCGGTTGCCGGGCGCGAGGGCCTGGAGCAACTGCCCTGGGTCGCGGCGCTAGAGCAAGTGGAGGGCGACAGCTTCGTCGTGCGGCTGGGCGTGGCCCTGGCCAGTGTCGACCGGCAGGCGCTGCAGCAACTGGCCAGCGAGTTGCGCGCCGGTTACGCCGGCAGCCTGGCGCCGGCCGACGAAGAGGCGTTGCAGTACATCGACTATGCCTCGTGGCAGGGCGAGCTGGCCGGCGAGGACATGGGCCTGCGCGGCGCCGCCTACTGGCGCGGCGTGCTCGACGCCATCACGCCACGGGCGACGCTGCCATTCGAACACAGCGTGGGAGCGGGCTTGCCCCGCGATGCGGCCCGGCAGGTCACCCTGCCAGCCGCCCCCCTGCTGCAAACCCTCGATACCTACGCCAGCGAGCAAGCCCTGGCCAGCGACGACCTGTTGCTGTTCCTGTGGGCCGGTTTCCTGTGCCGCCTGGGCGAGCAGACCCAGGTCTCGCTGCTGGCCTGCGTGGACGGTCGCAACGCCCAGGTCGAAGGCATGCTCGGGCGCTTCGAACGGCACATGCCACTGAACCTGGCATACCCTGCCGACGCCACCCTGGCCCAGGCCCTGGAAGAGTTCCGCAGCCGCCTGGAGCAGGCCCGTTCGTGGCTCGAATGCCTGGACGAGGTGGCCGTCGAAAATGCCGACAGCCTGTACGCTTTCGCCGCCAGCCACACGCCGCAGGACGGTGTCGAACTGGAGCTGGATGCCAGCGTACTGGCGCCGCTGGGCCTGGCCCGCGTGGGTAATGAACTGCAACTGCACTACGTTGCCGACCAACTGGAACAAGACGTGGCCGCGCTGTGGCTGGGGCAGTTCGCGGTATTTGCCGCCCTGGCGCTGGGCGACTTCGAGCAGCGCCTGGCCCAGGTCAGCCTGCTGGGCGAACCGGAGCGTGCGCGTATCCAGGCCTTCGAGCAGGGCGCGGCCATGCCGCTGGCCAGTCCAGGCTTGCTGCACCGTTTGTTCGAGCAGCAGGTTGCCCGGCAAGGCCAGCGCGGCGCCGTGCGCCAGGGCGACCAGGTGCTCGACTACCTTCAGCTGGAGCAGCGTGCCAACCAGTTGGCCCACGCCCTGCAGGCGCAGGGGGTCGGGCGCGACAGCATCGTTGCCGTGTACGCGCCGCGTTCGCTGGCCGCGCTGGTGGCGATGCTGGGTATTCTCAAGGCCGGAGGCGCCTACCTGCCGCTGGACCCGGACTACCCGGCCGAGCGCCTCGGCTTCATGCTGGCCGACGCCGACGCCGGCGCCCAGTGCCTGCTGGCACTGGATGCCCCGGCCGCCGACCTGGTGCTGCCCGCCGGCCTGCCGGTGCTGTCGCTGGCCGAGGCCTCGCCGGTGTGGCAAGGCCCAAGCACACCGCTGGCGGTGGCGGTCGGCGCTGACGACCTGGCTTATGTCATCTACACCTCCGGCTCCACCGGCACGCCCAAGGGCGTTGCCGTAAGCCACGCCAACGCCCTGGCCTCGACCCTGGCGCGTTTCGTTCATTACCCGGCGCCGGTCGAATCCTTCCTGCTGCTGTCGTCGCTGTCGTTCGACAGCTCGGTGGCCGGGCTGTTCTGGACCCTCGGCCAGGGCGGTTGCCTGCACCTGCCGAGCGCCGCCCAGGCCAAGGACCCACAGGCCATTGCCGCACTGCTGGGCGAGCAGGGCATCACGCACTACCTGGCCTTGCCAGGGCTGCACGCCGAAGTGCTCGAGCACCTCGGCCAGCACGCCCTGCGCACCGTGGTGGTGGCTGGCGAAGCCTGCACCCCGGCGCTGCTGGCCCGCCACCAGGCGCGCCTGCCCGGCGTGCTGCTGAGCAACGAATACGGCCCCACCGAAGGCAGCGTCTGGTGCACGGCGTGGAACGCAAGCCAAGGCCCGGTCTCCATCGGCCGCCCGGCGCCGGGCATGCGCGTGCTGGTGCTCGACGCCAACCGCGAGCCGGTGGCGGTGGGGCAGGTGGGCGAGCTGTATGTCGCCGGCCCCGGCGTTACCCGCGGCTACCTGGGCCGCCCGGCACTCACCGCCGAGCGTTTCCCGACCCTGGCCGACGGCAGCCGCGGCTACCAGACCGGCGACCTGGCGCGCTGGCGCGCCGACGGCCTGCTGGAGTTCCTTGGCCGGGTCGATGCGCAGGTGAAAATTCGCGGCTTCCGTATCGAACTGGGCGAAGTGGAGGCGGTGCTGGCCAGTTGCGCAGGCGTTGCCGAAGCCGCAGTGGTGGTGCGCGAGGGCGCCAGCGGTGCACAGCTGGTGGCCTTTGTGGTTGGCGCCGACGAAGACGGGCAACTGGCCGGCCGCCTGCAGGCGGAACTGGCCCGGCGCCTGCCAGCGCACATGCTGCCCACCGCGCTGCGCAGCCTGGCACGCCTGCCGTTGATGCCCAACGGCAAGGTCGACCGCCGCGCCCTGGCCGCCGAGGCCGTGGTCGGCCAGGCCTACCAGGCGCCGCAGAGCGAACTGCAGTGCCTGCTGGCCGGCATCTGGCAGGAGGCGCTGGGGGTTGAGCGGGTCGGGTTGCAGGACAACTTCTTCGCCTTGGGCGGCCACTCGCTGCTGGCCACCCGCCTGCGCGCGCGGTTGCAGGAGCAGATGGGCATCGAACTGCCGCTGCGGCTGTTCTTCGAAGGCGACACCCTGGAGCGCTTCGCCGCCAAGGTGGCGGAGCTGCAACAGGCCCCGGGCAACGACCTGGATGCCCTGGAGAACCTGTTCGCCGAAGTGGAGGCACCATGACTGTGGTCGATCGTTCCCTCGCCCTGGCCCGGCGCTTCGCCGAGCTGGACCCGGCCGCACGCCGCGCCCTGGGTGAAAAGCTCAAGGCCCAGGGCATGAGCCTTGAAAGCCTGCCGATTCCACCGCGTGCCGAAGGCCAGCCTGTGGTGGCCGCCTCCTATGCCCAGCGCCGGCTGTGGACCCTGTGGCAACTGGACCGCAGCAGCGCCGCCTACAACCAGGCCGGCGTGCTGCGCCTGGACGGCGTGCTGGATGTCGCCGCCTTGCAGGCAGCCGTGAACGCCCTGGTGGCGCGCCACGAAATCCTGCGCACCCACTTTGCCGAAACCGATGGCCAGCTCACCCAGGTGGTAAGCCCGGCGGCCGGCCTTGCCCTGGATCACCTCGACCTCAGCGCCAGCGCCGACCCGCAAGCGGCGCTGCAGGCCGCCTTGCAGGCCGCTGCCGGCCAGGCCTTCGACCTGTACCAGGGGCCGCTGCTGCAGCTCACCCTGGTGCGCCTGGGCGAACAGCGCCACGGCCTGCTGCTGGCCATGCACCACATCATCTCCGACGGTTGGTCGATGCAGATCCTGCTCGACGAGCTGGCCCAGGGCTACGCCGCCCACCTGCAAGGCCAGGCGCCGCAGTGGCCGGCCTTGGCCGTGCAGTACGCCGACTACGCCCTGTGGCAACGCAACTGGCTCGAAGCCGGCGAAGGCGAGCGCCAGCTGGCCTACTGGCGCGCCACCCTGGGTGAGCGCCCACCCATTCTCGAACTGCCCGCCGACCGCGCGCGCCCGGCCGAAATGAGCCAGCGCGGCGCAAGCCTTGGCTTCGAGGTGCCCGCAGCGCTGGCCGCGCAGCTCAAGGCCCTGGCCGCCGCCAGCGGCACCAGCCTGTTCATGGTGTTGCTGACGGCGTTCAAGGCGGTGCTGCACCGCTATACCGGCCAGCAAGAACTGCTGGTGGGCGTGCCGGTTGCCAACCGCCAGCGCGCAGAAGTACAGGGGCTGATCGGCTTTTTCGTCAACACCCAGGTGCTGCGCAGCACGCCCCACGCGCGCTTGGCGTTCCGCACCCTGCTCGGCGAAGTGCGCCAGGCCGCCGCCGCCGCCCAGGACTGCCAGGACCTGCCGTTCGAAGAACTGGTGGACGCCCTGGGCGTGGAGCGCAGCCTGAGCCGCAACCCGCTGTTCCAGGTGATGTTCAACCACGAGCAGCGCGGCGCCAGCAGCCTGGCCGGCCTGCCCGGGTTGCACGCCTGGCTTGAAGTGGCAGCCCCGGAGGTAGCCAAGTTCGACCTCAGCCTGGACACCGAAGAGCTGGCCGACGGCCTGCTGCGCGGCGCCTTCACCTACGCCACCGACCTGTTCGATGCAGCGCGCATCGAGCGCCTGCGCGGGCATTTTTTGCGCCTGCTGGGCGACTGTGCCGAGCGCCCCGACAGCCCGCTGGGCGACCTGGCCATGCTCGAGCACCACGAGCAGCAGCAAGTGGTCGAGGCGTTCAACGCCACCGCCGTCGACTACCGCCAGGCACAGTGCCTGCAAGTGCTGATCGAGGCCCAGGCAGCCGCCACGCCGGATGCCACGGCGTTGATCGCCGATGGCCTTGAGCTGAGCTACGCCGAGCTCAACGCCCAGGCCAACCGCCTGGCCCATTACCTGCGCAGCCGCGGCGTTGGCCCCGAGCAACTGGTGGGCATCTTCGCAGAGCGCTCGCAGGCCATGGTGGTGGCCCTGCTGGCCGTGCTCAAGGCCGGCGCCGCCTATGTGCCGCTGGACCCGGACCAGCCCGACCAGCGCCTTGCCTACATGCTCGAAGACAGCGGCGCGAGCCTGCTGCTGACCCAGCAGCAGTTGCTCGGGCGCCTGCCCGCCGGCCTGCACGAAGTGCTGTGCCTGGACTTTGATGCCGGGCAGTTTGCCGCCAGCCCCGACAGCAACCCGAGCCTGCAAAGCCACCCCGACCAGCTCGCCTACTGCATCTACACCTCCGGCACCACCGGCCGGCCAAAGGGCGCGGGCAACAGCCACGCCGCCTTGTGCAACCGCCTGCAATGGATGCAGGCCACCTTTGGCCTGGGCGCCGGTGACCGGGTCCTGCAAAAGACCCCGTTCGGCTTCGACGTGTCGGTGTGGGAGTTCTTCTGGCCGCTGATGACCGGCGCCACCCTGGTGATGGCGCCGCCCGGCGCCCACCGCGACCCCGCCGAGCTCAAGGCGCTGATCGCCGGCCACGGCATCAGCGTGCTGCACTTCGTGCCGTCGATGCTGCAGGCCTACATGGCCAGCGAAACCCTGGCCGGCTGCCCCAGCCTGCGCCTGGTGATGTGCAGCGGCGAGGCACTGCCGCTGGACCTGCAACAACGTTTTCTGGCCCAGAGCAGCGCCGGCCTGCACAACCTGTATGGCCCAACCGAGGCGGCCATCGACGTCAGCCACTGGGCCTGCCACGACGCCCCTGGCCTGGGCAGCGTGCCGATTGGCCGGCCCATCGCCAACCTGCGCCTGTACGTGCTCGACGGCCAGTTGCAGCCGGTGGCCAGCGGCCTGCCGGGTGAGCTGTACATTGGCGGCGTGGGCCTGGCCCGCGGCTACCTGGGCCGCCCGGGCCTGACCGCCGAGCGCTTTGTCGCCGACCCGTTCGGCCACGGCGCGCGGCTGTACCGCACCGGTGACCTGGCGCGCTGGCGCGACGACGGCGCCGTGGAGTACCTGGGGCGCATCGACCACCAGGTGAAGATCCGTGGCCTGCGCATCGAGCTGGGCGAAATCGAGGCGCGCCTGCTGGAACACCCGGCCGTCAGCGAGGCGGTGGTGGTGGTCAGCGAGGCTGCTGCCGGTGCCAAACAGCTGCTGGGTTATGTGGTGGCAAGCGCCGACGACGGGCTGGCCGATGCCTTGCGCCTGCAACTGGGCGAGGCGTTGCCGGACTACATGGTGCCGGCGCAGGTGATCGTGCTTGCGCAGATGCCGCTGAGTGCCAACGGCAAGCTCGACCGCAAGGCGCTGCCGCAGCCGGTAGCGGTCGAGCGCGCCTTCGAGGCCCCCCAGGGCGAGGTGGAGCAGGCCCTGGCCAAGGTCTGGGGCGAGGTGCTGGGTATCGACCCGGTGGGCGCCCAGGACAACTTCTTCGAACTGGGCGGTGATTCGATCATCGCCATCCAGGTGGCCAGCCGCGCCCGCCAGGCCGGCTGGCAGTTCGGCCCGCGCGAGCTGTTCCGCCACCAGACCTTGCGCCAGCTGGCCCAGGTGGCCACGCCGCTGGGCGGGCAGGGCGCAGGTGCTGCGCGCCCCGAACGCGGGGTGATTGCCCTGACGCCGCTGCAGCAGCGCTTCTTCGCCATGCCCATGGCCCAGCGCGGGCACTGGAACCAGGCCCTGCTGCTGGCGCTGGAAACTCCACTGGCCGCTGAGCCACTGGAGCAGGCACTGAACGCGGTGGTCGCGCACCACGACGCCTTCAGCTTGCGCTTCAGCCAGGGCGAGCAGGGCTGGCAGGGCGCCTACGCGGCCAACCTCGCCGTCGAGCTGTGGGTACGTGAAGCCGAGGACGAGCAGGCCCTGCTGGCCATCGCCAACCAGGCCCAGCGCAGCCTCGACCTTGCCGCCGGCCCGCTGCTGCGTGCCGTGCTGGTCAACCTGCACGGCGCCGGCCAGCGCCTGCTGCTTACCGCCCACCACCTGGTGGTGGACGGCGTGTCGTGGCGCATCCTGCTCGAAGACCTGCAACAGCTGCTGGCCAACCCGGGCGCCAGCCTGCCACGGCGCAGCCACGCCTTCGGCGACTGGACCCGCTTCCTCGTGCAGCACGCCCAGGCCAGCGAAACCCTGGCGCAGCTGCCTTGGTGGCTGGCCCAGTTGGGCGAAGCCGCAGCCGAGTTCCCGGGCGCCCGGCATGCCGGCCCTGCGCCGGTGGCTGAAGCCATCACCCTGCCGCTGGCGCTGGACGAGCAACTGACCCGCCAGCTGCTGCGCGATGCCCCGGGTGCCTACCGCACCCAGGTCAACGACCTGCTGCTGTGCGCCCTGGCCCGCGCCTGGCAGCGCTGGAGCGGGCAGCCAGAGCTGCTGGTGGAACTGGAAAGCCATGGCCGCGAAGAGCACCTGGCCGGGCTCGACCTCAGCCGCACGGTGGGCTGGTTCACCGCCACCTACCCGCTGCGCCTGGCCGCCAGCGACGACCTGGGCCACAGCCTCAAGGCCATCAAGCAGCAACTGCGCCAGGTGCCGGACAACGGCCTGGGCTTCGGCCTGCTGCAACAACTGGCGCCCGCCGAGGTGCGCGCACAGCTGGCAGCGCGGCCACAGCCGCGCATCACCTTCAACTACCTGGGCCAGTTCGACGCCAGCTTCGCCCCCGGCATGCGCCGCGCCGAGCAAACTTGCGGCGACAGCCAGGACCCGGCCGCCCCCCTGGCCAACTGGCTGTCCATCGACGGCGGGGTCAACGAAGGCCGCCTGCAACTGGGCTTTACTTTCAGCCCCCAGCAGCTCGACGCCCAAGGCCTGGCGCAACTGGTGGCGCTGTTCGAGGGCGAGCTGCAGGCGCTGGTCGGGCATTGCCTGGCGCCCGGTGCCGGTGGCGCCACGCCATCGGACTTCCCCCTGGCCAATCTCGACCAGGCGCAGCTCGACGCCCTGGGCCTGCCGATCACCCAGATGCAAGACCTCTACCCGCTGTCGCCGATGCAGCAGGGCATGCTGTTCCACAGCCTGTACCAGCCCGGCGACGGCAGCTACATCAACCAGGTGCGCATGGATGCCGAAGGCCTGGAGCCTGCGCGCCTGCGCGCGGCCTGGCAGGCGGCGCTGGACAACCACGCCGCGCTGCGCACCGCCTTTGTCAGCACTGCGGCGGGGCAGCCGCTGCAAGCAGTGCTGCGCCAGGCGCAACTGGCCTGGCGTGAAGCCACCGGCGGCGACCTTGACGCCCTGGCCGCCGAGGAGCGGCGCCCCTTCGACCTGCAGCAACCGCCGCTGATGCGCCTGCTGCTGGTGGCTACCGATGCCGGCCACCACCTGGTCTGGACCTGCCACCACCTGCTGCTGGACGGCTGGAGCCAGGCGCAACTGTTCGCCGAGGTGATGCAACGCTACGCAGGCCAGGCACAACCGGCACCCGTGGGCCAGTACCGCGACTACATCGCCTGGCTGGCCGGGCGCGACCAGGCTGCCAGCGAGCAGTTCTGGCGCGAGCAACTGGCACCCTTGCAGGCGCCGACCGCGCTGGCCGGCGCGGTTGCCCTGGAGCAGCCCGGCAGCGGCACTGCCGAGCACCGCGCTAGCCTGCCGGCCGCCGCCAGCGAGCATCTGCGCAGCTTCGCCCGCCAGCGCAAGGTGACCCTCAGCAGCTTGTTGCAGGCCGCCTGGCTTTTGCTGTTGCAGCGCTACACCGGGCAAAGCTGCGTGGCCTTCGGCGCCACCGTGGCCGGGCGCCCGGCGCAGTTGCCGGGCATCGAGCAGCAACTGGGCCTGTTCATCAACACCTTGCCAGTGGTCGCAAGCCCCGATGGGCAGCAGACCGTTGGCCAGTGGCTCGAGCAGGTGCAGGCCCTGGGTGTGGCCGTGCGCGAGCACGAACACAGCGCGCTGTACGACATCCAGCGCTGGGCCGGGCAGGGCGGACAGGGCCTGTTCGACCAGATCCTGGTGTTCGAGAACTACCCGCTGGACAGCGCCATGCTCAGCGGCCAGGGCGACGGGCCGCGCTTCGCCAACCTGGTCAGCCGCGAGCAGGGCAATTACCCGCTGATGCTGCTGGTCAACCAGGGCGAGGCGCTGAGCTTCTGCTACAGCTTTGACCGGGCACGCTTCGATGCTGCGGCCATCACGCGGCTGCACGGGCACCTGCAACAGCTGCTGCAGGCGTTGAGCGAGAGCGCCGAGCGCCAGCTGGGGCAACTGCCGCTGCTGACGGGCGTGGAACGCGATGAGCTGCTGGCAGCGGGTGCTGCCGATAGCCATGGCATCGGCGCGTTCGACCTGGTCGAACAGTTCGAACAGCAGGTTGCCCGTGTGCCCGAAGCAATCGCCGTGCGCCAGGGCGAGGCTTCGCTCAGCTACGCCGAGCTGAACCGCCGCGCCAACCAACTGGCCCACCGCCTGCAAGCCGCAGGTGTTGGCCCGGATGTACGTGTGGGCGTGTGCCTGGAGCGCACCCCGCAACTGCTGGTTGCCTTGCTGGCGGTACTCAAGGCTGGCGGTGCTTACGTACCGCTGGACCCGGAGTTCCCGGCCGAACGCCTGCGCCATATGCTCGACGACAGCCGTGCACCGTTGCTGCTCAGCCAAAGCTCGCTGCAACCGGCGCTGCAAGCGCTGGGTGCCGAGGCCGAATGCTGGTGGCTGGATCAGCTGGTCGAAGAGCGCAGTGAAGCCAACCCGGCGTTGCAAGCCCAGGGCGACCACCTGGCCTACGTCATCTACACCTCCGGCTCCACCGGCAAGCCCAAGGGCGTGGCCGTGCGCCGGGCCGGCGTGGGCAACTTCCTGGCGAGCATGGCCCAGGCCCCGGGCCTGGCTGCCGACGGGCGCATGCTGGCGCTGACCTCGCTGTCGTTCGATATCGCCGTGCTGGAGCTTTACCTGCCGCTGGTCAGCGGTGCCAGCGTAGTGCTGGTGGACCGCGACACCGCCCGCGACCCCGAGCGCCTGTGGGCGCAGATCGAGCAGCAGCAGGTCACCGCCATCCAGGCAACCCCCTCGACCTGGCGCATGCTTGCCGACCACCCACGCCTGCCGGCGTTGGCCGGGCGCCAGGTGCTGTGCGGCGGCGAAGCACTGCCGGCAGACCTGGCCGAACGTCTTATCAACGTGGCCGGCAGCCTGTGGAACCTCTACGGCCCGACCGAAACTTCGGTGTGGTCGGCCCGTTGCCACCTTGAAGGCCAGCAGCAAGTGATGCTGGGCGAAGCCCTGGCCCACACTGCACTGCATGTGCTGGACGACGACCTTGAACCACTGCCGCTTGGCGTGGCCGGCGAGCTGTACATTGGTGGCGAAGGCCTGGCCCGTGGTTACCACGACCGCCCGGGCCTGACTGCCGAGCGCTTCGTCGCCGACCCGTTCGGCAGCGGCGCGCGCCTGTACCGCACCGGCGACCTGGTGCGCCGCCGCGCCGATGGCGCGCTGGAGTACCTGGGGCGGATCGACCAGCAGGTGAAAATTCGCGGTTTCCGTATCGAGCTGGGCGAAATCGAAGCCTGCCTGCTGGCCGAGCCTGGTGTGCGCGAGGCCGCCGTGGTGGCGCGCCAAGGGCAACTGATCGGCTATGTAGTGGCCGACGATGACGCGCTGCTGGCAGCCCTGCGCGAGCGCCTGCAAGCGCAACTGCCGGATTACATGGTGCCGGCACGCCTGATGCGCCTTGAGCACATGCCACTGACACCGAACCGCAAGCTCGACCGCAAGGCATTGCCCGAGCCGGAGCTGCAAGTACGCGAGCACGTGGCGCCGGAAGGCGAGGTGGAGTGCACCCTGGCGCAGATCTGGCAAAGCGTGCTGAACCTGCCGCAGGTGGGCGCCGAGGACAACTTCTTCGAGTTGGGTGGCGATTCGATCGTTTCGGTGCAGGTGGTTGCCCGTGCCCGCGAAGCCGGCCTGGCATTCACCCCGCGCGAGCTGTTCGAGCAACAGACCATCCGCCGCCTGGCCAAGGTGGTTGGGCAGCCGGCAACTGTCGCCGCCACCACACCAAGCACCGGCCTTGCACAACTCAGCGCTGCCGAGCGGGCGCGCCTGCCGGCGGACCTGGAGGACGCCTACCCGCTGTCGCCGATGCAGCAAGGCCTGCTATTCCATGGCCTGAGCGGTGCGGGCGAGGGCGAGTACATCAACCAGCTGGCCTTCGACCTGGACGCGCTCGAGCCTGCGCACCTGCGCGCGGCCTGGCAGCAACTGATCGCGCGCCACCCGATCCTGCGCAGCGGCTTTGCCTGGGACGGCCTGGAGCAGCCGCTGCAACTGGTCTACCGCCAGGTGCCCGAGCTGTGGCAAGAGCACGACTGGCGTGGCCAGGAGTGCAGCAGCGAGGCGCTGGACGCCTTCGCCAGCCAGCAGCGGGCACAGCCGTTCGACTTTGCCCAGCCGGCCCTGCAACGGGTAGCGCTGCTGCGCCTGGCCAACGGCCGCCACCGCCTGGTGTGGACCTACCACCATCTGCTGCTCGACGGCTGGAGCAGCGCGCGGCTGATCGAGGAATGGCTCGGCCGCTACGTGGGCGAAACCCCGCAGGCTGCGGCTGGGCGCTACGGCGACTACATCGCCTGGCTGCAACGCCAGGACCCGCAGCGCGGCGAAACCTTCTGGAAGGCCCGCACCGCGCAGCTCGATGCACCCACCTTGCTGGCCGCCAATGCGCCGGTGGCAGCGGGCGGCAGCGGGCAGCACGCCTGCGAGCTGCTGCTCGATGCCGCGCACAGCGAGGCCCTGGCCGCTTTCGCCCGCAGCCAGCGGGTCACCCTCAACACCCTGGTGCAGGCTGCCTGGCTGCTGCTTTTGCAACGCCACAGCGGCCAGCGCGTGGTGTGCTGCGGCGCCACCCTGTCGGGGCGCCCGGCAGAGCTGGCTGGCAGCGGCGACATGCTGGGGCTGTTCATCAACACCTTGCCGCTGATTGCCGAGCCTGCGCCGCACCAGGCGCTGGGCGACTGGCTGCAGGCCTTGCAGGGTGAAACCCTGGCCCTGCAGGAGCTGGCCCACGTACCGCTGTACGACGTGCAGCGCTGGGCCGGCAGTGCCGGGCAGTCACTGTTCGACACCTTGCTGGTGTTCGAAAACTACCCGGTAGATGCCGCCCTGCGCAGCCAGGCGATGCAGCAACTGGGCATCGATGGCGTGGCCCAGCGCGAGTCGACCCACTACCCGCTGACCCTCACCGTGCACCCCGGCGAGCGCCTGCAACTGGCCCTGGCAGCCCGCGCCGATGCCTTCAGCAGCGCCACGCTTGCGCAACTGGCCGAGCACCTGGGCCAGTTGCTGCGCAGCCTGCCGGGCAACCCGCAGCGGCGCCTGGGCGAGCTGGCGATGTTGTCGGTGCAGGCCCGCCGCCAGGCCCTGGCCCGCGCCGCGCAACAGCCGGTATTGGGCGCCGGGCAAAGCCTGCCGGCGTTGTTCGCCGAACAGGCGCGCCGCAATGGCACGCTGTGCGCGGTGAGCGACGGCGCGCAGCGCCTGGACTACGCCAGCCTCGACCAGGCCTCCAGCTGCCTGGCCCGGCACCTGCTGGCCCATGGTGTGGGCGCCGGCAGCCTGGTGGCGGTGTGCCTGGAGCGCGACGCGCAACTGCTGGTGACCCTGCTGGCGGTGCTCAAGGCCGGCGCCGCCTATGTGCCGCTGGACCCGGAGTTCCCGGCCCAGCGCTTGCGCCACATGCTCGACGACAGCGGCGCGCAGCTGCTGCTGACCCATAGCGCCTTGCTGGCGCAACTGCCCGAGGCCGCTGCCGGCCAGCAGCGCTGGTGCCTCGACCAGCTGGCACTGCCCGCAGGCGACACGAGCGCCTTGCCCGCCATCGACCCCGAGCAACTGGCTTATGTGATCTACACCTCCGGCTCCACCGGCCTGCCCAAGGGCGTGGCCGTGCGCCACGGCGCGCTGGCCAACTTCCTGTTGAGCATGGCTGAAGCACCGGGCTTGGCCCGTGGCGAAAAAATGCTCGCGCTGACCTCGCTGTCGTTCGACATCGCCGCGCTGGAGCTGTACCTGCCGCTGCTGCAGGGCGCCAGCGTGGTCATGGCCGACCGCGCCATGGCCCGCGATGCCGGGCGCCTGCTCGACTACATCGTCGCCCAGGGCGTGGGTTGCGTGCAGGCCACGCCGTCGACCTGGCGCATGCTCAGCGAGCACCCGCGCTTTGCCAGCCTGCAAGGGCTGCGCGCGCTGTGCGGCGGCGAAGCGCTGGCCGGCGACCTGGCAGCGCGCCTGCAAGGCGTGGTGGGCGAGTTGTGGAACCTGTACGGGCCCACCGAAACCACCATCTGGTCGGCGCGCATGCGCCTGGGCCAGCAGGCCACCCAGGTGCTGCTGGGCGAAGCCATCGCCGGCACCTCGCGGCATGTGCTGGACGAGGCCCTGGAGCCGGCCGCCGATGGCGTGGCCGGCGAGCTGTACATCGGCGGCGCGGGCCTGGCCCGTGGTTACCACCGTCGCCCGGGCCTGACCGCCGAGCGCTTTGTCGCCGACCCGTTCGGCGCCCCGGGCGAGCGCCTGTACCGCACCGGCGACCTGGTGCGCTGGCGCGGCGAGGCGCTGGAGTACATCGGCCGAATCGACCAGCAGGTGAAGATCCGCGGCCACCGCATCGAGCTGGGCGAAATCGAAGCCTGCCTGCGCCGTTGCCCTGGCGTGCGTGAAGCCGCCGTGGTGGCGCGCCCAGGCCCGGCCGGCCCGGTGCTGGTGGGTTACGCCGAGGCCGACGACGCGCCGCAGCTGGCCGTGCAGCTTAAAGAGGCGCTGCAAGCGGCGTTGCCCGACTACATGGTGCCGGCCCAGGTGCTGGTGCTGGCGCGCATGCCGCTGACCCCCAACGGCAAGCTCGACCGCAAGGCCCTGCCGGCCCCCGACTGGCAGGCCCGCGCGCATGTGGAACCGGCCACGCAGCTGGAGCGCCAGCTGGCGGCGATCTGGTGCGAGGTGCTGGGGCTCGAGCGGGTCGGCAGCACGGACGACTTCTTCGAGCTGGGCGGCCACTCGCTGTTGCTCACCCGCCTGGTATCGCGGGTGCGCGAGGCGCTCGGGGTGGACCTGGCACTTCATGAAGTTTTTGACCACTCAAGCGTCAGTACCCTTGCAGCACACCTGCAAAGCGCGCCCCCGGCCGCTGACGACTTGCTGGAAGTGGATTTCATGAACGATTTGCTGGAAGAACTGGAGCAGGCTGAATGAGTAGTGTCCTCGACCCCAAGGTAGCGGCGCAGGACCGTGAGCTGCAGGCCATCGGCGCACGCCTGGCGCAATTGGCGCAGGACAAGCAGCAACTGTTCCTGGCCAAGCTGGTGGCCGCTGGCGTCAACGTGCGCCGCCTGCCGGTGCCAAGCCTGCCGCGTGACGGCGCCCTGGCGCTGTCGGCGGCGCAGAGCCGGCAATGGTTCATCTGGAAGCTCGACCCCCAGGCGCCCACCTACAACCTGCACCGCGCCGTGCAGTTGCGTGGGCCGCTGGACCGCGAGGCAGTGGCCGCAGCCCTGCGCGCCATCGTAGCCCGCCACGAGAACCTGCGCAGCCGCTTCCACGAGGTGGAAGGCCAGCCGCAACTGCTGATCGAGCCCAAGGCTGAGCTTGAGGTGGTATTCGAGGACCTGACCGCGCTGCCTGCGCCTGAGCGCCAGGCCCGTGCCGACGCGCTGGGCATGGCCTGCGCCGTCACCCCCTACGACCTGGCCGCCGGCCCCTTGCTGCGGGTGACCCTGCTGCGCCTGGGCGCCGAAGAGCACCGCCTGCTGCTGGGCGTGCACCACATTGTTGCCGACGGCTGGTCGATGAACCTGCTGGTGGACGAGTTCACCCGCGGTTACAACGCCCACTGCCGTGGCCAGGCCAGCGAGCTGCCGCCGCTGGCCGCGCAATACGCCGACTGCGCCGCCTGGCAGCGCAAGCTGCTGGCCGCCGGGGAGGGTGAGCGCCAATTGGAATACTGGCTCAAGCGCCTGGGCGGCGAAGCGCCGACCCTGGAGCTGCCGGTTGACCGCCAGCGCCCGGCACGCCCCAGCGGGCAGGGCGCGGTACTGTGCTTCGACATCCCCGAGGCCTTGGCCGGCGCCCTGCGCAAGGTCGCCCAGGCGCGTGGCGCGACGCTGTTCATGCTGTTGCTGGCGGCGTTCAAGGTACAGCTGTACCGCTACACCGGCCAGCCTGACCTGCGTGTCGGCGTGCCGGTGGCCGGGCGTGGCAACGGCGAGAGCCAGCGCCTGATCGGCTTTTTCGTCAATACCCTGGTGATGCGCACCGAGCTCGATGGCCGCGAGCGCTTCGACAGCGTGCTGGCCCGGGTGCGCCAGGGCGCGCTGGCCGACCAGGCCCACCAGGAGCTGCCGTTCGAGCAACTGGTGGAGGCCCTGGCGCCGCACCGCAGCCTCAGCCACAACCCGCTGTTCCAGGTGATCTACAACCACCAGTGGCATGACACCGACGCCCTGCAGACCCTCGACGGCGTGGCCATGGAGTCGCTGGCGCCGCTGATGCGCGCGGTGGATTGCGACCTGGCCCTGGACACCGCCGAAGACTCCGCCGGCCGCCTGCGCTGCGAAATCAGCTACGCCACCGACCTGTTCAGCGCCGCCAGCATCGAGCGCTGGCGCCGGCACTTCGAGGCCTTGCTGGCGCAGATTGCCGCGCAGCCCGAGGCCCGGGTGTGCGACTTCGAGCTGCACGAGCCCGCCGCCTGGGCGCAGTTGCAGGCCTGGAACGCACTGCCCGAAAGCACTGCTGAAGAGCCGCTGGTGCACCAGCTGATCGCCGCCTGGGCGCAGCGCACGCCAGACGCCCCGGCGGTGCGCTGTGGCGAGCAGGTGTTGAGCTTCGCCGAGCTGAACCTGCGCGCCAACCAGCTGGCGCAGTATCTGTGTGCCCAGGGTGTCGGCCCCGAGCAGCGGGTGGGCGTTGGCCTGCCGCGCTCGCCGCAGTTGCTGGTGGCGCTGCTGGCAGTGTTCAAGACCGGCGCCGCCTACGTGCCGCTGGACCTCGACTACCCGCAGGAGCGCCTGGCCTACCAGGTGCGAGATGCCGGCCTTGCCTGGCTGATCGGCGACAGTCGCGACCCGCGCCGGGCCGCCTTGCCCGAGGGTGTGCAGCGCCTGGACCTCGACCTGCTCGAGCTGGCCGCCTGGCCGGCCGAGGCACCGGCCGTGGCGCCGCACCCCGGCAACCTGGCCTACCTGATCTACACCTCCGGCTCCACCGGCCTGCCCAAGGGTGTGGCCGTGGCCCACGGCCCGCTGGCCATGCACTGCCGCACCATCGGCGTGCGCTACGAAATGACCCCCGCCGACCGCGAGCTGCACTTCATGTCGTTCGCCTTCGACGGTGCCCACGAGCGCTGGCTCACTGCCCTGACCCATGGCGCCAGCCTGGTGCTGCGTGACGACAGCCTGTGGACCCCCGAACAGACCTACCAGGCCATGGGCCGCTACGGCGTGACCGTGGCCGCCTTCCCGCCGGCCTACCTGCAACAGATCGCCGAGCATGGCGAAGGCCGCGACGACGTGCCGGCGGTGCGGGTGTATTGCTTCGGTGGCGACGCAGTGCCACACGCCAGCTTCGAGCAGGTGCGCCAGGTGCTGCGCCCGGCCTGGATCATCAACGGCTACGGCCCCACCGAAACCGTGGTCACGCCGATGATCTGGAAGGCCGGCCCCGGCGACCACTGCCAGGCCGGCTACGCGCCGATTGGCGACCGCGTCGGTGCGCGCAGCGTGTGGGTGCTGGACGGCGACCTCAACCCGGTGCCCACCGGTGTGTGCGGCGAGCTGTACCTGGGCGGCGAAGGCCTGGCCCGGGGTTACTTCCAGCGCCCGGGCCTGACCGCCGAGCGCTTTGTCGCCGACCCGTTCGGCGCCCCGGGCGGGCGCCTGTACCGCACCGGTGACCTGGTGCGCCAGCGCGCCGACGGCATCATCGACTACCTGGGCCGCGCCGACCACCAGATCAAGGTGCGTGGTTTTCGTATCGAGCCGGGCGAGATCGAAGCGCGCCTGCGCGCCGACGCCCGGGTACGCGAGGCGCTGGTGGTGGCCCGCGAAACCGTGGGCGGCAAGCAACTGGTGGCCTACGTGGCCGCCGACGACCCGCAGCTAGGCAGCGAGCTGCGCCAGCTGCTGCGCGAGCAACTGCCCGACTACATGGTGCCGGCCCGGGTGATGGTGCTGGCGCAGCTGCCGCGCAACGCCAACGGCAAGCTGGACCGCAACCAGCTGCCGGAGCCGGTGTGGCAGAGCGACAACAACGGCTACCAGGCCCCGCAAGGCGAGCACGAGCAGTTGCTGGCCGAGGTCTGGAGCGAGGTGCTGGGCCTGCAGCAGGTCGGCGCGCTGGACCACTTCTTCGAGCTGGGCGGCCATTCGCTGCTGGCGGTGCAGGTGGTAGCGCGGCTGAAAAAGCGCCTGGGCATCGAGGTGCCGGTACGTCAGCTGTTCGACACCCCGCGCCTGTGTGACCTGGCGCTGGCCGTGGCGGGCGCAGGCAGCGCAGGCAGCGCAGGCAGCGCCCCGGCCTTGCAAGCCCTGGCCCACGAGGGCGGTGCGCCGCTGTCGTTCAACCAGCAGCGGCTGTGGTTCCTCTGGCAGTTGGCGCCACAGAGCGCGGCCTACAACATCAGCGGTGGCCTGCGCCTGCGCGGCCAGCTGGTGGTACCTGCACTGCGCGCGGCCTTTGAGCAGTTGCAGGCGCGCCACGCCTCGCTGCGCACGGTGTTCAGCGACGACGGCGAGCAGGTGCGCCAGCAGGTGCTGGCCAACCCGGCGCTGGCCCTGCGCGAAACCAGCCTTGAGCAACTGCCGGTCGGCGAGCGTGAAGCCTGCCTGGTGCAGTGCCTGGCCGAGGAGGGCGCCGCGCCTTTCGACCTGGCCTGCGGCCCGTTGCTGCGAATCAACCTGCTGGGCATGGCCCGCGATGAACATGTGCTGGTGCTGACCCTGCACCACATCATCGCCGACGGTGTGTCGGTGAAGGTGCTGCTGGACGAGTTCGCCACTTGCTACCAGGCCGCCCTCGAAGGGCGCGATGCAGTGCTGCCGGCCCTGGCGGTGCAGTACGCCGACTTTGCCGTGTGGCAGCGCCAGTGGCTGGCCAGCGGCGAGTGCGAGCGCCAGCTGGCCCATTGGCGCGCCCACCTGGGCACTGAACACCCGCTGCTGGAGCTGCCCCTGGACCACCCGCGCCCGGCGCAGCAAAGCCTGCGCGGCGACAGCGTCGGCTTTGCCGTGGCGCCTGAACTGGCCAGCCAACTGCAACAGCTGGCGCAAGCCCGTGGCAGCTCGCTGTCGATGCTGTTGCTGGCGGCCTTTGGCACCTTGCTGATGCGCTACAGCGGCCAGCGCGACCTGCGCATCGGCCTGCCGATTGGCGGGCGCCAGCAGCAGGAAAGCGAGAACCTGGTGGGCTTTTTCGTCAACACCCAGGTGCTGCGCCTGCAAGTGGACGGTGAGGGCTCGTTCAACCAGTTGCTGGCCCAGGCCCGCAACCATGTGCTGGACGCCCAGGCCAACCAGGACCTGCCGTTCGAGCAACTGGTCGAGGCCCTGCAACCGCAGCGCAGCCTCAGCCACAACCCGCTGTTCCAGGTGCTGTTCAACCACGACCGCACCAGCGGCCTGGACAACCTCACGTTGCCGGGGCTCAGCGTCGAGCCGCTGCCCAGCGCCCGGCGCAGCACCCAGTTCGACCTGGTGCTCGATACCCGCGAGCACGCCGACGGCCAGCTGTCGGGCAGCTTCGGCTATGCCACCGACCTGTTCGAGCACACCACCATCGAGCGCCTGGCCGGGCACTTCCAGCGCCTGCTGGCGGCCATCGCCCACGCCCCGGACGAGGCCCTGGAGCGCCTGGCGCTGCTGGCCGAAGGCGAGCGCGAGCAACTGCTGCATGGCTGGAACGCAACCGCCCGCGATTACAGCCGGCAGCCCATGCTGCCCGAGCTGATTCGCCAGCAGGCCGAGCGCACGCCGCTGGCCTGCGCCCTGGTGGACGGCGAACGGCGCTTTACTTACGCCGAGCTTGAAGCGCGCAGCAACCGCCTGGCCCACTGGCTGCGTAGCCAGGGGGTGGGCTGTGATGTGCGGGTGGGGGTGTTTGCCGAGCGTTCGGCGGAGCTGGCCATTGCCCTGCTGGCCATCGTCAAGGCTGGCGGCGCCTACCTGCCGCTGGACCCGGACTACCCGGCCGAGCGCCTGGCGTTCATGCTCGAAGACAGCCAGGTGCCGCTGCTGCTGACCCAGCAGGCGCTGTTGGCGCGCCTGCCGGCAAGCAGCGCGCCGGTGTGGTGCCTGGACCGCGACTGGGCGCAAACCGACGCCCAGCCTGAGCACGCACCAGCCATTGACTACCCGGCGCAGAGCCTGGCGTATTGCATCTACACCTCCGGCTCCACCGGGCGGCCCAAGGGCGTCGGCAACCACCACGCCGGCCTGCTCAACCGCCTGCAGTGGATGCAGGACCAGTATCAGCTGGATAGCGCGGACCGGGTGCTGCAAAAGACCCCGTTCAGCTTCGACGTGTCGGTGTGGGAGTTCTTCTGGCCCTGGTTCACCGGCGCCACCCTGGTGATGGCTGCCCCCGGCGCCCACCGCGACCCGGCGCGGCTGCGCCAGGTGATCGTCGAGCAGGGCATCACCACGCTGCACTTCGTGCCCTCGATGCTGCAGGCGTTCATCGCCGCCGGCGAGCTGGCCGCCTGCACCAGCCTGCGCCAGGTGATGTGCAGCGGCGAAGCCTTGCCCCATGAGCTGCAGCAGCAGTTCCAGCAACACCACAACGGCGCGCTGCACAACCTGTACGGCCCCACCGAGGCAGCCATCGACGTCAGCTACTGGCACTGCCTCGACGAGCCGGGCCGGCACAGCGTGCCGATTGGCCGGCCAATCGCCAACACCCAGCTGATGATCCTCGACAGCCAGTTGCAGCCAGTACCGGTGGGCGTGGCAGGCGAGCTGTACATTGCCGGGCACAACCTGGCGCGTGGCTACCTGGGGCGCGCCGGGCTTACCGCCGAGCGCTTTGTCGCCAACCCGTTCGGCGCACCTGGCGAGCGCATGTACCGCACCGGTGACCTGGCGCGCTGGCGCCCGGACGGGGTGATCGACTACGCCGGGCGCATCGACCACCAGGTCAAGCTGCGCGGCCTGCGCATCGAGCTGGGTGAAATCGAGGCGCGCATGCTCGAACAACCCGGCGTGCGCGAGGCGGTGGTGGTGGCCTGGCAGCAGGCCGGTGGCGCGCAGCTGGTGGGTTACTTGACCGGCGACAGCCCCCAGGCCGAGCCGCAGGCGCTGCTGGATGCGGTGCGCGAAGGCGTGCGCGAGCACCTGCCGGACTACATGGTGCCGGCCCTTCTGGTGTACCTGGAGGCGATGCCGCTGAGCCCCAACGGCAAGCTGGAGCGCAAGGCGCTGCCGGCGCCGCAATGGCAGGCGCGCCAGTACAGCGCCCCGCAAGGCGCGCGCGAAACCGCCCTGGCGGGCCTCTGGCAGGCATTGCTGGGGGTGGAGCGGGTTGGCCGCGACGATGACTTCTTCGAACTGGGCGGCCACTCGCTGCTGGCGGTGCGGGTGGTGGCCAAGGTGCGCGAGGTGTTCGGCGTGGAGCTGGCCCTGCGCGCGGTGTTCGACACCCCGACCGTGGCGGGCCTGGCCCAGGCCCTGGGGCGTAGCCGCGGCCAGCTGGCCACAGGCCCGCAGCGCCGCGAGCGGCCGGCGCGCCCGGCACTGTCGTTTGCCCAGCAACGCATGTGGTTCCTCTGGCAATTGCAGCCAGGCAGCGACGCCTACAACATGCCGGTGGCCCTGGAGCTGGACGGCGAGCTGGACCGCGCGGCGCTGCAGCGTGCCTTCAGCGGCCTGCTGGCGCGCCACGAAGCCTTGCGCACCTGCTTCCCCAGCGAGGGCGGCGAGGTGTACCAGCAGGTGCTGCCGACGGCCGGCTTCGAGCTGCCCTGCAGCGACCTGCGCGGCGCCGACGACCCCTATGCCCAGGCCCAGGCGCTGCGTGCAGCCCAGGCCCAGGCACCGTTCGACCTGGTCAACGGCCCTGTACTGCGTGGCCAGCTGTTGCGCCTGGAGCGCCAGCGCCACCACCTGCTGCTGACCCTGCACCACATGGTTGGCGACGGCTGGTCGATGGACATTCTGGTGCGCGAACTGGGCCAGCTGTACGCCGCCGAATGCAGCGGCCAGCCGGCGGCCCTTGCGGCGTTGCCGATCCAGTACCTGGACTACGCCCTGTGGCAGCGCGAGTGGCTGGCCGGCGGCGAGGGCGAGCGCCAGCTGGGTTACTGGCAGGCGCAACTGGGCGATGCACCGCGCATCCTCGAGCTGCCTGCCGACCACCCGCGCCCGGCGCAGCAAAGCTACCGCGGTGCCAACCTCAGCCTGCAACTGCCGGCGCCGCTTGCCGCCAGCGTGCTGCGCCAGGCCCAGGCGCAGCAGGTGACGCCGTTCATGCTGTTGCTGGCGGCCTTCAACGTGCTGCTGCAGCGCCATGCCCGCCAGGATGACCTGTGCGTCGGCGTACCGGTGGCCAACCGCCTGCGCGCCGAGTGCGAAGGGTTGATCGGCCTGTTCGTCAACACCCAGGTGCTGCGTACCCGCATCGACACCGCGCAGCCGTTCGCTGCGCTGCTGCAGCAGGTGCGTGACAGCGTGCTGGCGGCCCAGGCCCACCAGGACCTGCCGTTCGAGCAACTGGTCGAGGCCCTGCAGCCAGAGCGCAGCCTCAGCCATAACCCGCTGTTCCAGGTGCTGTTCAGCCTGCAACGTCACGATGTGGCGCTGGGCGACCAGCTGGCCGGCCTGCGCATGGCCAGCCTTGAACAGGAACGGCGTACCGCCCAGGTCGACCTGGGGCTGTTCGTCGACCAACAGGGCGAGGGCGGGTTCAGCTTGACCTTCAACTACGCCAGCGACCTGTTCGAGCGGGCCAGCATCGAGCGCCTGGCCGGGCACTTCCTGCACCTGCTGCAGGCCTTGCTGGAACAGCCGGGGCTGCCATTGGTGCAGGTGTCGTCGCTGACTGCTGGCGAACGCGATGAGCTGCTGGCAGCGGGTGCTGCCGATAGCCATGGCATTGCTGGGTTCGATTTGGTCGAACAGTTCGAGCAGCAGGTTGCCCGTGTGCCCGAAGCAATTGCCGTGCGCCAGGGCGAGGGTTCGCTCAGCTACGCCGAGCTGAACCGCCGCGCCAACCAACTGGCCCACCGCCTGCAAGCGGCAGGCGTCGGCCCGGACGTGCGCGTGGGCGTGTGCCTGGAGCGCACCCCACAACTGCTGGTGGCCTTGCTGGCAGTGCTCAAGGCGGGTGGCGCTTACGTGCCGCTGGACCCCGAGTTCCCGGCCGAGCGCCTGCGCCATATGCTCGACGACAGCCGAGCGCCGTTGCTGCTCAGCCAAAGCTCGCTGCAACCGGCGCTGCAAGCACTGGGTGCCGAGGCTGAATGCTGGTGGCTGGACCAATCGGATTACCAGGGCAGTGAAGCTAACCCATTGAACCTGGCTCAGGGCGACCACCTGGCCTACGTCATCTACACCTCCGGCTCCACCGGCAAGCCCAAGGGCGTGGCCGTGCGCCGGGCCGGCGTGGGCAACTTCCTGGCGAGCATGGCCCAGGCCCCGGGCCTGGCTGCCGACGGGCGCATGCTGGCGCTGACCTCACTGTCGTTCGATATCGCCGTGCTGGAGCTTTACCTGCCGCTGGTCAGCGGTGCCAGCGTAGTGCTGGTGGACCGCGACACCGCCCGCGACCCCGAGCGCCTGTGGGCGCAGATCGAGCAGCAGCAGGTCACCGCCATCCAGGCAACCCCCTCGACCTGGCGCATGCTTGCCGACCACCCACGCCTGCCGGCGTTGGCCGGGCGCCAGGTGCTGTGCGGCGGTGAAGCACTGCCGGCAGACCTGGCCGAACGCCTTATCGGCGTGGCCGGCAGCCTGTGGAACCTCTACGGCCCGACCGAAACTTCGGTGTGGTCTGCCCGCTGCCACCTTCAAGGCCAGCAGCAAGTGATGCTCGGTGAAGCCCTGGCCCACACCGCGCTGCACGTGCTGGATGACGACCTGGAACCCCTGCCGCTGGGCGTAGCCGGCGAGCTGTACATCGGTGGCGAAGGCCTGGCCCGTGGTTACCACGACCGCCCTGGCCTTACCGCCGAGCGCTTCGTTGCCGACCCGTTCGGCAGCGGCGCACGCCTGTACCGCACCGGCGACCTGGTGCGCCGCCGTGCCGACGGCGCGCTGGAGTACCTGGGGCGGATCGACCAGCAGGTGAAGATTCGCGGTTTCCGTATCGAACTTGGCGAAATCGAAGCCTGCCTGCTGGCCGAACCCGGTGTGCGCGAGGCCGCCGTGGTGGCGCGCCAAGGGCAACTGATCGGCTATGTAGTGGCCGACGATGACGCGCTGCTGGCGCCGCTGCGTGAGCGCCTGCAAGCGCAACTGCCGGACTACATGGTGCCGGCACGCCTGATGCGCCTTGAGCACATGCCGCTGACGCCGAACCGCAAGCTTGACCGCAAGGCACTGCCCGAACCGGAACTGCAAGTGCGCGAGCACGTGGCGCCGGAAGGCGAGGTGGAATGCACCCTGGCGAAGATCTGGCAAAGCGTGCTGAACCTGCCGCAAGTGGGCGCCGAGGACAACTTCTTCGAACTGGGCGGCGACTCGATTGTTTCGGTGCAGGTAGTAGCCCGTGCCCGCGACGCCGGTTTGGCCCTGACCCCGCGCGATTTGTTCCTGCACCAGAGCGTCCGCGCCCTGGCGGCCCAGGCGCAGCCGTTGCAACAGGCCGCCACCCAGGTTGTGGCACGGCTGGACCTCAGCACCCTGAGCGACGCCGAGCGCGCCGCGTTGCCGGTGGCGCTGGAGGCGGTCGAGGACATCGTGCCGCTGTCGCCCATGCAGCAAGGCATGCTGTTCCACGCCCTGGACAGCGGCACCGACCTGTACGTCAACCAGCTGGACGTGGTGATCGACGGCCTGGATGCAGCGCGCTTCATCGCGGCCTGGGACGAAGTCAGCAACCGCCACGACAGCCTGCGCGGCAGCTTCGTGTGGCAGGGCTTTGCCGACGCCATGCAGGTGATCCAACAGCACGTCAGCTTGCCGGTGGAGCAACTCGACTGGCAGGGCCGCACCTTCACCGCCGAGGAGGCCGAGGCCGTTGCCCGCGAACAACGCGAGCGCGGCTTCGACCTGGCCCTGGCGCCATTGCAGCGCTTGCTGCTGGTGCAACTGGGCCCGCGTCGTTACCGGCTGGTCTGGACCTACCACCACCTGTTGCTGGACGGCTGGAGCCTGTCGCTGCTGATCGGCCAGGTGCTGCGCCGCTACCTGGGCCAGGCGCTGCCCAACCCGGGCCGCTACCGCGACTACCTGGACTGGCTGCAAAGCCGCGACCCGCTGGCCAGCGAGCGCTTCTGGCGCGAGCGCCTGCAAGCGCTGGAAGAACCCACCTTCCTCGCCCAGGCCCTCGCCGGCGAGCGTGGCGAAGCGGGCCACCAGGCCATCTACAGCCACCTCGACCAGGCCCGTACCGAGCGCCTGAAACAGTTCGCCCGCAGCCAGCGGGTCACCCTCAACACCCTGGTGCAGGCGGCCTGGCTGTTGCTGCTGCAACGCTACACCGGCCAGCGCTGCGTAGCCTTCGGTGCCACCGTGTCGGGGCGCCCGGCAGAACTGCCGGGTGCCCAGGACACCCTGGGGCTGTTCATCAACACTTTGCCGATCGTCCAGGCGCCACGCCCCGAGCAACCCCTGGGCGAATGGTTGCAGGTCCTGCAGGCCTACAACCTGGCGGCCCGCGAGCACGAGCACACGCCGCTCAGCCAGGTGCAGCGCTGGGCCGGCCGTGGTGGGCAGGCGCTGTTCGACAGCATCGTGGTGTTTGAAAACCAGCCGGTGGACCGCCTGCTCAGCGAGTGGGACGACGGTGAGCTGCAGTTCGAGACCGTGCGCGGCCATGGCGTGACCAACTACGCCATGGACCTGATGGTGACCCTCGGCGACAGCCTGGAAATCGAGTACATGTTCCTGCGCCAGCATTTCAACCTGGCCGAAGTGGAAGGCATTCGCCGCCACCTGGAACAACTGCTCGAAGGCTTCTGCGCCGGCGCCGAGCGCCCGTTGGGCGAACTGGCCATGCTCGCCGAGGGCGAGTGGCTGGCGCGGGCCGAGGCCAACCGCCTGCCGGCGCCGCGGCCGTTGCCAACGGTGACCGAGGGCATCGCCGAATGGGCACGCCGCAGCCCGGACTGGGACGCCGTGCTGTGCGGCGAGCAGCGCCTGAGCTTTGCCGCGCTGGAGGCGCGCGCCAACCGCCTGGCCCATTGGCTGCGGGCGCAAGGCGCGGGGCCGGAGAAAGTGGTCGGCGTGGCCCTGCCACGCAGCACCGACTGGCCGGTGGCACTGCTGGCGGTACTCAAGTGCGGCGCCGCCTACCTGCCACTGGACACCAGCCACCCGGCCGAGCGCCTGGCGTTCATCATGCGCGACTCCGGCATGCACCTGTTGCTGGCCCATTCGAGCCTTGCGCAGCAGCTGCCCGCGCTGGCCGACGTACCCCGCGCCGAGCTTGACCGCCTGGCGCTGGATAGCCTGCCGGCCACTGCCCCGGCAGTGGCCCTGCACGCCGACAGCCTGGCCTACCTGATCTACACCTCCGGCTCCACCGGCCAGCCCAAGGCCGTGGCGGTGGCCCATGGGCCGCTGGCCATGCACTGCGAGGCCATCGGCGAGCGCTACGGCATGAGCCCGTCGGACCGCGAACTGCACTTCATGTCGTTCGCCTTCGACGGTGCCCACGAGCGCTGGCTGGTGCCGCTGCTGTTCGGCGGCAGCGTGCTGCTGCGTGACGATGAGCTGTGGACTCCCGAGCAGACCCTGGCCGCCATGGGGCGCCACGGCGTCACCGTGGCGGCGTTCCCGCCGGCCTACCTGCAGGCCCTGGCCAGCCAGGCCGAAGCCGACGGCACGGCGCCGCCGGTGCGGGTGTACTGCTTCGGTGGCGACGCGGTGCCGGACGCGGCCTTCGAGCGTGCCCGCGCGGCCTTGCGGCCACGGGCGATCATCAACGGCTACGGCCCGACTGAGACGGTGATCACCCCGCTGCTGTGGCGCGCCGAGGGCGACACCACCTGCGGCGCGGCCTACGCGCCGATTGGCGAGCGGGTGGGCGCACGCACCCTGCATGTGCTGGACACCGAGTTGAACCCGGTGCCCGAAGGCGTGGCCGGTGAGCTGTACATCGGCGGCCAGGGCCTGGCGCGTGGTTACCACGGCCGCCCGGGGCTGACCGCCGAACGCTTCGTCGCCGACCCGTTCAGCGCAGGCGGCAGGCTGTACCGCACCGGCGACCTGGTACGGCGCCGCGCCAATGGCACCTTCGACTACCTGGGCCGGCTGGACCACCAGGTGAAGGTGCGCGGCTTCCGTATCGAGCTGGGTGAAATCGAGGCGCGCCTGCGCGACCAGCCGGATGTGCACAGCGCCGTGGTGGTGGCCCGTGACGGGCAGGGCGGCAAGCAACTGGTGGCCTACGTGGCCGCCGTGGCCAGCGAAGGGCTGGGCGAGTCGCTGCGCCAGCGCCTGCGGGCGCGCTTGCCCGACTACATGGTGCCGGCCCACGTGGTGGTGCTGCCGGCATTGCCGCTGAACGCCAACGGCAAGGTCGACCGCCTGGCGCTGCCGGCGCCGGTGATTGGACAGGACAGCCGCTTCGTCGCCCCGCGCAACGAACAGGAGCAGGCACTGGCTGGCATTTGGAAAGCGGTGCTGGGTGTCGAACGGGTTGGCGTTGAGGATAACTTCTTCGAGCTGGGTGGCGATTCGATCCTCAGCCTGCAGGTGGTGTCGCGGGTGCGCAACCACCCCGGCCTGCAACGGGAAATCCGCCTGCGCGACCTGATGCGCCGGCCGACCATTGCCCAGTTGCTGGCTGAGGCGCCGGCGCAGGTTGTGCAGCAGGGCGAGGTGCAACTGGCCGATGGCGAGCTGTTCAACCTGCTGCCGATCCAGCAGTGGTTGTTCGAGGTGCCAATGGCCGAGCGCGGGCACTTCAACCAGGCGCTGTTGCTGGATGTGCTGCAACCCTTGCAAGGCGATGCCCTGCAACATGCGGTGGAGCAGTTGCTGGTGCGCCACGAGGCCCTGCGCCTGCGCTTCGTCGAAGGGCCAGGTGGCTGGTCGCAACGCTATGCCAGCGTTGAAGAGGCGGCCCAGGTGCCGGTGCTGTGGCAGGAACAACTGGCCGACAGCGCCGCCATGGAGGCGGCCATCCAGCGCGCCCAGCGCAGCCTCGACCTGACCCAGGGGCCGCTGCTGCGGGTGCTGCATGCGCGCCTGGCCGAGGGCGGCGAGCGCTTGCTGCTGGTGGTGCACCACCTGGCGGTGGACGGGGTGTCGTGGCAGGTGCTGGTCGAAGACCTGCTGGCGGCCTACCAGGCGGCGAGCCGTGGCCAGGTGGTGCAGCTGCCAGCGCCGACCAGCCGCTACCGCGACTGGGCCCAGCGCCTGCAACAGCTGGCCCGCAGCCCCGAGGGCGAGGCCGAGCTGGGTTACTGGCAGCAGCAACTGGGCAGCGATGCACCAGCCGAACTGCCGGTGGACAACCCGCGCGGGCGCAACCTGGTGGGCACCCAGGCCGAAGCGCACCTGCGCCTGGACAGTGAGGCCACCGCGCGCCTGCTCAAGGTTGCTCCGGCTGCGCTGCAGGCGCAGATCAACGACCTGTTGCTGACGGCGTTGTCTCGGGCCGTGTGCGGCTGGAGCCAGG
This sequence comes from Pseudomonas sp. NPDC089406, assembly GCF_044900265.1. NCBI lineage: Bacteria > Pseudomonadati > Pseudomonadota > Gammaproteobacteria > Pseudomonadales > Pseudomonadaceae > Pseudomonas > Pseudomonas sp. NPDC089406. Next base: position 12,788 of record NZ_JBJDNC010000044.1, on the reverse strand, counting down.
CGGCCTCGATGCTGGTGCAACTGGAGGGCCATGGCCGCGAGGACTTGTTCGACGAACTGGACCTGAGCCGTACCGTGGGCTGGTTCACCAGCATGTTCCCGCTGCACCTGAACCCCGGTGCCGGCACGCCGGGCGAGTCGCTGCGGGCGGTGCGCGAGCAGTTGGCGCAGGTGCCCGGGCGCGGCCTGGGTTACGGCGTGCTGCGCTACCTGGGCCGCAGCCAGGTGCGCGAAGCCCTGGCGGGCCTGGCGCAGCCGCGCATCACCTTCAACTACCTGGGGCAACTGGACCAGGCCAGCGATGGCCAGGGGCTGTTTGGCGCTGCCGGCGAAAGCCTGGGCGACTTCCACAGCCCGACGGCGCCGCTGGCCAACTGGCTGGAGATCATCGGCCAGGTGCAGGACGGTGAGCTGGCCATGCGCTGCATCTACAGCCGCAAGCGCTACCGCCCGCAAACCGTGCAAGCGCTGATGGAGGCCTTCAAGGCCCAGTTGCACGAGCTGATCAACCTGTGCGGGCGGCCGGCATGAGCCGCTTGCCCGCTATTGAAGGATTACCCGGTATGTCTTTGCACCCTGAATTGAGCGCGTTCCTGGACCTGGTGGAGGAGGGCCGGCTCGCCGGCCGCCCGCCGCTGCATGCCCTGAGCCCGCAGGCGGCGCGTGAGGAGTTCGAGCAGGCCTCGCGCGGGCTGGTCTGGGCCTGGCCGCAGGTTCAGCGCCAGGCGCTGAGTGCCCGCAGCCGCGACGGCGCGGCGCTGGGCCTGCGCCTGTACCGCCCGCAGCAGGCCGGCGACGGGCCGTTGCCGGTGTTGCTGTATTTGCATGGCGGTGGCTATGTGGTCGGCAGCCTGGACTCCCACGACGGGATTTGCGCCGAGCTTGCTGCACGCACCCCCTGCGCGGTGCTGGCGGTGGATTACCGCCGGGCGCCGGAGCAGCGCTTCCCTACAGCAGTATTCGACGCCGAGGACGCCTTGGCCTGGCTGCTGGCCGAGGGCGCGGCCCATGGCCTGGACGTTGCCCGCCTGGCCGTGGGCGGTGACAGCGCCGGGGCGACGCTGGCCACCGTGCTGGCGATTCAGGCGGCGCAGGCGGGTACGCCGCAGATTCGCCTGCAGCTGTTGTGCTACCCCAGCACCGATGCGTCGCGCACCACGGTGTCCAACGACTTGTTCGACGAGGGTTACCTGCTGGAGAGCGCGACACTGGAGTGGTTCTACCAGCAGTACCAGCGCACTGCGGATGACCGCCTGGACTGGCGTTTTTCGCCGTTGCTGTGTGAAAACCTCAGCGGCGTGGCGCCGGCCTTCGTCGCCCTGGCGCAGTACGACCCGTTGCTGGATGAAGGCCAGGCCTATGCAGAGCGCTTGCAGCAGGCGGGGGTGGCGGTGAACTGCCAGCGCTATGCCGCGACCCACGACCTGCTGCGCATGGCGGCGATCATGCCGGGGATTGATGAAGTGTATGGGCAGATGGCGCAGAGCCTGGGGGAGGCGTTGAGGGCTTGAGGTAGGTCTTCAGCGCCTCTGAAATCGAGCGCCGCCTTGCCAGCTCCTACAGGTTCAGTGCAGGGCTTGGCCTTGGCGCAATCCCTGTGGGAAGCGGCCTTGTGTCGCGATGGGCTGCGAAGCGGCCCCAAGATTTTGGCATCATGCAAAATTGTCGGGGCTGCTTCGCAGCCCATCGCGACACAAGGCCGCTTCCCACAGGGATTGCATGAGCTTCAGGTCAGTGCCGTACCTGTAGGAGATCACCCAGCCCATGCGCTGTCGCGCAGAGAACTGGGGACGAACCCGCCGCGACCCCTGTGGGAGCGGGCTTGCCCGCGAAGCAGGCGACGCGGTGTTTGGCACCGGCTTCGCCGGTGTTCGCGGGCAAGCCCGCTCCCACAGGTCCTTGCTAAATCAATGAGTTGTGTGCAGTTCTGCAACAATCTCAGCCAACCAGCACCGGCCCGAAATCGCGGCGCTCGAGCAGCATCAGCGCGGCGCGCTTGTGCGGGAAGTCGAACTCCTTCTCCTTGTAGAACCCCACCGACTCCATGTAGCCGATCATCTTCGCGTTGTCGGCCCGCGGCTCGGCCACCACGCGGGTAGTGCGCGGCTCGTCCAGCAGCAGCCAGCTCACCAGCGAGCGCAACCAGCAGTCGACCTTGGCCGGCCCGCGGTGGTGTTCCTCGCCCACCAGCATGTGGATGCCGCGGTCGAACTCGCCGGCCGGGTAGAACGGCGCAATACGGTCGTCCTGGGCCCAGTACACCTCGTAGTAGGCGAACGGCTCGTCGTCGAAGCAGCCGATCACGCTGAAGATATGCGGGGTGTCGGCGACCTTCTGCAGGTATTCGCGGTGCTCGTCGAGGCTGCCTTGTTCTTGCCAGAAATGCGCCACCCGGGCGCTGTTCTGCCAACGGTTGAAGCGCTCAAGGTCTGTCTCGATGTCCAGGGTGCGCAGCGAGAACCACGCCCCCACGCGCTCGTCGAAACGCCGGTACAGCTCGCCGCTGGGCTTGCTGCGGGGCAGGGCGGGGCTCAGTGGCCCGGTGCTCATGTTCATGCTGCGGTTTCCTTAAGGCCCTGGCGCTGGTCGCGTTGTTCGGCAGCCTCGGCGTTGGCCAGCAGGGCTTCGGAGATTTCCCAGGCGCGCGCCGGCAGCACCGACAGCAGGGTGTCGCTCAGGCCGTGGTTGGCCTCGGAGAAGCCCTGCACGAACACGCCGGCTTTCAGTGCCGGGGTGGCGCGCACGCGGTAGCTGCGCTCCACGTCGAAGTCGCCCAGGTACTCGGCCAATGGCGCCAGCAGGGCCTTGTGCGACTTGCGCTCGTAGCCGGTGGCGAGAATCACTGCATCGTAGTGGTGGGCCTCTTCCTGGCCGGTGGCGATGTCGCGCATCTGCAGGCGCACACCGTGCTCCTGGCTGCTGGCGTTGAGCACCTGGGTGCGGCAGCGGAAGGCGTGGCGCGGTTTGCCCGAGACTTTCTGGCGGTAGAAGATGCCGTAGATCTGCTCGATCAGGTTCAGGTCCACCACCGAGTAGTTGGTGTTGTGGAACTCGCTGATCAGCCGTTCGCGCTCGGTTTCGGGCTGGTCGAAGAACAGGTGGGTGTTTTCCGGGGCGAAGATCTGGTTGACGAACGGGCTGTCGTCCGCGGGCTTGAGCACTTCGCTGCGCAGCACCAGGTCGACGCGCACGTTGGGGAAGCTGTCGTTGAGGTCGATGAAGGCCTCGGCGGCGCTTTGCCCGCCGCCGACCACGGCAATGCGCATTGGCTCGCCGCGGGCGCAGCGCTGCTGGTTGATGCGGCTCAGGTACTGCGAGTGGTGGAACACCCGGGTGTCGTCGCGCAGGCCCTGGAACACCGTGGGAATGCGCGGCGTGCCGCCGGTGCCGACCACCACCGAACGGGTGCGCCGGCGGTGCTCGCGGCCGTGGCTGTCGACCGAGATCACGTCCAGCAGCTCGATGTCGCCACCACCGTTGTTGACCGGCTCGATGCGCTCGACGCGCTCGCCGTACTGGCACTGATCACTGAAGTGGGTGGCCACCCAGCGCAGGTAGTCGCTGTATTCCATGCGGCAGGGGTAGAAGGTGCCGAGGTTGATGAAGTCGATCAGGCGGCCGTGCTGCTGCAGGTAGTTGACGAAGCTGTAGCGGCTGGTGGCGTTGCGCAGGGTGACCAGGTCCTTGAGGAACGAGATCTGCAGTTCGCTCTGGCTGACCAGGGTGTCGCCGTGCCAGTGGTAGTCGGTTTGGCGGTCGAGGAACAGGCTGCGCGCGCGGCGGGCGCCGTTTTCGGCCTGCTCCTCGAGGGCGATGGCCAGGGCCAGGTTGGATGGGCCGAAGCCGACGCCGATAACGTCGAAGGGCTGGGTGCTGGGCATGCGCGGATCCTCCTTTGATGGGCTGCCCTGGGTCGCCGACAGGGGGCGGTGCAGGGGCGTTCATCAGCGTTGACGAATGAGCGGCGGGGATGTTCAGTGATACCTGTGCCGGCGACGGGGTTAATTCCTAAAAACGCAGAATTGGGGCTCCAGGCCACCACAAGCCATTGACTTGGAGTAAGCTTGGCGAAATTTCCATACCGCCAGCCGCACATGCCAACCCCTCCCCAAGCCCCTAAAACTCCCAGCGAAATGGCCGCCGACTGGTGCGTGCGCCTGCATTTCGATGATGAGTGCAGCGACGCCGACCGCATCGAATTCCTGCGCTGGTACGACGCCGACCCGGTGCACGCCGAGGAGTACCTGAACATGTGCCGGGTGTGGCAGGTCAGCGAACAGTTGCCGCCGCGCCCAGCAGCACCCGTGGCGCTGCCTGTGCGCCGGCGGCGCTCGGGCGCCCTGCTGGCGCGCGCGGCGGCGGTGCTGCTGGCGGTAGGTGGTGCCTGGGCCGCAGGCTGGTCGTGGGGCGTGCTGCCCGGCAGCGTGCGTTATTACATGGCCGAGCAGGGCCGCCGCCAGGTGCAACTGCCCGACCACAGCGAAGTAGAACTGAACCTGCGCACCAGCCTGCTGTACCTGGGTTTTCGCGACCAGCGCCAGGTACTGCTGCGCGACGGCGAGGCCTACTTTGCCGTGCGCCGCGACCTCGACAAACCCTTCGTGATCAGCGCCGACAATGCGCGGGTGCGGGTGACCGGCACACACTTCAATGTGTGGACCGCCGAGGTGCAGACCACCGTCACCGTGACCGAGGGCACCGTACTGGTGTCGCGCAATGACGGCGGTGAGGGGCGCAACCAGGGCGCCGAGCTGACCGCCGGCATGCAGGCGGTGGTGCGCCACGGGCGCATGTTGCAGTTGGGTCGCACCGACCCTGCGCGGGCCCTGGCCTGGCGCAATGGCAAGCTGATGCTCGATGACATCAGCCTGCGCGACGCCCTGCCGCAGATCAACCGCTACCTCGACGTGCCGCTGCAACTGGACGCCAGCAGCACGGCTGGCGAGCTGCGCTTTGGCGGTATCTACGACACCCGCGACCTGAGCCAGCTGGTCAAGGCCCTGCCACGGGTGTTGCCGGTGCAATTGCGCCAGGGTGACGGCGTGATCTTGATTTCCTCGCGCTGAGGCGTGCGCCAGGGCTGATGGCCCTATCGCCGGCAAGCCGGCTCCTGCCGTGATCGCTCCAAGCTCTGTCCCCTGCAACATCGCCGGGGCTGCTACGCAGCCCAGTCGCGACACAAGGCCGCTTCCCACAGGGTTCGCATGACCTGCTGGCCGATGCCGTCCCTGTAGACGCCGGCTTGCCGGCGATGGGGCCGGTACAGGCAACACCAGACAGCCGCCCGCAGAAAATTCGCTGAACAAAAACCAACCTCATTCGTCGTTCAGGCAAGACCCGCCTGGAACCCCGACGATGAGCACTCCCCCAAACACCAACCTGCGTGAACTGACCCAGATTCTGCGCCCGTTCTGGCCGCTGCTGCTGGTCTCCACCGTGCTGGGTATTCTCGGCGGCCTGAGCATCACCGGCCTGCTGGCCACCATCAACCATGCCCTGCACGCCGAAGGCGGCGCCAGCCGTGGCCTGCTGCTGGGCTTTGCCGGCCTGTGCCTGCTGGCGCTGCTGGGCTCGGTGGTTTCGGACATCGGCACCAACTACGTTGGCCAGCATGTGATCGCTCGGCTGCGCAAGTCGCTGGGGCTGAAGATTCTCAGCGCGCCGATCGACCAGTTGGAGCGCTACCGCAGCCACCGGCTGATCCCGGTGCTGACCCACGACGTCGACACCATCAGCGATTTTGCCTTTGCCTTCGCACCGCTGGCGGTGTCGGCCAGTGTCACCCTCGGCTGCCTGGTGTACCTGGTGCAACTGTCGCCGGCGATGTTCATCACCACCACCGTGGCCATTCTGCTGGGCTCGGTGGCGCAGTTTTATGCCCGCTCGCGGGGGATCAAGGGTTTCTTCGAGGCCCGCGAGCTGGAAGACGACCTGCAAAAGCACTACCGCTCCATCGCCGAGGGCGCCAAGGAGCTGCGCATCAACCGCCCGCGCCGCCTGCGTCTACTTGGCCAGAGCATCGAGGGCACTGCCGATGCGATCTGCCAGAAGCAGGTCAACTCGATCAACCAGTTCGTCGTGGCCAAGGGCGTGGGCTCGACCCTGTTCTTCATCGTCATCGGCGTGGCGCTGGGCTTCCAGGCCATGTGGCCGAGCACCAGCACCGCCACCCTCAGCGGTTTCATCCTGGTGCTGCTGTACATGAAAGGCCCGCTCGAACACCTGCTGGGCACGCTGCCGAACATCGGTCGCGCCCAGGTGGCGTTCCGCCGGGTAGCGGAGCTTTCGGAGCTGTTCACCTCGCCCGAGCCGTGCCTGCGCGAGGCCAAGGACGCCCCGGCGCGCACTGCCATCGACAGCATCGAACTGCGCGACGTGCATTACCAGTACGCCACTGAAGACGGCGCTCCGGGCTTTGCCATTGGCCCGGTGAACCTGTCGCTGCGCAAGGGCGAGATCGTGTTCATCGTCGGCGAGAACGGCGGCGGCAAGACCACCCTGATCAAGCTGCTGCTGGGCCTGTACGTGCCGCAAAGCGGCAGCGTGCTGCTGGACGGTGCGCCGGTGGACGAACAGCAGCGTGACGATTACCGCCAACTGTTCACCACGGTGCTTTCGGACTTCTTCCTGTTCGAAGACCTGGTGCAGGCCGGCGGTGATGTGCCGGCTGATGCCATGGCCTACCTGGAGCGCCTGGAGATCGCCCACAAGGTCAGCCTCGACGATGGCCGTTTCTCCACCCTCGACCTGTCCACCGGCCAGCGCAAGCGCCTGGCGCTGCTGCAGGCCTGGACCGAAGGCCGCCCGGTGCTGGTGTTCGATGAATGGGCCGCCGACCAGGACCCGACCTTCCGCCGCATCTTCTACACCGAGCTGCTGCCCGACCTGCAACGCCTGGGCAAGACCATCGTGGTGATTTCCCACGACGACCGTTACTTCGACGCCGCCGACACCTTGCTGCGTATCGAGCAGGGCCGCCTGGTCCGCCAGCACGCCGGCGCCACCGAGGCCGACCTGACGTGACCCTGGCCGAGCGCCTGCCGGCGGACTTGCAGCCGCTGGCCGCACGCTGGCGGCAGTTGCCGCACAGCGACGCGCCGTCGCTGAGCCGCTGGCTGGAGCCCGAGCTGCTGGGCGCTGCCCTGGCGCGTTACGCCCGCACCTGGCCGCAGGCCGACCCGCGGGCGGTGGCCTCGCAGTGGCACCAGGAAAGCTGCGCGCTGCTGCTGCCGCCGCTGCTGCTGGGCGGGCTGCTGGAGGCTGAGCCTCCGAGCCTGGACCCGGCCCGCCTGCGCATGACCGTCGATGCCCAAGGCGCGCCGGCCGAACTGCACCTGCCGCCGCCTTCAGGCGCGGTACCTGGCGAGCGCAATGGCGCGCGCCTGCTGGACCTGCTGCAAGAACAACTGCTGCACCCCCTGGTCAGCCGCTTCGCCGCCCACACCGGGCTGGCGCCGCGGCTGCTGTGGGGCAACGTGGCGCTGTGCATCGACTGGGTGCTGGACATGGCCCAGGGCTGGCTGCCCGACCGCGCGCTGGGGGAAGCACGCGCGCATTTTCGCGATACCCGTCGGCAGGATGCCTGCGGTGCCTTGCGTGCAGCCTTGCGGCGTGATGCCGCCGGGGTGACGCGGCGGGTCTGTTGCCTGCGCGAGCGCCTGCCGTTGCAGCGCTGCGTGGTCTGCCCGCTGGCCAGGCGCCAGAACCTCATCAATACGCCAACATAACCATAATTGTCAGGAGCATCATGAGCGCGTTTTCGTTGAATCAACCGGCCATCCGGCTGCGCCGCTGCATCGCCGCCGCCACCCTGGGCCTGGCCATCGCCGCTGCACTGCCGGCCCAGGCCGAGCCGGTGCGCATCGACATCCCGGCCAAACCGCTGGCCTCGGCGCTGTCCGATCTGGGCAACCAGGCCAACCTGCAGATCATCTACAACCAGGACACCGTCTCGGGCCTGCGCAGCCGCGGTGTGTCCGGGCAGATGGAGCCGGAAGAGGCGCTACGCCAGCTGCTGCAGGGCACCTCGATCGCCTACCGCATCGAAGGCAACCACGTCACCCTGCAGGGCAGCAGTGACGACGCCGCGCTGATGCTGCCGAGCACCAGTATCTCGGGCCAGGCCTACAGCTCGGTGACCCCGGACGACGGCTACGTGGCCAAGCGCGCTTCGGCCGGTACCAAGACCGACACGCCGATTCTGGAAACCCCGTACTCGGTGTCGGTGGTAACCCGCGAGCAGATCCAGGCCCAGCAACCCAAGACCGTGGCCCAGGCCCTGCGCTACACCCCGGGCATCAACTCGGAGCTGGCCGGCCCGCAGTTCGTCACCGACCAGCTGACCATCCGCGGCTTCCAGCAGGGCACCGGGCGCATGCTGCGCGATGGTACCCGCACCTTTCTGCCGGACTTTCTAGGGTGGGACGCCCCTGAGCCCTATGGCCTGGAGCGCATCGAAGTGCTGCGCGGGGCCAGCTCGGTGCTGTACGGCGCCTCCGACCCCGGTGGCCAGATCAACCTGGTGAGCAAGCGCCCGACCACCGAGCCGCTGCGCCAGGTGCAGTTGCAGGCAGGCAACCACGACTACAAGCAGGCGGCCTTCGACCTGGGCGACAAGCTGGACGAGGAGGGCGTGTGGAGCTACCGCCTGACCGGCCTGTTCCGCGAAGCCGATGCCCAGGCCGACCACATCACCAACCGCCGCGAGTACCTGGCCCCGGCGGTGAGCTTCCGGCCCAACGCCGACACCGAGCTGACCGTGCTGGCCGAGTACCAGAAGCAGACCGGCAACTTCGCCAACCCACTGCCGGCCCAGGGCACGGTGTTCCACGACCCGCGCGGGCGCCTGGACCGTGATACTTATGTCGGCGACAGCGCCTACGACTACATGACCAACGAGAAGACCTCGCTGGGTTATGTGTTCGAGCACCACCTGGACGAAATCTGGACCCTGCGCCAGAACGTGCGCTACAGCGACTACCGCCAGTCCAGCGCGGAGATCGCCATCCTCATGCCGATCGCCGACCAGTACATGCGCTACGCCGATGCGCGCAAGGGCGACGGGCGCCTGTTCACCATGGACAACCAGGTGCAGGCCAACTTCGCCACTGGCCCGGTGGAGCACACCCTGCTGACCGGCGTGGACTACAACAACGGCAAGTTCGACCAGACCCAGTCACTGAACCTGATCAACGGCCTGTTTGACGTGTACAACCCGGTGTATGGCCAGCCGCTGGGCTTTACGCCGTTCAGCAGCGCCAGCTACGAGCAGAAGCTGTCGCAGACCGGCGTGTACCTGCAGGACCAGCTGAAGATCGACAAGTGGGTGTTCCTGCTCGGCGGCCGCTACGACTGGGCCAGCAACCAGAAGGACGACCGCGACCCGCAGACGCAGAAGGACGAGAAGTTCAGCGGCCGCGCCGGCATCGTCTACCTGTTCGACAACGGCATTGCCCCGTACGCCAGCTACAGCGAGTCGTTCCTGCCGGTGATGGGCGTGACCGCCAACAACTCGCAGCTCGACCCCGAGGTCGGCAAGCAGTACGAAGTGGGTGTGAAGTACGAGCCGCCGGGCGGCAACAGCCTGTACACCCTGGCAGTGTTCGACCTGACCAAGCAGAACGCCACTGAGACCGTCAACGGCTTCTCGCGCCAGGAAGGCGAAGTACGTTCCCAGGGCGTCGAGCTGGAAGCCAAGACCGAGATCAGCAAGGGCTTCAACGTGATCGGCAGCTACACCTGGAACGATGTCGAGGTGACCAAGTCGGACCTGGGCACCAAGGGCAACACGCCGTTCCGCATCCCCGAGCACATGGCCTCGATCTGGGGTGACTACAGCTTCCAGGGCGGCCTGCTCGAAGGGCTGCGCATTGGCGCCGGCGCCCGTTACGTGGGCAGCACCTTCGGTGACTCGGCCAACAGCTTCAAGGTCGACAGCTACACCGTGGTCGACGCGCTGGTGGCCTACAACCTGGGCAAGGTGGACAAGTCGCTGGACGGGCTGGAGGTGTCGCTGAACGCCACCAACCTGTTCGACGAGGACTACGTGGCCGGTTGCTTCAGCAACGTGGGTTGCCAGTATGGCCAGCAGCGCACGATGTACGGCACTGTGACCTACAACTGGTAAGCCGGCGCGCCAACAGGGGGCGGCTGCGCGGCCATCACATGATGACGTTCAGGCCGCCCTTGATCACGCATTCGTACGGGTCACCGCCCATGTCTTCGGGCAGAAAGGCGGTGAGGTCGTAGGGCAGCAGCACGGTGTCCAGTACGAACGAGAAGGGCGCATCGATCAAGAACGGCCAACTGCTCATAGTGTCGGGGTGGTTGGCCCAGGCCCAGGATGCCCGGGTGCCGTGGTACACGCAGCGCTCGCCGCTCATGTGGCCGAGGGTACTGAAGCAGCCGCCCAGCGACAGCAGGGTGGTGATCAACAGAATTCTTGCGGGCATACAGTCCCTGTATGGATGGGGTGGTTATCCGTGCGCGGATACTACAGGTGTGGTGCTTTGGCGCAACCCTGTGGGGGCGAGTCCATCGATTACAGGTACAGCGCCTGATTCAGGCTTCGCGCAACCCTGTAGGAGCCGGCTTGCCGGCGATCACCGGCGCAGCCGGTGCCATGATTCGCGAGCAGCCGCGCAAGCATTCCCGTACACTCCCGCCCCCGAAAAATCAGGATGCATGGCGAAAGGGAGTTCCAATGCAACGGGTAATGATCGTCGGCCAGCCAGGCTCTGGCAAAAGCACCCTGGCCCGCCAGCTGGGCCAACGCACCGGCCTGCCGGTGGTACACATCGACACCATCCACTGGCAGCCCGGCTGGGTGGAGCGCAGCCCGGCCGAGAAGACCCGCCTGTGCCACGAGGTCGAGGCCCGTGAGCAGTGGGTCTTCGAGGGCGGCCACTCCGCCACCTGGGGCAACCGGCTGGCCCGCGCCGACCTGCTGATCTGGATCGACCGCGGCGCGCCGCTGCGCTTCTGGCGCGTGCTGCGGCGCACCCTGGCCCAGCGCGGCCAATCGCGGCCGGACCTTCCGGAAAACTGCCCGGAGCGGCTGGGCAGCCTGCCGGAATTCTTCGGGTTCATGTGGCGTACGCGCAAAACCGCGCGGCTGAAAATGCGGCAACTGATGTTGGCCGCGCCGCCGACCTGCCGTGTGGTCTACCTGCGCTCGAACCGTCAGGCCAAGGCGTTTTTGTGCAGCATCGATGCCTCACCCCAACAGCCGCCGGTGCAAGCCAGGCGCTGAAAAACGGTGGTATTTCTGCGTCTATTCCATCCAGAACTTCAACTGATGGATGAGACGCCAATGAACTTGACCCCTAACGCCGCAGAAGCCCTGCTCGACGGTGGCATCGATGCAACTGCCGCCCTCGACAGCAGCTTGCAGCGCATGCTGCAGCACCTGCCCGATGAGGACCATGCAGCGGCCAAAGAAGCCATTGGCCTGGCCATGGCGGGTGTTCTGCAGGCAACGGTGGATGTGGCGCTGCGCGCCTACCCGGCGTTGCAGCCCGACCGGGAGGCATGGCTGCGGATCGCGCGGGAGTGCGCTGGCAGAAGGGCTGGTTGAGAGCCCAGGGCCCCTCGATAAATTTGTCATCCCAGCCTGTGAACCAGTGCTGAGGCGCGCAGTCCTAGGCGAGCCTTTCAAGCACCCACAGAGCTGTCCGCCCCATGCGCCTAGTAGCCCGCTGCGCCCCTGTTGTCTCGCTGTGCCTCCTGCCGTTGCTCCCGCTGTTCGCCAGCCCCGTCCAGGCCAGCGGCGAGCGGCAGTTGGTGGACGTGATCAATGGCTACCGCACCCACCCGCAGCGTTGTGACGGGCGCATGGCGCAGGCTGCGGCGCCGCTGGTGCTTGAAGCCAACCTGGCGTTGCCAGTCGGCTTTGCTGGTGCCTTGCGCGAGCGCTTGAAGGCTGTTGGCTACCAGGCAGTGAAGGTGCGTGCCATCCGCCTGGTCGGTGCCGAGGATGCCGGCCAGGCGTTTGGCATGTTGCGCAGCAAGTACTGCTCATCCTTGCTCGAGGCGCAGTTTGCCGACATTGGCGTCAGCCGTACGCGCAACGAGTGGCAGGTAGTGTTGGCGCGCCCGCTGCTCGATGCCCGGCTTGGCGATGGGCGCGCTGCGGGCCAGGCGTTGCTGGCACAGGTCAATGCTGCGCGGGCCAAACCGCGGCTGTGTGGCCGCCAGCGCTTTGCCGCTGCGCGCCCGCTGGCCTGGAACAGCGCTTTGGGCGTGGCGGCGCAGCGGCACAGCCGGGCGATGGCCAACGATAACTTCTTTGCCCACCGTGACCGCGATGGCGATTGGCCGGCGGACCGTGCGCGGGGGGCTGGGTACCGTGGCCGGCAGATTGGCGAGAACATCGCAGCCGGGCAGGGGGCGCCGGGGGCGGCGATGGCGGGTTGGCTGGCAAGCCCGGGGCATTGTGCCAACTTGATGAACCCGATGTTTACGCAAGTGGGGGCGGGGGTTGCCGAGAATTCTCGTAGTGATGAGGGGGTGTATTGGACGATGCTGTTTGGGGCGCCGTAGTGGCGGGGCTGTGTTGGTGGCTTATATTGTGGTGTATGCCATTGGTTGGTTGGTTGGTTGGTTTTGATAGTTGTATGCGCATTCATTATTTGTATTGACGCTTATTCACCTTTCCGCCCTTACGGCGGGTAACTTTTTGAGGGATCAAAAAGTTACCAAAAAATCCTCGCTCCATTCATCCGGCCCCTGCGCTTCGCTCCGGGGTACCCTCACTCCGGGCTTGCTCCGGGGGTACGCGCCGACGGGCCG
>NZ_JBJDNC010000043.1:0-49164 GCF_044900265.1 Pseudomonas sp. NPDC089406 | reverse complement strand
AGCGCAGCGTAGGGGGCCGGATGATGGGAGCAGGCGGTTTTTGGTTACTTTTTTCCAAGAAAAAAAGTAACCCGCCGTAAGGGCGGAAAGGTGACGAAAAGCAGCCATCGTCAAGGAATGCGCATACATCTACCAAAGCAATCACCATGTACTACGAACCCGAACCCGAACCCGAACCCGAACCCGAACCCGAACCCGAACCCGAACCCGAACCCGAACCCGAACCCGACCCCGACCCCGACCCCGACCCCGACCCCAAAAAACCACCCCCTATCCCAACCCCACCCATTTCCCCTAACCTTGTAACCCTCGTCCAGTCACATGGCAGGCTCATGGAAAAGGTCATCATCATCACCGGCGCCAGCCGCGGCATAGGTGCCGCCACCGCAATCATGGCCGCACACCAGGGCTACCGCATCTGCATCAACTACCACGCCGACGACCAGGCCGCCGACTCGGTACTGGCCCAGGTCCGCGCCCTAGGCGCCACGGCCATCGCGGTACGTGCCGACGCCAGCGTCGAGGATGAAGTGGTGCAACTGTTCCAGCGCGTCGACCACGACCTCGGCCCGGTCACCGCGCTGGTCAACAACGCCGGCACCATCGCCACGCAAAGCCGCGTCGAGGACATGTCCGAATTCCGCCTGCTCAAGATCATGAAAACCAACGTGGTCGGCCCCATGCTCTGCGCCAAGCACGCGCTGCTGCGCATGTCCCGGCGCCACGGCGGGCAGGGCGGGGCGATCGTCAACGTATCCTCGGTGGCCGCGCGCCTGGGCTCGCCCAACGAATACGTCGACTACGCGGCCTCCAAGGGTGCACTGGACACCTTCACCCTTGGCCTGGCCAAGGAAGTGGCAGGCGAGGGCGTGCGCGTCAACGGCGTGCGCCCAGGCTACATCCACACCGGTTTCCACGCCCTGAGCGGCGACGCCGGGCGGGTCGCCAAGCTGGAACGTGGCCTGCCCATGGGCCGCGGCGGGCAGCCGGAGGAGGTGGCCGAAGCCATACTGTGGCTGCTGTCGGACAAGGCCTCCTATTCCACCGGCAGCTTTCTCGACCTGGGCGGTGGCCGCTGACTCAGTCCAGCGCCAACAGCTGGGCCACCTTGTCGACGATATCCGCCAGGTCGAAGGGTTTGAGCAACACCGCCGTGCGCGCCGGCAACTGGCCGTCGCGCAGCGCGGCACTCACGTCGTAACCGGTGATGAACAGCACCGGCAGGCCCGGCAACAATGCCCGGCTCGCTTCGGCGACCTGGCGGCCATCCAGGCCACCGGGCAGGCCGATGTCGCTGATCAGCAGTTGCGGGCGCAAGCCTTCGTGCAAGGCGGCGAGCGCGGCCTGGCCATGTTCGACGGCGCGCACCTGATAGCCGACTTCTTCCAGCACTTCGCCGATCACCATGCGCAGGGGCGCCTGGTCTTCCACCAGCAAAATGCTCGCGCAGCCTTGCGCAGGCGCAAGGGCGGGCGCAGGCCGCTGTTGCGAGGGTGCTGCCGCTTGGCTGTGGCGGGGCAGGTAGAGTTCGACCCGGGTGCCCTTGCCAAGGGTGGAATGGATCTGCAACTGGCCACCCGATTGGCGCACGAAACCATAGGCCATCGACAACCCCAGGCCGGTGCCCTGGCCCAGGGCCTTGGTGGTGAAGAACGGGTCGACGGCACGCTCCACCACATCCGCAGGCATGCCACGACCGTTGTCTTCGACGCTGACGCACAGGTACGGGCCGGCGGGCAGGTCGAGGGTTTCGCCCTGCACGGCATCAATTTCGCGGTTGTGGCACTGGATATCGATCCGCCCGCCGCCTGGCTGGGCGTCGCGCGCGTTGATGCACAAATTCAGCAGCGCGCTCTGCAACTGTGGCGGGTCGATGAAGGTGGGCCACAGCCCCGGTGCGCAGTGCACGCTGACGGCAATGGCCGGGCCGACGCTGCGCCGCACCAGGTCCTCCATCTCCAGGATCAGCCCATCGACGGCGGTGGCCTGGGGCACCAGGGTCTGGCGCCGCGAGAACGCCAGCAGGCGATGCACCAGTGCAGCCGCGCTTTTGGCTGAATGGCTGGCGGTTGCCAGCAAGCTTGCGACATCGTCCAGACGCGCCTGTTGCAGGCGTTGCTGGATCAGTTCATGGGCGCCGAGAATGCCGCCGAGCAGGTTGTTGAAGTCGTGGGCGATGCCCCCGGTCAGTTGGCCTACCGCTTCCATTTTCTGCGCCTGGCGCAGCGCCTCTTCGGCCTTGAGCAGGCGTTGCTGCTCACCCACCTGGCGCGTGATGTCATAGACGAACAGGTAGGCTGCGAACACAACGCCCGCGCTGTCGCGCAGCGGGTTGAAGCGCAGTTCGAAATGCCGCAGGCGGCCGCTGCGCCCGTACTCGATGACCTCGGTGAAGCTTTCACCGGCCAGCGCCCGGTGCCACAGGGCCAGGGCGCGCTGGCACTCGTCGGGGAAGCCCGCCATGCACTCGGGCAGGCTGTCGCCCGCCTTGAGGCTGCGCCCGAACAGGAATTCGAAATCCTTGACCGCGCGGGCGTTTACCGCCAGCAGGCGCAGCGAGGTGTCCAGCACCTGTACCCGCGCCACGCTGCGCTCGACCAGCTCGGCAAACAGGCCGCGCTCGGCCAGTGCCGCGCTGACGCGCTGCTCGAGCTGGTCATTGAGCTGTTGCAGCGCCGATTCGGCGCGATAACGGGCGGTGATGTCCTTGAACAGCACGGCAACCTGGCGCTTCTCGGCCGGCTCGATGCGAAAGGTGGTAACCGACAGTACGCGCCCGGTCGCCACCAGTTCCTGCTCGAACTGCAACTGCTCGCCGCTGCGCAGCACGTGGCCGTAGCGGGCAACCCACTGGTCGGCCTCGGCGGGCACCATTTGCCGCAGGTACTGGCCGACCACGTTGGGGATGCCGGCATGGCGGGCGTAGGCGGCGTTGGCCAGAATGTGCACGTAGTCGCTGTCGGGGCCGTGGGGGCCGTCGACGAACTCGATGATGCAAAAACCTTCTTCCATGGTTTCGAACAGAAAGCGGTAAAGCGCCACGTCCTCGACGTTGGCCTTCAGCTCGCGCACTTCGGCCTGCAGCCGCGCGTTGTCTTGCTCCAGCGCCTGCAGGCGCCGCAGCAGGGCGTCCTGAGCCGTGGTCTTTGGTGCTGGCATCAACGGGTCCGTCATGAAAGTTCGAAAGGGCTGGGGCTCAGGTCAGGGGGCGAGCAGGCCTCGGGTGACAGCAAGCATTGCGTCGAGCTGGAACGGCTTGCCGATGCTGGCCATCGCCTCGGTCAACGGGAAGTCGGCCAGTGCCTGCGCCTGATCATATCCGGTGATGAACACAATGCGCAGCTCAGGATGCAGTGCCAGCGCCTGCAGCGCCAGCTTTCGACCATCCAGCCCGCCCGGCAGGCCGATGTCGGTGATCAACAGGCCAGGGGCCGGGCCTTCACGCAGTGCATCGAGGGCCTCGATACCGCTACCGAAAGCCTCTAGCTGGTGGCCCTGGTCGAGCATCACCTCAGCGATCACCACCCGCAGAATCGGGTCGTCCTCCACCAGCACTACCCGGCAGGCGCTCAGGTGTTCGGGGGCTGCTGGCGCTTGCAGCACAGCCGCCGCAGGTGCCTCGGCGCTGCTGATGTGCCTGGGCAGATACAGGTGCACGCGTGTGCCTTGCCCGGGGCTTGAGTGGATATGCAACTGGCCACCGGACTGGCGCACGAAGCCGTACACCATCGACAGCCCCAGGCCAGTCCCCTGGCCGAGTGGCTTGGTGGTGAAGAACGGGTCGACGGCCCGGGCGCTGACGCTTTCGCTCATGCCCGAACCGTTGTCCAGCACCTTCAGTTGCAGGTAGTCGCCGCCAGGCAGCTGCAGCGCTTCGCCCTGGGCCTGTGACAGGCTGAGGTTGGCGCAAGCCAGGGTCAGGGTGCCGCCACCGGGCATGGCGTCACGGGCATTGATGCACAGGTTGAGCAGGGCGTTTTCCAGTTGCGAAGGGTCGACGCACGCCTGCCACTGGTCGGATTGCGTCAGGTCCACCAGGGTGATGTGTTCGCCCAGCGAGGTGAGGATCAGCGGCTGCATGCCCTGCAGCAGGGTATGCAGGTCGATCGGGCGGGGCTGCAGGGTCTGGTGCCTGGCGAAGGTCAGCAGGCGCTGCACCAATTGCGCGGCGCGGGCGGTGTTTTGCTGGGCGATGCCCAGCAGGTTGCGGGCATCGTCGTCACGGCCCTGGTCAAGGCGCATGCCGGCAAGCTCCAGGGCGCCGGAAATTCCCCCCAGCAGGTTGTTGAAGTCGTGGGCGATACCGCCGGTCAGTTGGCCCACGGCTTCCATTTTCTGGGCATTGCGCAGGGCCTGTTCGGTGTCGCGCAGGCGGTCCTGCTCGGCGACTCGCTGGCTGATGTCGTAGGCGAACAGGTAAGCCCCCAGCCTGACGCCCTGGGCATCACGCAGCAGGTTGAAGCGCATCTCGAAGTGCCGCTCGGCCGGGGGCACCTGCAGGGCGATGTTCTCGACGAACACCTCGCCGGCCAGCGCTCGCTCCCACAGTGCCAGCAATTGCGCCTTGGCTTGTGGGAACACAGGCGGGTAGTCGCGAAAACTCACCCCCGGCGGCGGCTCGGGCAGGCCCAGGGCGAGAAAGGTTTGCCGCGCGGTACGATTGATCGCCAGCAGGCGCATGTCGCGGTCAACCACCATCACGTTGGCCAGGCTGCTGTCGACCAGCTGGGCGAACAGCTTGTGCTGCGCCTGCGCCTCGTCCACTTGCTGGCCCAGTTGCTGATTCAGGTGCAGCAGGTCGGCGCGGGTTTCCCAGGCTGCGCTGCGTTCGTGCAACAGTACGGCCATGCGCCGCGCACTGGCAGGCTCCAGGCGGTGGATCGACAGCGCCAGGTTGCGCCCGGTGATTTGCAGGCGCTGTTCGATGTACTTGGGTTCGCCGCTGTGCAGCACCGAGGCGTAGTGCCCGATCCAGGCCTCTGCTTCGCCTGGCAGGGTTTCGCGTAGCGTACTGCCGATCACCTTGCGCAAGCCGGTATGGCGGGTGCAGGCTGTGTTGGCATAGATATAGCGATAATCGCTGAGCGGGCCGTGGGGCCCGTCTATCAGCTCGACGATGTACAACCCTTCGGCCATGTGTTCGCACAGCCAGTCCAGTTGGGACGATGCGTTACTCGCGGCCGGGGAAGGCCAGGCTGTTGAGTCGGGGCTGGGCATGACGTGGATCCAACGTGGCGAGCTTTCACTATAGCCAGCGGCCACGACACGCGCTCGGCACCTGCCTGTTCAATGCTGGGCGTTCAAAACGACCGGATGATTTTCCCCAGTGTTTCCATGGCGTGTTCCGCGCTGTCCCCCCACGGGCTGCCATAGTTGAGCCGGATGCAATTGGCAAAGCGCCGGGTGGGCGAGAAGATCGGCCCCGGGGCGATGCTGATGCCCTGGGCCTGGGCCATGTGGAACAGCTTCAGTGCGTCTATCTGCTCAGGCAGCTCCAGCCACAAAAAGTAACCACCGCTGGGCTGGCTGACCCGGGTCTGCGCCGGGAAGTGCCGGGTGATCGCCGCCAGCATGTTGGCCTGCTGGCCTTCCAGGGCGTAGCGCAGCTTGCGCAGGTGGCGGTCATAGCCGCCGTGCTGCAGGTAATCGGCAATCGCCGCCTGGGCCGGCATCGAGGCGCACAGCGAGGTCATCAACTTGAGCCGCTCGATCTTCTGGGCAAAGCGCCCGGCGGCCACCCAGCCGATGCGGTAGCCCGGTGCCAGGCTCTTGGCGAACGAGCCGCAGTGCATTACCAGGCCCTCTGTGTCGAAGGCCTTGGCTGGTTTGGGCGCCTGCTGCGAGTAGTACAGCTCGGCGTACACGTCGTCCTCGATCAGCGGCACCTGGTGGCGGCGCAGCAGCTCCACCAACTGCTGCTTCTTCGCCTCGGGCATGCTCGCACCCACCGGGTTCTGGAAGTTGGTCATGCACCACACCGCCTTGACCGGGTGCTTGTCCAATGTTTGTGCCAGCACCGCCAGGTCCATGCCTTCGCGCGGATGCACCGGAATTTCCACGGCCTTGAGCTTGAGGCGTTCGAGCACCTGCAGGCAGGCGTAAAAAGCCGGTGCCTCGATGGCCACCAGGTCGCCTGGCTGAGTGACTGCCTGCAGGCACAGGTTCAGGGCCTCCAGCGCGCCGTTGGTGATCAGCAGCTCTTCCATGGGCAGCATCAGCCCGCCGACCATGTAGCGCAGGGCGATCTGCCGGCGCAGCTGCGGGTTGCCCGGCGACAGGTCGGTGACCACCATGCGCGGGTCCATGGCGCGGCTGGCGCTGGCCAGCGAGCGCGACAGGCGTTGCAGCGGGAACAGCGTGGGGCTGGGGAAGGCCGAGCCGAACGGCACGGTGTGCGGGTCCTTGATCGAATCGAGGATCGAGAACACCAGGCCGCTGACATCCACCTCGGTGGACTCGCCCGCCGGCACCTGGGTGTCCGGCTCGCTGAACGGGCGCGGGGTGTGGGCGTTGACGAAATAGCCCGAGCGCGGCCGGGCGCGGATCAGCCCGCGGCGCTCCAGCAGGTAGTAGGCCTGGAACACCGTGGACGGGCTGACCCCGTGGGTCTGGCTGGCATAGCGCACCGACGGCACGCGTTCCCCGGGGCCAAGCACCCCGGTGCGGATCAGTTCGGCAATGTCATCGGCAAAGCGTTCGTAGCGTTTCATGGGGTCTGCACTGGCAAGGTGGTGGTGAGTGTATCGGCTCAGCGGTTCATTGGCGCGACGAAGCGGCTTTGTGCGCTGCTGTTGATGTCGGGCTGGTCGCTGTCCTGGATCTCGAAGGTCAGTACCTGCGAGCTGCTGGCCGGGCGCTCGGCGAGCATCGCCACCGACACTGGCAGCTCGCTCATCTCGCCTGCGCCGATGCTGAAGGTGGTGCTGCCGTGCAGCTCGAAGGCGTCGGCGTCCACCAGGCGCAGGTGGTACTGCTGGGGCTGCTGGGTCTTGTTGATGATCTTCAGCAGGTAGATGTTCTCGATCTGGCCCTGGGCATTTTCGCGGAACAGGCCGCGGTCCTTGATCACGTCCAGCGACACCATCGGGCGTTGCTGCAAGGCAATCACCAGCGCGACGATCATCACCAGCAGCGCGGCGGCATAGCCCAGCAGGCGCGGGCGCAGCCAGTGGGTGGTGCCGCCCTGCAGGGTGTGCTCGGACTTGTAGCCCACAAGGCCACGGGCGTAGCCCATCTTGTCCATTACCTCGTCGCAGGCGTCGATGCACGCCGCGCAGCCGATGCAGGCCATTTGCAGGCCGTCACGGATGTCGATGCCGGTGGGGCACACCTGCACGCACAGGGTGCAGTCGATGCAGTCGCCCAGGCCCTGGCTGCGCGGGTCGCTGCCTTTTTTGCGCGCCCCGCGCGCTTCGCCACGGGCCGGGTCGTAGGCCACCGCCAGGGTGTCCTTGTCGAACATCACGCTCTGAAAGCGCGCATAGGGGCACATGTGCAGGCACACCGCCTCGCGCAGCCAGCCGGCGTTGAGGTAGGTGGCGGCGGTGAAGAACACCACCCAGAACAGCGCCACGCCTTCGAGCTCGAAGCTCAGCAGCTCTGCCGCCAGCGGGCGAATCGGCGTGAAGTAGCCGACGAAGGTCAGCCCGGTGAGCAGGCCGATGGCCAGCCACAGCGTGTGCTTGAGGCTGCGCCGGGCGAGCTTTTGCAGGCCCCAGGGTGCGGCGGCGAGTTTGATGCGCTGGTTGCGGTCACCCTCGCAGACCTTCTCGCACCACATGTACAGCCAGGTCCAGGTGCTTTGCGGGCAGCTGTAACCGCACCACACCCGGCCTGCGAACACGGTAATGGCAAACAGGCCGAAGGCGCAGATGATCAGCAGCGCCGACAGCAGGATGAAGTCCTGCGGCCAGAAGGTCGCGCCGAAGATGTGGAACTTGCTCTCGGCCAGGTCCCAGAGCACGGCCTGGCGGCCTCCCCACTGCAGCCAGGCGGTGCCGAAGAACAGCGCGAACAACAGCCCCGCGAAGCCGATGCGCAGGTTGCGGTAAAACCCTGTGAAGCTGCGGGTATGGATGCCGCCGCCAGGCTGGCTTTTGCTCTGTTTGACGGCGGCGGGGGCAATCTCGATGACTCGGAAGGGAATACGGTCGCTCATGGTTCATCGCTCATCAGGCCTCGATCAGGCCTGGGCACTATGGCCGCCGATCTGTTTGCAGCACAGGCTCAGCTATTGCGATAAAAACCGTATCAGATTGCCCCCTGTTACCGCGCAGCCCCTAGATTACCGAGCCTGGCGTGCTGGCCTTGAGGTGCCTGCGGCTATCCACCGCACCTGCAACAGTCAGCGCATCGGCTTCGCTTTCGGTGATGGGGATGCGTTCACCGGCCAGGATCGCCACCGACATGCGTAGCTGTTCGTCGGTGACGATCTCGATTTCCGGGCCAGTGCCTTCCAGGCGGATATGGTCGCCGATCAGGGTGCAACGGCGGGTGCTGGGGTCGACTTCGACGGGCATGGGGGTGGCCTCCGTTGGGGTGTTACGCGGTGGACCGCAGGGGTGTGGCAGATGCTGCAATCATCCGCTGGGTGGTTGCCGTGGCACTTGCGGCACTCTGTGGGGTCGCTTTTTGTAGGGGCTGGCTTGCCAGCGATGGGGCCCGCCAGCTTTGTACTGCCCTTGCTGCCCTCATCGCCGGCAAGCCGGCTCCTACAAGGAACGCATGACCTTCAAAACTGCGCTGTACCTGTAGGAGCCGGCTTGCCGGCGATGAGGACGGTACAGGCAGCACAACACAGTTGCTTGCACAGAAGATCGCTGTTCAGGAGCCCCATGGACACCATCCTCGCAGCCATCCAGGCTGAATTCGCCGACATTACCGACGCCCGCCAGGTCACGCAGATCCTCGTGCGCCTGCTGATGGCCGCGCTGCTGGGCGCGGTGCTGGGTTTCGAGCGCGAGAGCAAGGGCAAGTCGGCCGGGGTGCGCACGCACATGCTGGTGTCGATGGGCGCGGCGTTGTTCGTGCTGGCGCCGAGCATGGCCGGCGCCGACGCGCAGGCATTGAGCCGGGTGATCCAGGGCATCGTTGCCGGTATCGGGTTTCTGGGGGCGGGTACCATTCTCAAGGGTAACGGCCAGGACACCAGCCACGTGAAGGGCCTGACCACCGCTGCCGGGCTATGGATGACCGCCGCCATCGGCACGGCCGCCGGCATGGGCCGCGAGGCCACGGCGTTGGTGAGTACGGTGCTGGCACTACTGGTGCTGGGCAGCATGCCATTGCTGGTGGAGAAGGTGGAGGGGGAAAGCGAGGAGAAGCGCAAGGAGGAGGAGGGCAGGAAGCACTGAGGGGAGCCGAAGCTCCCCTCAAAGCGTTGTTGCCTGCTCTTTTATTATTATTGGAGACTGGCCTGTTGTTGTTTTTGTCGGCCTTTGCCTCGGTGCTGCGGGGGCCCCTACCCGGGGCCAAGAGCAAACGTATTTTTTTGAGCGCTGACTTGCGTTCATCCAACGTGTGATCCAACCGTGACTGCCGCTACCTTGCAGGTAGTTTTATTGTTCTGTGACCGGTTGCGGGGCTTTTCTGCGAAAGCTTCCCTGGAAAGCACGTCGACTCCAAAAAAATCTGCTTGCTACGCCTCTGCCGTGTTGTTCTTGTTATGTCAGAGCCGTTACATGTTGTTTTTATTAGATGCCGCTGTTTTTTTGTTCTTGTTGTGCCAGAGATATAGCAGGTGCCGTGCCAACTTTTGAAAACCCTTTAAAATCAATGGCTTGATGATTTTTGCGGAAAAGCTGGCACCTGAAATTTTGTCGATTTGTTTCCCTGTTACCCGATTTTTTGCTGCCAACCGTGTAGGCGGTAACACTCGCGCCCACACTTGTGTGACAGCCGTGTGACCTAGCGGGCGCTGCGTGCCCGTGCCACCCGCGAGCCTGTGGCGCGGCCCAGCACCTCGCTGATGCGCAGGCCCGCTGCAATCAGCTTGTCGAGGTCGATGCCGGTGTCGATACCCAGCCCCTGCAGCAGGTACAGCACATCCTCGGTGGCGATATTGCCGGTGGCGCCCTTGGCGTAGGGGCAGCCGCCAAGGCCGGCCACCGAGCTGTCGAACACCGCAATGCCCTCCAGCAGGCTTGCGTAGACATTGGCCAGCGCCTGGCCGTAGGTGTCGTGGAAGTGCCCGGCCAACTGCTCGCGTGGCACCTGCGCCGAAACCACCTCGAACAGCCTGCGGGTATCACCGGCGGTGCCGGTGCCGATGGTGTCGCCCAGGGATACCTCGTAGCAGCCCATGTCGTGCAGGGCGCGGGCCACCGGGGCCACCTGCTCGGCCTTGACGGTGCCCTCGTAGGGGCAGCCCAGCACGCAGGATACATAGCCGCGCACACGCACGCCGTGGCTGCGCGCAGCACTCATGATTGGCTCGAAGCGCGTCAGGCTCTCGCTGACCGAGCAGTTGATGTTGCGCTGGGAGAACGCCTCGGTGGCGGCGGCGAACACCGCCACTTCCTTCACCCCGGCCGCCACGGCATCTTCGAAACCGCGCAGATTGGGCGCCAGTGCCGCGTAGGTAACCCCTTCACGTTGGCGAATGCCGGCGAACACCTCGGCGGAGCCGGCCATCTGCGGCACCCACTTGGGCGAGACGAAGCTGCCCACCTCGATATAGCCAACGCCTGCGTCGCTGAGGTCGTCCACCAGCCGCACCTTGTCGGCGACGCTGATGGGTTGGGCTTCGTTCTGCAGGCCGTCACGCGGGCCGACTTCGACCAGGCGCACTTTACGGGGCAATGACATGACAGGGTTCCTGTGGCAGTTCAACGGTGGTGGGGCTGCTTGTTCAGCGTGGCGGCCAGGGCCTGCTCGCAGCGCTCCTGGGCGGTGTCCAGCTCCAGGTGCATCTGCTGGATATCGAGCATCTGCTGCTCCAGCTGGGCGCGGCGCTCGGTGATTTTGGCCAGCATGCTGGTTAGCTGCTTGAGGTTACCGCCGGTGGGGTCGTACAGCTCGATCAGCTCGCGGCATTCGGCCAGCGAAAAGCCGATGCGCTTGCCGCGCAGGATGAGCTTGAGGGTCACCTTGTCGCGCGCCGAATAGATGCGTTCCAGGCCCTTGCGTTCGGGGCTGAGCAGGCCCTGTTCTTCGTAGAAGCGGATAGCCCGGGTGGTGATGTCCAGCTCGCGGGACAAATCGGAGATGCTGTAGGTCTGGCTGGTCATGGCGCGGCTCGAAGGGGCGGTCGCGCTAACCTAAAGCCAGCTTTACGTATACGTCAAGCTCAGCGCGCGCCGCCCGCGCCCCGCTCACGCAGGGCCTTGGCCACTTCGGCCTCGATCTTGTAGGCGGGTGCCTCTAGCTCGTCGTAGTTGCGGGTGTAGCGCCGGGCGAATTCCTCGACCCCCAGTTGCTGGTACTGCTGCACGTGCTTGAGCTCGTGGGCCCACAGCGCCACGTTGTCCTCGGCGTCGGTGCTGCGGCGGAAGACCACCGTGTCGATCAGCGTCACCGCATTCACGTCGGGGTTCTGCAGCAGGGCGTTGGCGGCGCTGATCTGCTGTTCGTTACCCACCTGGTAACGTGCGGCGTCCAGCACGGCGAAGTCGTACCAGGGTTCGAGCTGGGCGCGGATATGCAACGGCATCGGCTGAGTGCCGCTGGCGTTGGCATCGTCGCGGGCCTGGCGCAGGGCGAACACCAGGCTGGCGGTGGCCATGTTCTCGACATCCTTGAACACATCGCCCGGCTGGCCTTCGCCCACCGGCATGCAGAAACACACCACCACACAGGCCTCGTACTGGCCCTCGGGGCAGTTGCCGGCCAGCGCCGGAGTGGCGAGCAACAGGCCGAACAGTGCGCTAATCAGCTTCATCGAGCACCTGCTCCAGCAGCGTGCGGCTGGCCTGCAACACTTGTTCCTGCACCGGCTCGCTGGCAAGCATGCGCCCGACCACCAAGGCGCCGACACACTGGCTGATCAATGCCCAGGCCAGTTGCGGGTCGCCAAGGGTGGCGCCCCAGGCTTGCTGCAGTTGCACCAGCCAGTGTTCGGCTTCTTCGCGTACCGGGCGCTCGGCGCGGGCGATCTCCACCCCCAGTGGCGGCAGCGGGCAGCCGCCCTCGGCGTTGTGCAGGTGGGCCAGTGACAGGTACTGATCGAGCAGGCGCTTTAGCCGCGGGCGGTCGATGCTGGTACGGGCCAGCGGGCTGTTGCCCAGTTCGCGGCGCACCACCTCGGTGAACAGGTCGTCCTTGGACGGGAAGTGGTTGTAGAACGCACCGCCCGTCAGGCCGATGGCCTTCATCAGCCCGGCCACGCCAGTGCCGGCAAAACCGCCGCGCTTGGCCAGTGCACCACTGCTGGCCAACAGCTTTTCGCGGGTTTGCTGCTTGTGTTCGGTGGAGTAACGCATGGGGGTACCTGGCTTGACGATGGCGTGATCGTAGCATAGCGTTCGTTTACTAAACGATCATTCACCAATGGAGTGATTCATGGCAGAACAACAAAAAGTCGTGCTGGTGGTGGGGGCGGGCGATGCCACTGGCGGCGAGATTGCCAAGCGCTTTGCCCGTGAGGGTTACATTGCCTGTGTTACCCGGCGCCAGGCCGAGAAGCTGCAACCGCTGGTGGACGAGATCTTCGCCGCTGGCGGCCAGGCCCATGGCTTTGGCTCCGATGCGCGCAAGGAAGACGAGGTGGCCGAGCTGGTCGAGACCATCGAGCGCGATATCGGCCCGATCGAGGCGTTCGTGTTCAACATCGGCGCCAACGTGCCGTGCAGCATCCTCGACGAGACCCCGCGCAAGTATTTCAAGATTTGGGAAATGGCCTGCTTTGCAGGCTTTCTTACCGCCCAGGCAGTGGCCCGACGCATGGTGCAGCGCGAGCGCGGCACGCTCCTGTTCACCGGGGCTACTGCCGGCACCCGCGGCGCTGCCGGGTTTGCCGCATTCGCCGGGGCCAAGCACGGCCTGCGCGCCCTGGCTCAGAGCATGGCCCGCGAGCTTGGCCCGCGGAACATCCATGTCGCCCATGTGGTGGTGGACGGCGCCATCGACACGGCGTTCATCCGCGACAGCTTTCCCGAGCGTTACGCGCTGAAGGGCCAGGACGGCATTCTCGACCCTGCGCACATTGCCGACAGCTATTGGTACCTGCACAGCCAGCCGCGCGATGCCTGGACTTTCGAACTCGATCTGCGGCCGTGGATGGAGCGGTGGTAGGCCTGTGAGGGCCCTATCGCCGGCCCAGGCAGCACAACCCCCACAGGCATTCAAGGAACCCCCATGCACAAAACCCTCGACTTCTACTTCGACCTCGGCAGCCCCGCCAGCTACCTGGCCTGGACTCAACTGCCGGCCCTGTGCGCCCGCCATCAGGCACACCTGCTGTACCGCCCGATGCTGCTGGGCGGCGTGTTCCAGGCTACCGGCAACGCTTCGCCGGCAATGGTGCCGGCCAAGGGGCGCTACATGTTCATCGACCTTGCCCGCTACGCCGAGCGCTATGGCGTGCCGTTCGGCCTGCCGCCGGGCTTTCCGGTCAATACCCTGAACCTGATGCGCGGCTTGCTCGGTACGCAACTGCACGCACCCGAACGCTTCGAGGCCTTGCTCAAGGTGCTGTTCGAAGGGTTGTGGATGCAGCAGCGCAACCTGTCCGACCCCGAAGTGCTGGGCCGTACCCTGGCCGAGGGCGGGTTCGATGCGCAAGTCTTCCAGGCCCTGGCTGCACGTGCCGACGTCAAGGAGGCATTGAAGGTAGCGACGCAACAGGCGGTGGAAAGGGGCCTATTCGGCGCGCCTACCTGTTTTGTCGGCGAGCAGATGTTCTTCGGCCAGGACCGGCTGGACTTCGTCGAGCAGGCCTTGACCGGCCAGTAGCTGCTCGATCTGCCGGCGCTCCCACAGGCTCAGGTGGTCCACCGGGTTGGTGCCGTAGCGCGGCCAGTCGGCCAGGCTGGCCTGGCGCCCGTCGGGGCTGCGGGCCTGGCTGCAACTGGCCAGGCCTTCGTCATCCAGCACCAGGGCCAGCTGCCAGCCGTCGATGTGCAGGCGTTGCCCCTTGGCGACCACCTGCTGCGCAACGCCCAGCGCGGCGTCGCGCAGGCACTGGTACACCTCGCGGCTGCTGATCATCGCGCTATCAGAAGTTCGCCGGGGTGTTGGCGCTGATGATTTCGGCCTCGTCGGGGCCGATGTTCTTGAAGCTGTGGGGCAGGGTGGTGGGGATGTAATAGCCGTCACCGGCGTTGAGGATGCTCACCTGGCCATCGACCCACAGCTCCATGGTGCCACGGGTGACCAGGCCGCATTCTTCGCCCACCGAATGCACGATCGGCTCGCCGGAGTCGGCGCCGGGGGCATACAGCTCGCGCAGCATGCGCATCTGCCGGCCTTCGACGCTGGCGCCCACCAGCAGCATGCGCAGGCCGTTACGGCCAAGGTCCGGCTGGTCGCCGCCACGGAACACGAAGCGCTCTTCACGCACCGGCTCGTCGAAGCTGAAGAACTCGGCCAGCGACATGGGGATGCCTTCGAGCAGTTTTTTCAGCGAACTGACCGACGGGCTGACGCGGTTTTGCTCGATCTGCGAGATGGTCGAGTTGGTCAGGCCGCTGCGGCGGGCCAGTTCCCGTTGGGAGAGGTTGTTGCGTTCACGCACCAGTTTGAGTCGTGTCCCGGTGTCCATAGCCGCCTTGTTTGCAGAGGTGTCAAAAATAATGGGCGACGCATTAAAACACACTCTGCAGGCCTTGCGCCCCTGTGCGTCAGTGGCGCTTGTCCGCTGATGCCGGCCACAGCCCCAGCAGCACCAGCAAGGCGGCCACGGCAAGGAACGGCAGGCGCGGGTCAAGGGTGTACACCAGCGAGCCGGCCAATGGCCCGATCACCGCGCCCATGCCTTGGGCTGCGCCCACGGAGCCTGCGGTGGCACCCTGCTCGGACGCCTCCATGGCATTGGCCGCCAGGGCGGAAAACGCCGGGAACACGAAGCCCATGCCAAACGCCGCCACGGCGAATGCGGCCCACAGCCAGGGGGCGCTGCTGGCGAATGCAGCCGCCCCGAAGCCCAGCCCGGAGACGCAGGCGCCAATACGGATCATCTTCTGCGGCGGCCATTCCAGCTGGCGCAGCAGCACCTGGGCCAGCATCAGCGCCACGCCCACGGTGGTCAGGGCGATGCCGGCGGCTTGGGCGGCCTCGGTGGCCGGCAGTTGCAGGCGGTCGAGGGCGAAAAACCCCACCACGATCTGCGACACGGTCACGCTGAACATGGCGCAGAACGCCACCAGCAACGGCCGGCGCAGGCGCGGGTCGCCCAGGCGCACCGGCTGCGGGGCATGGGCGTGGGGCAGCGGTTGCGGCTTGAGCTTGAACAGCAGCACCACAAAGGCCAGCGCCGGCAGCACCGACAGCACGTAGAACGGCAGGCTCAGGCTGTAGCGCGCCAACAGCGCCGCCACCGCAGGGCCGAGCACCAGGCCGACGGCGTTGGCCGCGCCCAGCGAAGCCATGGCCCGGGCCCGGCGTTGTGGCTCGACATGGTCGGCGATCAAGGCATTGGCACCCACCGGCAGGGCGGCATAGCAGGCACCGATCAGCCCGCGCACCAGCATCAGGCCGACGAACGCTGTGGTGGCGCCCGGCAGCCAGCGCAGGGCACCGTCGATGAACAGGCACAGCGCCCAATAGGCCAGGGTGAAGCCGGCGCTGCCCAGTAGCAGTACCCGCCGCCGGCCATAACGGTCGGCCAGCTGGCCCCAGGGCCGGGCCAGCAGCACCCACACCACACCCGCCACGGTGACCGCTGCACCGGCCTGCCAGGTGGCCATGCCGAGCAGGCGGGCGATGGGGCCGATCAGGGCGACGAAGGCCATCATCGACAGGGTGCAAGCCATGCTGACCAGCATCAGTGGGCGCAGGTCGAGGGTACTGGCGGGGGTGAAGGTGGCAGGGTCCTTTGCAACGTTCATGGGCAATCCAGGGCAGTGGCGAAATGAGCGTCAATGTTAGTAATAATTATTTACATTTGTCGACCCTAGGGTTTGTACGAAAAGTCGCCGAGCGGCGATCAGGCAAGGCGAAAACAGGCGAGGAAGCGGAGTTGACTGGTTGTCAATGAGCATTCCGAGCCTGTTTTCAACGCAGCATGATCGTCGCGCAGGCACTTTTCGTACAAAGCCTGGACTGCCCCGGTGCTCATTCACCGCGCCGCAACGGGCCTGGCCACATGCTACGCAACACCCCGTCGCGGTGCACCAGCGCATGCATCAGCGCGGCGCCCAGGTGCACCAGCACCGTGGCGAACAGCAGGTAGCCGGCCCAGCCGTGGGCCTGGCGCAGCACCGCGTACAGCTGCAGGTCGTGGGGTGCGATGGCCGGCAGTTGCAGCGGGCGCGGGTAACCGCCGGCCGAGAGCATCGCCCAGCCCAGCAATGGCATGGCCAGCATCAAGGCATACAGCAGCAGGTGCGAGGCGCCGGCCGCCAGGCGCTGTATCGGCGGCAACTCACGGGGCAGCGGCGGGTGCGCCAGGCTCAGGCGCAGGGCGATGCGCAGCACCACCAGCACCAGTAGGGCAAGGCCGGTGGCCTTGTGCAGCTCGACCATCAGCGGGTGACGGGTGGACAGGTCGCCGACCATGCTCACGCCGATGAACAGCATGGCGATGATCAGCACGGCCATCAGCCAGTGCACCAGCCGGGCCAGGGGGTGGAAGGCGGTAGTGCTCATGGCTTGGCTCCTTCGCTCAGGGCTTCGTGGCTGCGGCGGTTGAACGACACCGAATAGGCGGCCGAGCGCGCGGCCAGGATCGGGTCGGCGGACGGCTCGATGCCGTGGGGCAGAATCAGCGGGTCGAAGTTCAGGTCACGGCAGGCGCCTTGCTCGGGGCCGTCGACCTGTTGCAGCACCAGGGTGCCGGCATCGATGCTGCGCCGCTCGGCCGGCCAGGGGCGGGCCGGGTCGTCCACCGGGTCACCGGGCTCGGCCAGGGTCAGGCGCAGGGTCCAGCGCAGCGGGCCTTGGGCCAGGCGCTGGGCGAGGTCGTGCTGGAGGAACTGCTTGTCATCCACCTGGCCCGGCAGGGGCGTGAACGGGGTTTGCGGCTCCAGCGCCCAGCGCACCGGGTGGGCCTTGCCGCTGGCGTCGATCAGCTGGAAGGCATTGATGCTGTTGTAGGCGGTGCTGGCGAAGCTGTCGCTGGGCTTGTAGCCCGCCGCCCACTGGCGAAACGCCGCGCTTTCCGGGTGGGCGGCGAAGAACGCCTGCATCTTCGCCGGGTCCGGCTTGCCGGTGGCAGGGTCCGGCGCGCCGGCCAGCACCTGGTCATAAAACCCCTGGGGGGTGCTGACCGCCAGCACCGGCGGGTTGTTCATGCCGGTGCGCCACACCTGGCCGTCGTCGCTGCTCAGCTGGATCGCCAGGCTGCGCACCGGCACTGCGGTGTCCGGGGCGAAGGGGTTGGCGCCGCCGATGGCGAAGCGGCCGATCACCGGCACATTCTGCTGGCTGAACACCCGGGCGCTGGACAAGCTGGCGGCCTGGCCACTGGCCTGGAAGTAGCCACTGACGCACAGGCCCTTGGCGTGGTTCTTGCGGTAGCCGGGGTGGTGCCCGGCCTGGGCTTCGAAGGTGTCGATGATGCGCTGCGGGGTGAGCTTGGCCGGGCCGACCCAGCCGGCGGCATAGGCAAAGCCTGCGCCCAGCGCCACCAGCGTGGCGCCGATGGCGGCCAGGCGCAGGGCCTTGGCGGGGCCGTTCAGGGGAGTGGTCATCAGGCAATCCGTTGTAGTGGGAATGAGCTGGTACGACGCAGCAGCACCGGGTTTATTCCCGCCTTCGCTCAAACCCGTTTCCTGTAGGAGATCACTCAGCCCTTGGAGCTGCGCTGTCGCGCAGAGAACAGAATTCGCAAGCGCGCCGCGTACCCTGTGGGAGCGGGTTCACCCGCGAAGCAAGCGACGCGGAGCTTGGCACCGGCTTCGCCGGTGTTCGCGGGTAAGCCCGCTCCCACAGGTCCCTGCTAAATCAGTGAGTTATGTGTTGTTCTATGAGAGCCGGCTTGCCGGCGATAGGGCCAGGCCTGCTAGCAAAAATGTATGCCGGGGCTTGCTGCCCTATCGCTGGCAAGCCAGCTCCTACAGGGGCGCGCAGGCTCATTGAGATATGCGCTCGGCGCAATGGAATAAAATCCCCTCAGCACCGTCTGCTGTTTACACTGACCGCCCACCGGGGCCCGAACATGCATGATCTGGACGACCAACACTGGCGCGAGCTGCTGCAGCGGCTGCGCCGTTTCGCCTTGTGGCTGTGCCGCGACGCCGCCAGCGCCGACGACCTGGTGCAGGCCACCGCCGAGCGCGCGCTGAGCCGCTGGAGCCAGCAGCGCACCCAGGAAAGCCTGCGCGCCTGGCTGTTCACCATCCTTTACCGGCTGTACCTGGACGGCAAACGCCGCGAGCGCCTGCACGCGCGCTGGCTGAACTGGTTCGGCCGCAGCCAGGCCGAGGAGCCGCTGGGCGGCGATACCGAAAGCATCGTCCTGGCCCAGGCCGACCTGCAGGCATTCGCCAAACTGTCGGACGAACAGCGCGCACTGCTGTTGCTGGTCAGCGTCGAAGGCCTGAGCTACAAGGAGGCCGCGCAAGCTCTGGGCATCCCTATCGGCACCGTGATGTCGCGCCTGTCGCGTGCCCGCGCCGCCCTGCGTGAACTGACCGACGGCAACCCCGCGCCCGCCACCCTGCGGAGACTCAAATGACACGCCTGATCCCCACCGAACACGAGCTGCACGCCTTCGTCGACGAGCGCCTGGAGCCGGCACGCCGGGCCGAGATCGAGGCCTGGCTGGCCGCCAACCCGCATGAGGCGCTGCGCCTGGAAGCCTGGCGCAACGATGCCCGGCGCCTGCGCACCGCCCTGGCCGGTTTTGCCGAGCAACCCAGTGACCCCGCCCTGGACCTGGCCCCGCTGCGCCGACGCCTGCGCCAGCGCGGGCAACGCCAGCTGGCCACGGCCGCGGTGCTGCTACTGGCCGTAGGTGTCGGTGGCCTGGGTGGCTGGCAGGCGCGCGAGGCGACCCTGGCCGCCATCGAGCAGCCCATGGCCGATGCGCTGCAGGCGCACCGCTTGTTCGCCGACACCACGGCGCTGGATATCCAGGCCAGCGACCCGGCCCGCCTGCAGGCCTGGCTGGGCCGGCACTTCAACCGCGTCGGCCGCCTGCCCGACCTGACCGGTTACGGCCTGCAACCGGTGGGCGCGCGGCTGCTCAGCAACGAGGCGGGGCCGGCGGCCTTGCTGGTATTCGAGGACGCCAAGGGGCAGCGCATCAGCCTGTTCCTGCGCTCGCCCGGCGAGCGTTTCGAGCGCATGCCCACCGGCCAGCGCACCGACGGCCAGCTGGAGGCGCGCTACTGGTCCCATGGCGACTACAACTTCGCCCTGGTCAGCGCCAGCGATGATGTGCGCGGCGAACCGGTACGCCAGGCGCTGCACCTCAGCCTGTAAGCAGCTCGAGCAACTGCTGGCGGGCCAGGCAGCCGTCGCCGGCACGCCAGGCCAGGTACAGCGGCAGCGGCGCCTGCACATCGTGCAACGGGCGAAAGCACACGCCCGGTTGCGCATTGGCCTGGGCTGCCGAGGCCGGCACCAGGGCCACGCCAAAGCCACAGGCCACCAGGCCCACCACGGTTTGCAACTGCGCCGCCTCCTGCACGATGCGCGGCTCAAAGCCTGCAGCGCGGCACAGGTCGAGCAGGTGCTGGTGATAGCGGCCGCCCAACGCCCGTGGGGTGAACACGAAGGGTTGCTCGGCGCAGTCGGCCAGGGCCACGCTGGCCTGGGCGGCCTGCGGGTGATCGCTTGGCAGGGCCAGCAGCAGCGCTTCTTCGCGCCACAGGTGGCGGTGCAGGCGCTCGTCCAGCTCCGGCACGTCGCGCAACACCGCCAGCTCCAGTTGCTCATCCAGCAGCAGGCGCGCCAGTTGTGCCGAGCTTGCCTGTTGCAGGCTCAACTGCACCGCCGGCCAACGCTTGCGAAAACGCTTCAAACCCTCGAGCAACGCCGGGTGGCCGGCCAGGGCCAGGCTGCCGATGCGCAGCTCGCCGGCCTGGCCCTGGGCGATACGCCGCGCTTGCTGCACGCCCAGCTCCAGGTGTTGCAAGGTGGTGCGGGCAGTGCCCAGCAGGTGGTTGCCGGCCGGGGTCAGGCGCACGCCGCGGGAGTGGCGCACGAACAGGGCAAAGCCCAGGCGCTGTTCCAGCCGGGCGATGGCCTGGCTCAGCGGCGGCTGGGCCATGTGCAGGCGCTCGGCGGCGCGGTGAAAGTGCAGCTCTTCGGCCACGGCCACGAACTGGCGCAGCAGGCGGGTCTCGATCACGGCAGGCGTCCTTGTCCGGCGGCGATATCAGGCGGATATCGCCAAGCACGGCCGATAGTATTCAACTTTACCCGGCGTGCTGGATAGGCTCGGGGCTGGACAAGGAGCGCCAAGATGACCCACACCAAGACTGTATTGATTACCGGAGCCGCCCGCGGCCTGGGCCTGGCCGCCGCGCAGGCGCTGGCCGCGACCGGCGCACGGCTGATGCTCTGCGACCTGGGGGCCGACAGCCACGGCCGTGGCCGCGACCCGCAGGTGGTGGAGGCGGCCGCCGCGCAGCTGCGCGCCCAGGGCCACTGGGTAGAGGGGCAGTGCCTCGACATTACCGACGAGCAGCAGTGCCGCGAGCTGGTGGAGGCCTGCGTGGCCAGCTTCGGCGGCCTGGATGTGCTGGTGCACAACGCCGGCTGGGTGGACTACCAGATGGTCGAGCAAACCAGCACCGCGTTCATCGATCGCGCCCTGGCCATCAACGTGCATGCGCCGATGTGGCTGTGCAAGTACGCCTGGCCGCACCTCAAGCGCTCGCCGGCGCCGCGCATCGTGCTGGGTACCTCGGACCGGGCGATGTACCGCTGCCACGCGCGCCCGGGCCTGGCCGCCTATGCGGCGGGCAAAATGGCGCAACTGGGCCTGATGAACGCCCTGGCCGCCGAGGGCGCGCCCCATGGCATTCTGGTCAACGCCTTGTCGCCGGTGGCGCGCACGCGCATGTGGGGCGAGCAGGGCGAGCCGGACGACCTCAAGCCCGAGTGGGTGGCGCCGGGCTTCGTCTACCTGGCCAGCGACGCCTGCCAGGCCAGCGGCCATGTGCTGCGGGCGAGCAACGGGCAGTTCGTGGCCACGCGGTTCGAGGAGGGCGAGGATGTGGAGTACCCGCGCAACCTGCGCGGGATGAAGGCCCGCTCGGCGCAGGAACTGGCGGCGTTGGTGCCTTTGTAGTGGTGTAGGAGCGGCCTTGCCGGGGCGCCGGACCGGTCGGAAAGGGCTGCGCAGCAGCCCCGACGATTTATGCGGCAACGCTGAAATCCTGGGGCTGCTTAGCAGCCCTTTCGCGACACGAGGCCGCTCCTACAGGAGGGGGCGCGACAGTTTCAGGCTTCGCACCACAAACTGTCCCGCCTGTTATATCCCCTGGCCCTTCGGCATTGGTACATGTACCGCTCCAGCCATCCGCCCGAAGGACCCGCCCCCGATGAAGCTCGTACCCGCCGAACAGATCAACGCCGTACTGGACTGGCAGGGCGTGCTCGATGCCATGCACCAGGTACACCTCGGGCCACGGCCGAGCATCGATGACTACTTCATCGGCGACAGCACCTACGGCCTGTTCAGCCGCGGGGTGATCCTGCCCGGCGCTGGCGCCGGGGTGAAGATCGCCTCCATGTACCCGGCCAACCTGGCTGCGCAGCCGCCACTGCCGGCCGAGCACGCGGCTTTTGTGGTGATCGACGAACACAGCAAGGCCATCAGCGCCATCTGCGACGGCCCGGCGGTGACCGCCTGGAAAACCGCCGGCGACTCAGCCCTGGCCGGCCGTTACTTAAGCCGCCCCGACAGCGAGGTGTTGTTGGTGCTGGGGGCCGGGCCGGTGGCGCGGGCGCTGGTCGAGGCCTACCTGCACATTCGCCCGGGGCTGCACCAGGTGCTGCTGTGGAACCGCACCCTGGCCAAGCTCGAACCCCTGGCCGGGCAATTGCAGGCGCGGGGTATCGAAGCTGCGCTGGTGAGTGACCTGGATGCGGCGGTGGCCCGTGCCGACATCATCGCCTCGGCTACCGCTGCTGCGGCGCCGTTGATCAAGGGTGCGTTCGTTCGCCCTGGCACCCATGTGGATGTGGTCGGCGGCTTTCGCCCGGACATGCGCGAGGTGGACAGCGAGCTGGTGGGCAAGGCGCGGCTGTTCACCGATGACCGGGTGGGCGCGCTGAATGCCGGCGACTTGGCGGTGCCGTTGCAAGAGGGCGTGATCGGCGAGGACAGTATCGAGGCCGATCTGTTCGAGCTCTGCCAGGCAGGCGGCGTGCTGCGGGCGGCGGGCGACATTACTTTGTACAAGAATGCCGGCGGGGCGCATCAGGACCTGGCGGTGTGTTTGTGTGCGTTGCAGCGGATTGAGTCGCAGGCCTGAGTAAGCGGGGCCGCGTTGCGGCCCTTCGCGGGTAAACCCGCTCCCACAGGAGCAGTGCAGTACCTGTAGGAGCGGGTTTACCCGCGAAGGGCTGCAACGCAGCCCCAATACACCGAACATGCTACGCCATAACAACAATAACCCCGGAGCCTCCCTGCATGAGCACCACCAACCCGCGCCTGGGCATCGTCCTGTGCCTGCTGTCCATGCTGGTGTTCGCCAGCCAGGACGGCATCACCAAGATCCTCGTCCAGCACTTGCCCGTCGCCCAGCTGGTGATGGTGCGCTACTGGTTCTTCCTGGTTTTCGCCCTGGTGTTCGTGCACTTCAATGGCGGCATCCGCCCGGCGTTCAATAGCGCCCACCCTTGGCTGCAGTTGGGCCGCTCGCTGCTGGGCATCTTCGAAATCGTGGTGTTCGGCCTGGCCCTGCGCTACCTGGGGCTGGCCGAAACCCATGCCATCTACGCGGTGTTCCCGCTGCTGACCATGGCCCTGGCGGCCATCACCCTGCGCGAGGCGTTGAGCCTCAAGCAGGTACTGGCCGGGCTGATCGGCTTTGCCGGCACCCTGGTGATCCTCAAGCCTGGCCTGGGGGTGTTCAGCGTGGCGTCGCTGATCCCGCTGCTGGCCGCTGGCATGTTCGCCTGCTTCAACGTACTCACCCGCAAGATCAGCAGTGCCGACAGCTTCGGCACCAACATGCTGTACATGGGCCTGTGGGGCGCCGTTGCTGCCACCGTCATCGGCCTGCCCCAGTGGGTCACCCCCGAGCCCTGGGAGCTGGGGCTGATGCTGGTGCTGTCGACCACCGGGGTCATCGCCCAGCTGCTGCTGTTGCAGGCGCTCAAGCATGCCGAGGCGGTGGCCTTGCAGCCGTTCAACTACGCGTTGCTGGTGTTCGCTTCGGTGATCGGCGTGGTGGGCTTTGGCGAGCGGCTGGAGCTGTCGCTGGTGGCGGGGGCGCTGCTGGTGGTGCTGGGCGGGATGTTCGCGTTCAGGCGGTGAATGCCCAGCGCGAACGGGCGCACTGCCAACGGCTTTGGCAAACGCACGCGCATACCCTGTAGGAGCGGCCTTGTGTCGCGAAAGGGCCGCAGCGCGGCCCCACGGTATTGGCATCATGCAAAATTGCCGGGGCTGCGTTGCAGCCCATTCGCGACACAAGGCCGCTCCTACAGGTATGGTGTTTTTCACTAGTCAGAGGCGCTAAAGTGGCACCATGTGATTGCACAAGGCCATGCCATGAAACGCCTAACCGCTCTGCTGGGTGCCCTGTTGTTCAGCTTGCCCTCGGCCCCGCTGCTGGCCGACAGCTGCCGGCAAAACATCTACGGCGGCGAAGACTGCCGCTACAGCGACGGCACCCGCTCGTCCAGCCGTTCGAACATTCATGGTGGTTTCGACACCACCTACAGCGACGGCCGCCGTTCCAGCAGCCGCGCCAACCTCAATGGCGGGCAGGATACGCGCTACAACGACGGCAGCTCGTCCAGCAGCCGTGCCAACCTGTACGGTGGCCAGGACACCCGCTACAGCAATGGCGCATCGTCCAGCAGCCGCTCGAACCTGTACGGCGGCGAGGATACCCGTTACAGCGACGGCAGCCGTTCGCGCAGCCGCCAGGGCCTGGGCGGCGAGCGCCAGACCGACCGTCAGGGCGAGCAGGGGCGGCGCTGGTAGGCGTGTTTCACAACAAGCCAATCTGCACATGCACCTCGCGCAGCCGCGCCGGGGTGACGTCGTACTCGCGCTTGAACCAGTGGATCATGTGCGAGCTGTCGGTAAAGCCGCACTCATAGGCAATC
Source organism: Pseudomonas sp. NPDC089406 (assembly GCF_044900265.1). Lineage (NCBI taxonomy): Bacteria > Pseudomonadati > Pseudomonadota > Gammaproteobacteria > Pseudomonadales > Pseudomonadaceae > Pseudomonas > Pseudomonas sp. NPDC089406. Next base: position 24,831 of record NZ_JBJDNC010000043.1, on the reverse strand, counting down.
TGGGTGATCGAGCGGCTGCTGTTGAGCACCATCCAGTGCGCCGCCTTCAGGCGCATCTGCCGCCAGTAGCCGGCCGGGGTGGCGCGCAGGTGCTTCTTGAACAGCCGGCTCAGCTCGCGCTCGCTGGTGCCCACCGCCGCAGCCAGCTCGGCGATGGTGCAGGTTTCGAGCATGCGCTGGCGCATCAGCCCCACCGCGTTCACCACCCGCGCATCCAGGCAGCGCAGGCCGCTTTCCGGGCTTTGCCGGCGCGCCTGCATGTCGTCGAAGCCACGCTCCGAAAGCACGTAGTGCAGGGTCTTGTCGGCCCGTGACTGGCCGCAGTGTTCGGCCACCAGGTGCATGGCCAGGTTGATCGCCGCCAGGCCACCGGGGCAAGTGATGAATGGGCCGTCGCTGACCACCGGCACATCGTTGACGGTGATCACCTTCGGGTGCACCTGGTTCATCGCCGCCGCCATGGAAAACTGCACCGCGCAATGGCGCCCGTCCAGCAGGCCCAGTTCGGCCAGCACGAAGGTGCCGGTGCACAGGCCGATCACCGGCACGTCGGCAGCCACGGCCCGGCGCACGTAGTCGTACAGCTCAGGGGGGAAGGGCCGGGTGCCTTGCAGCAGGCCGCCGTGCACCACGATGTAGTCGTAGTCGGCGGGGTCGCCGTAGCGCGCGGTGGGCAGCACCGGGAAGCCGCAGCTGGAGATGATCGGCGCATCGTCGTGGGACAGCAGCGCCCAGGCGCAGTAGATCGGCCGGCTGAAGTCGCGCTCATCGGCGGCCAGGCGCAGGCAGTCGACGAAGCAGCCGAGCGACAGCAGGGTGAAATCCGGGGTGGCGACGATGCCGAAACGTATCGGCGTGACGGCTTCGGGCGGGGGTTTGAGCGGGGCGAGAAAGGCGTAGTCGGCGCGCATGATCGGGCGTGGGCCTCGGTAAATGGTCGCTGGCGGCCCTGTTGTGGCCTGAACGAGACATTGCGTGATTACGTACCGCGAGTTGTCTGGATCCTACAATCGTGGGCCCTGCAATGTCACTACATTGAAATCACTGCGCGGGCCTGTGGAGGCCCAATCGCCGGCAAGCCGGCCCCTGTAGGAGCCGGCTTGCCGGCGATAGCGCCAGTACAGGCAACACCGCATTTCAAGCCCAACAAGAACAACAGCTTTGCCATCTCGAACACCTGCCTTTCAAAAGAACAAAGGGTGTAACTCATGATGCAAACCGTCTTGAAAAGTGTGACCAATACCGCCCACCCCGACCAGCTGCGCCAGCACGCCCTGGTGGATATCCAGGGCCTGGGCAAGGACTACGGCGACACCACCGTCCTCAACGACATCAACCTCAGCGTGGCCAAGGGCGAAGTCATCGCCATCATCGGCCCCAGCGGCTCGGGCAAGAGCACCTTGCTGCGCTGCGTCAACCTGCTCGACCCACCCACCCGGGGCATTTTGCGGGTCGCCGACACCACTATCGATGCCAGCCAGCCGATCACTGACCGCCAGGTGCTTGCCCTGCGCCAGCCGGTGGGCATGGTGTTCCAGTCGTTCAACCTGTTCCCGCACCTGTCGGTGCTGCGCAACGTCAGCCTGGCCCAGGAGCGGGTGCTGGGGCGCAGCCGCAAGGAGGCCGATGAAGTCTCGCGCCAGTTGCTCGACCGGGTCGGTTTGCTGAACAAGGCCGACCAATACCCCTCGCGCTGCTCCGGCGGCCAGCAACAGCGTATCGCCATCGCCCGGGCACTGGCGCTTGAGCCGAGCCTGATGCTGTTCGACGAACCCACCTCGGCGCTCGACCCCGAGCTGGGCCTGGAAGTGCTCAACGTGATGCAGGAGCTGGCCGGGCAGGGCATGACCATGATCGTCGTCACCCACGAGATGCACTTTGCCGAAAGCGTGTCGGACCGGGTGCTGATCATGGCCGACGGCCGGGTCATCGAAGAGGGCAAGAGCGCCCAGGTGATGCGCAAGCCCCAGACCGAACGGGCGCAGCGCTTTCTCAGCGCGGTGATGAACCGATGAGCCGGGAAATGCTCGTCACCATTCTGGGCGGCATCCAGTGGACGGTGGCGGTCACCGTCGCGGCGCTGGCGCTCGGTGTGCTGCTGGGGGCGCTGCTGTGCGCCATGCGGGTGTCCGGCAACCGCCTGCTCGACACCCTGGCGGCGGCGCTGATTCTGGTGCTGCGCGCGGTGCCGCCGATTGTCTGGCTGTTCCTGATCTTCTTCGGCATCGGCACCGGCCTGATGGAGGTCAGCCCGTTCCAGGCGGCGGTCCTCGGGCTTGGCTTGATCACCGCGGCCAATATGGCGGAGATCTTCCGCGGCGCCCTGGCGGCGGTGCACAAGGGCCAATGGGAGGCGGCCCGGGCGCTGAGCATGCCGGCGCGCTACCGGCTGCTGGATGTGATCGCGCCGCAGTTGCTGCGGGTGTCGTTGCCGTCGATTGCCAGCTACGCCATCGGCCTTTTGAAGGACACCGCCATCGCTTCGACCATCGGCGTGCCGGAAATCGCCTTCCAGGCCACCCATGTGTCCCAGGTGAGCTTCCAGGGCCTGGCCACCTTCGCCTTTGCCGGCGTGCTGTACATCGCCCTGAGCATCCCGGTGGCCTGGGCCAGCCGCTGGGCCGACCAACGCATGCGCCTGAGGGTAGCCCGATGAACCAGACCCTGGAGTTCTGGCGGCAGATCCTGCCGCAACTGCTCGACGGCTTCAGCCAGTCGCTGCAGGTGACCGCTGTCTCGCTGCTACTGGGCGTGCCACTCGGGTTGCTGCTGGCCCTGGGCCTGCGCAGCCGCAAGCTGGCCCTGCGCGCGCCGCTGCTGGCACTGATTGAAGTGGGCCGTGGCGCCTCGGTGCTGGTGCTGCTGCAGTTCGTCTACTTCGGCATGCCCACGGCAGGGTTCACCTTCACCTCGTTCGTGTCGGTGGCCATCGCTTTTACCTGGTGCACGGCGGCCTACACCAGCGAGATCCTGCGTGCCGGCATGGAGGCGGTGCCCCAGGGCCAGCGTGAAGCGGCCCAGGCGCTGCGCCTGAACCGCCTCGACACCCTGCGCTTGATCATCCTGCCGCAAGGCTTGCCGATCTCGATCCCGGCCTTGCTCGGCTTTGCCATCCTCATGCTCCAGGCCTCGTCGCTGGCCTTTGTGGTGGCGCTGCCGGAGCTGATGAGCAAGGCCCAGCTGATCGGCTCGAACACCTTCCAGTACATGCCGATCTTCATCCTCGTGGCGCTGCTGTTTGCGGTGATCTGCCTGCCCGCCACCGTGGTGGTCGGCCACCTCGAACGGCGCCTTGGCCGCCACCTCTGACCTGACAACACACAACAAACCGGAGTGACACGACATGCGCATTTTCAGCCTCGCATCGCTAGCTGCTGCCTGCCTGTTGGCCGGCCAGGCCTTCGCCGCCGACAGCTGCACCCCGAGTGAGCAGTTCAAGACCATCAAGCCCGGCGCCCTCACCGTGGCGGTGTACAACTACCCGCCGTTCACCACCGTGGCCGGCCCCAACGACATCGGCGGTGTGGACACCGACGTGGTGCGCGAAATCGCCAAGCGCAACTGCCTGACCCTGGTGCCGGTGATCGTCGACCCCTCGGCGGTGATCCAGAACGTGCTCAGCAAAAAAGTCGACTTAGGCATTGGCGACTGGTTCCGCACCGCTGCCCGGGCCAAGGTGCTGGGCATGACAACGCCGCTGTATATCGACCAGATGGCGTTTTATTCCCGCGATGGCTACAGCGAGATCGGCCAGCTCAACGGCAAGCGGGTCGGGGCGGTGTCGGGCTTCCTGTATGCAGGCCAGGTGCAGGCCAGCCTGGACAAACCGGTGGTGCTGTACCCCAACCCGGTCGCCCTGGCCCAGGACCTGGCCGCCGGGCGTCTGGACGTGGCGGTGGACAGCTACAGCACCGGCAAGTACGCACAGGGCAAGGGCGCCTACGACGGCATCAAGATCGAAGTGGCCAAGCCCGATCCACGGGTGCCGCTGTCGGTGGAGCCGGCGCAGATCGCCTTCCTGTACCACATCGACAAGCCCGACCTGGGGGCTGCGCTGGATAAAGAGATCAAGCAGCTGCACGCCGAAGGCCGCATCGCGCAAATTCTCGAAGCCAACGGCCTGGCGGCCAGCGGCGCGCAGACCGGCGAGCCGCGGTTGATCCAGTAGTTGATCTTGTAGGAGCGGCTTTAGCCGCGAACACCGGCGCAGCCGGTGCCATACACCGAGTCGCTTGCTTCGCGGGCAAGCCCGCTCCCACAGGGGACGCGTGTTGTCTGCAACCTCTACCTACCCCGAACCTGCAAGGAATAACCGAACATGGCCCGCAACGTTTTCTTCTGCATCGATTCCCACGCCTGCGCCAACCCGGTACGTGTCGTCGCCGGCGGCGGCCCGCTGTTGCCCAACGTACCCATGGCCGAAAAGCGCATGCTGTTTCTCGAAAAACACGACTGGGTGCGCAAGGCCCTGATGTTCGAGCCCCGTGGCCATGACGCCATGTCCGGCTCGATCCTGTACCCCTCCACCCGCGACGATTGTGACGTCGGCGTGCTGTTCATCGAGGTCAGCGGCTGCCTGCCGATGTGCGGCGCTGGCACCGTCGGTACGGTGACCGTGGCCATCGAAGAGGGCCTTGTAGTGCCCCGCGAAGAGGGCCGCCTGGCCCTGGAAACCCCGGCCGGCCGAGTGGATATCGAGTACAAGCGCAACGGCGCCTTCGTCGAGGAGGTACGCCTGTTCAACGTCAACAGCTACCTGCATGCCCGTGACATCCAGCTTGAGGTGCCGCAGATCGGTACCCTGACCGTGGACCTGAGCTACGGCGGCAACTACTACATCATCGTCGAGCCGCAGCAGAACTACGCCGGGCTCGATGGCCTGAAGGCCGACGACCTGGTGCGCATGAGCCACCTGGTGCGCGAGGCGGCGCAGAAGGTGCTGCACCCGGTGCACCCGGAGGACGAACGCATTCGCGGGGTCAAGCACGTGATGTGGTGCGACAAGCCCAAGGCCCCCGGCGCCTCGGCACGCAACGCGGTGTTCTACGGTGACAAGGCCATCGACCGCTCGCCTTGCGGCACTGGTTCGTCGGCGCGAGTGGCGCAGCTGGTGGCGCGCGGGCGGCTCAAGGTGGGCGAGACCTTTGTGCACGAGAGCATCACCGGCACCACCTTCAACTGCCGGGCCGAGGAGGTGGCCCGGGTGGGTGAGTTCGATGCGGTGCGGCCGAGTGTGGCGGGGTGGGCGCGGGTGATCGGGTACAACACCATCGTGGTCGATGACCGCGACCCGTTGGCCCATGGGTTCCAGATTGCTTGATGTGAGTTGAGCACGCCTGGCGACAGGCGCTAGAGTCATCGCGGGGCAAGCCCGCTCCCATGCTACCTGTGGGAGCGGGCTTGCCCCGCGATGCTTTGTGTCCCCCAACGATCCTTCAAAGGAAGCTGAAGATCCATGCCCGACTACAAGCTCCACTGCTTCGCCGAATCCGGCAACGCCTACAAAGCCGCACTGATGCTCGAACTTACCGGCCAGCCGTGGCAGGCGGTGTTCGTCGACTTTTTCAACGGCCAGACCCGTGATCAGCAATGGCGCGACGAGGTCAACGAGCAAGGCGAAGTGCCGGTGCTGGAGCACGGCGAGCAGCGCCTGACCCAGTCGGCGCTGATTCTTGAGTACCTGGCTGAACGCACCGGGCAGTTTGGCCCGCAGGATGAGGCCGAAAGGCGCGAGATCTGGCGCTGGATGCTGTTCGACAACCACAAGTTCACCGCTTACTACGCGGCGTTGCGGTTTATTTTCTGCCTGAAGAATTCTGGCGAGACCCCGGTCGTTCAGTTTTTGCGCGAGCGGGCGACGGCGGCTTACCGCATTGTCGATGCGCACCTGGCCAAGACACCGTTCATGGTGGGCGGGCGGCTGACCATTGCTGACCTGTCGTTGGCGGGGTATGTGTTCATGCCGGAGGATACCGGGATCGATCTGGCTGAGTTCAAGCATATCGAGGCTTGGAAGGCGCGGATCATGGCGGTGCCGGGGTGGAGGCATCCTTATGAGCTGATGCCGCGGGTGGCGGGGTGAGGCGGGTTGGGGGCTTTGATTGGGTGTGATTGGGTGAGGGCTTGCAGGTGTTCGCCATGACCTGTGTGTCAGGGCTTACAGGTGTTCGCCACAATCTCTGCATCATGGCTTACAGGTGCTTGCCGACAGGTTTGCAGCGCCTATGAGATCGAGCGCCGCCCGCGCGGCGCATCGCGACACAAGGCCGCTCCTACATCTGTTTCGGGCCAATTATTCCTGTGAAAGTATCGGCGCCTGCCTTGGCGCATGTCTTGAGTCATGTGCAGCGGCGGCAACGCACACGCTGAAACCGCGTTGTACAAACAAGGCGGACCAGGCAATGGCACAGGATAGACTGGCCCGAAACAAATGTAGGAGCGGCCTTGTGTCGCGATGCGCCGCGCGGGCGGCGCTCGATCTGATAGGCGCTGCAAGGTTTGTGGCGGGCACCTGCAAGCCCTCACGCGGTCCCATCCCCGACTGTTTGACAGCAGTTCCGCTGACAGCTCAATCCCCACCATTGTTGGAGTACGAGCATGCTGAAGATTGTCCCCGATCCACCCCATCCCCACCTGTTCGAAGACACCCTGGTACAAACCACCGAGCACGTGAACTGTGCCCTGGCCGTCACCCATCAATCCCTGTTGCTCAGCACCCGCTCACCGGGCTCGTTCCTGCTGTTGGCGGCGATACACGAGCTGGAAAGCGTGCGTACCTTGTTGGAGACGCTGCTGGCGCAGGTGCAGCAGGTATCCGAAGCGCCGCAGACGTTGCATTGATGGCTGTGTAGGCAGGTTTGGCCCTATCGCCGGCAAGCCGGCTCCTACAGGTGATAGGGCCCTTGGATGAAACCCAGGGAGACAGGCAAATGACCACGGACACCCCCCACACCACCCCCGGCAAGACCCGCTTCAGTCAGGGTGAAAGCAACCCCCAGCCGCTGTTTCGCATCGAACCCGGCATCCCCTGCAACCACGTCCGTGAACAGGCCTCGGAGCTGATGGGCTATGTCAGCCACCTGACCTTGGTAGGGGTGATGGATGAAGACCCGAAGATGGTCTGGGCAGCGCACTACCTCAGCGCCTTGGCCAAGGCCCTGATGGACGATGCCGAATTGGGCCTGAAACACTAAGGCCACGCGGTCCCCTGTAGGAGCGGGGGGGGGGGGGGGGGGGGGGGGGGGGGGGGGGGCGCCCGCGCGGCGGGGGGGGGGGGGGGGGGGGGGGGGGGGGGGGGGGCGGGGGGGGGGGCCCGGGCCCCCCCCCCCCCCCCCCCCCCCCCGCCCCCCGCCCGCGCCCGCCCCCCCCCCCCCCCGCCCCCCCCCCCCCCCCCCCCCCCCCCCCCCCCCCCCCGCTCCTACAGGGGGCGCAGCCATTGTTCAGCCTGCCTGCACCCGCCGGTAGCCATTCGGCGTCTGCCCGCTGAGCCGTTTGAAAAACCGCGCAAAATACGTCGGGTCGCTGAACCCCAGGCTGTCAGACAACTGCCCGATGCTCATGCGCGTGTACACAAGGCTGCGCCGGGCCTCCAGCAACAGCCGCTGGTGAATCACCTGCAACGCCGTCTGCCCGGCCAGCTCGCGGCACAGCTGGTTCAGCTGCAGGCTGGTCACCCCCAGCCGCGCGGCGAACACCTCCACGGCCAGGTGCTCACGGTAGTGCGCCTCCACCAGCCGCAGGTACTGGCCAAGCAACTGCCGGTCGCGCTCGCTGCGGTTGCGCGGCGGCAGGCCATGCTGCTGGCGGCCGATCCACACCATCAACGCGGTCACCAGCGCTTGTAACAGTGCCGCCCGGCCCGGGGCGCTGCCCTGGTACTCCTGCTGCAGGCTGGCAATCAGCGTGTGCAGGCGCCGGCGGTCGCGCCCCAGCGCATAGCAGCCCGGCGCTGCCAGCACGCTCAGCGGCGCGCCCAGGCGCTGCTCCAGGTCGGCCACCAGCGCGGTGCCAAAGGTCAGCACATGGCCCTGGATATCGGCACTGAAACGAAAGCCATGCACGGTCAGCGGCGGCACCACCTGGATCGCCGCCTGGCGGATCACGCTGCGCACGCCCTCGATCTCCACCTGCGCCTCGCCGCGCTGTACATACAGCAACTGGAACAGCTCGGCGTGCTGGTGCGGCTTGATCTCCCAGTGGTGCAGGCGGCTGCGCGCGGGGATGGTTTCGCAGTGCAGCAGGTCGGTGCCGGGCCAGGCGTGGTTTTCGCCGTACAGCTGGAACAGCGGGACGCCGGGGAGGGGGCTGTGCATGGGGTATCTGCCTGTCCGTTAATCGAACCGATTTTGTAAAAGTGCAGGTTTTGCAGTGGATAGCACACTTTAACGGCCGTGATCGGACGTAAAAATGCAGGAGCGAACCGTAACAGCACAAAGAGACAACAACAATGAAGACTCAGGTTGCAATCATCGGCGCAGGCCCATCCGGCCTGCTGCTGGGCCAACTGCTGCACAAGGCCGGTATCGACACGCTGATCGTCGAGCGGCAAACCCCCGACTACGTGCTGGGGCGCATCCGCGCCGGGGTGCTGGAGCAAGGCACGGTCGACCTGCTGCGCGAGGCCGGGGTGTCGGCGCGCATGGACGCCGAAGGCCTGGTGCACGAAGGCGTCGAACTGCTGGTGGGCGGGCGCCGCCAGCGCCTGGACCTCAAGCGCCTGACTGGCGGCAAGACGGTGATGGTCTACGGCCAGACCGAAGTCACCCGCGACCTGATGCAGGCCCGCGAGCACAACGGCGCGCCGATCATCTATTCGGCCAGCAACGTGCAGCCCCACGACATTGCCGGTGAGCGCCCGTACCTCACCTATGAAAAAGACGGCCAGCAGCACCGTGTGGACTGCGACTACATCGCCGGTTGCGACGGCTTCCACGGCGTGGCCCGGCAGAGCATCCCGGCCGGGGTGCTGAAGGAGTACGAACGCATCTACCCGTTCGGCTGGCTGGGCCTGCTGGCCGACACGCCGCCGGTGAACCACGAACTGATCTACGCCCACCACGAGCGCGGCTTTGTGCTTTGCAGCCAGCGCTCGCAGACCCGCAGCCGCTACTACCTGCAGGTGCCGCTGGAGGAGCGCGTGGAGGACTGGTCGGATGCGCGCTTCTGGGGCGAGCTGAAGGCGCGCCTGCCGGCGGATGTGGCCGAGCGCCTGGTTACGGGCCCGGCGCTGGAAAAAAGCATTGCGCCACTGCGCAGCCATGTGGTCGAGCCCATGCAGCATGGCCGGCTGTTTTTGGTGGGGGATGCCGCGCACATCGTCCCGCCCACCGGGGCCAAGGGGCTCAACCTGGCGGCCTCGGACGTCAACTACCTGTATCGCATCCTGGTCAAGGTGTACCGCGAAGGGCGTACCGACCTGCTGGCGCAGTATTCGCCCATGGCCTTGCGCCGGGTGTGGAAGGGCGAGCGTTTCAGCTGGTTCATGACCCAGCTGCTGCATGATTTCGGCGAACACCAGGACGACTGGGACCGCAAGATGCAGGCCGCGGACCGCGAGTACTACCTGGGGTCGGAGGCGGGGTTGTTGAACATTGCCGAGAACTACGTGGGGTTGCCGTTCGAGGAGGTGGCGTAGGGCGGGCTGCACGCGCCGCATCGGCATACCTGGGACCTGTAGGAGCGGCCTTGTGTCGCGAAAGGGGCGCGTAGCGGCCCCAGGATTTGAGCATCATGCAAAATCGCCGGGGCTGCTCTGCAGCCCTTTCGCGACGCAAGGCCGCTCCTACAGGTACCGCGCCTGATTCAGGCTCTGCGCAATCCTGTGGGAGCGAGTGCTATTGCTCCAGCACCTCGACCATCTCCCCATACCCGCGCTGGCGCGCATGCTCCAGCGCGGTCACGCCGTCCTTGTCGGCAATCGCCCGGTCCGCCCCGGCCGCCAGCAGGCGACGTACGATCTCGACATGGCGCGGCCCGCCATCACCGAGAATCACCGCCTCCAGCAACGCGGTCCAGTGCAGGCGGTTGAGGTGGTTCACCTGCACCCCGGCATCGATCAGCATCTGCACGGTCTCTACATGCCCGCGCTCGGCCGCCGGGATCAGCGCGGTGCCGCCGTAGCGGTTGGTACTGTTGAGGTCGGCGCCGTGGGCCAGGGTCAGGCGCAGGATCTGGTTCAGCCCGCGGGCGCCGGCATACAGGTAGGGGCTGTCCTGGATGTTGTCCTTGGCATTGACGTCGGCCCCGGCCGCGATCAGCGCCTCGGCCGCCGCCACCTGGTTGGCATGGGTGGCCACCAGCAGTGCGGTTTGGCCCTGGCCGTTGCGGGCATCGACCGGGGCGCCCTGGGCAAGCAGTTCACCAATGGCTTGGGCATCGCCGCGCTGGGCGGCTTCGAGCAGGCGGGTGTCCATGGGGCGCTCCTTGGCAAGGGTGGGCAGGCTGAGCAGGGCCAGCAGGAGGGCGACGATCATCGTGCGCATGGTGGCGATTCCTGGGGGGCGAGGGGCCATCCTAGGCAAGCGTTAGCGGCAGCGGAAGTGAAGTATCCGCATGACTTTGAGTCGATTTGTGAATGGTTGCCCGGGGCAGGGGGCCGTGATAGAAGTCAGGCCTGCCATTCAGAAGTTGAATTTCAAGATGTCCATCAGCGTTAAATCGAATAGAGCCCTGTTCGACCTCGACCTGCTGCGCGCCATCGTGGTGGTGGCCGATTGCGGCAGCTTCACCACCGCCGCCGCGCGCCTGCATTCCACCCAGTCGACCATCAGCCAGAAGGTGCGCCGCCTCGAAGAGATGGTCGGCCACCGCCTGCTGGTGCGCGGCAACCGCGACGTGCTGCCCACCGACGCCGGCCAGACCCTGCTCGGCTACGCCCGCCACATGCTGGCGCTGAACGACCAGATGCTCGAAGCCCTGGCCGGTGCCATGGTCGGGGTGACCGTGCGCCTGGGCGTGCCCGAGGACTTCGTCGGCGGGCGCACCACCAATGCGCTGTCGGCCTTCAGCCGCTGCCACCCGCAGGTCAAGCTGGAAGTCACCAGCGGCCTGTGCCGCGACCTCAGCCAGGCCTACGACAACGGCGAGCTCGACCTGGTGTTGCTCAAGCAGCGGCGCAACAGCCGCGAAGGCGTGGCCTGCTGGCCCGAGCGTTTGCAGTGGATCGACAGTGCGCGCATGCCATCCTTCGAGCTGGACCCGATCCCGTTGGTGACCTTCCCCCCGCGCGGCCTGTACCGCGACGACATGATCAACGCCATCGAAGGCATGGGCCGGCGCTGGCGCATCAGCTTCACCAGCTCGAGCCTGAGCGGCATCCAGGCCGCAGTGGCCGACGGCATGGGCATCAGCCTGCTGCCACCGCGGGCGGCAACCGCCGAACACCGGGTGCTGGGCGCTGCTGAGGGGCTGCCGGAGGTGGACAGCTACGAGATCGTCATTGTCTGCCGGCCGACGGCCGATGTGATGGTCAAGGCGCTGGCCGATGTGCTGACAGAGCTGTTGGGCGAGCAGGCGATTTAGGCTTTGTACGAAAAGTGCCTGCGCGACGATCATGCTGCGTTGAAAACAGGCTCGGAATGCTCATTTACAACCCGTAAACTCCGCTTCCTCGCCTGTTTTCGCCTTGCCTGATCGCCGCTCGGCGACTTTTCGTACAAACCCTAAGTAGCGGGCACGCCACAAGGCCGCTCCTTGGCAGGAGCGGCCTTGTGGCGGTATCACGCGGTTACTGCAGGTGCACCTTCAATTCCCCAGCCGCCTGGCGCATGGCGGCTTGCACGGCTGGCACCTGGTTCAGCGGGTTGAGCAGCCCGTAGTCGTGGATCATGCCGTTGTAGCGCACTGCAGTCACCGTCACGCCTGCTGCATTGAGGTGGCGGGCATAGGCTTCGCCTTCGTCGCGCAGCACATCGAACTCGGCGGTCTGCACCAGCGCAGGCGGCAGGCCCTTGAGCTGTTCAGGGGTGGCGCGCAGCGGCGAGGCGTAGATCTGCGCTCGCTGGCCGGCGTCGGTGGTGTAGCTGTCCCAGAACCATTTCATCATGCCGGTGGTCAGGAAGTGGCCCTCGGCGAACTGTTTGTACGAAGCAGTCTCGAAGCTGGCATCGGTCACCGGCCACAGCAGCAGCTGGAAGCGCAGTTTTGGCGTGCCGGCTTCTTTCGCCTTCAGCGCTACCACCGCCGCCATGTTGCCGCCGACGCTGTTGCCGGCCACCGCCAGACGGCTGCTGTCCACGCCGATCTGCTTGCCGTGCTCGGCAACCCAACGGGTGGCGGCGTAAGCCTGGTTGATGGCGGTGGGGTAGTGGGCTTCGGGGGACGGGGTGTAATCGACATACACCGCCACTGCGCCAGAGCCGACCACCAGGTCGCGGATCAGGCGCTGGTGGGTGGGGTAGTCGCCCAGTACCCAGCCGCCGCCGTGGAAGAACATGAACACTGGCAAATCACCCTTGACCTTGGCCGGGCGCACGATGGTCAGCTTCAGCGGCTGGCCGTCGGCCTGGATGCTGCGCTCGCTCACCTCGATACCCGACAGGTCGACCTTCACCGAAGCCTGGGCGCCGGTCAGCACCGCACGGGCGTCTTTCGGGCTGAGCTGCTCGAGGGGCTTGCCGCCACCCTGGGCGAGGGCGTCGAGGAAGGCCTGGGTGTGTTGTTCCACACCGGTGTTGCCGGCGGCGAAGGCGCTGCTGACCGAAAGGGCGAGAAGGCTGGTGGCGAGGGTTTTGCGGACAATGTTCATGGCGAATCCTTTTCAATTTAAGTGTGGGTAGTGGGCGTCTTGCCTGGCTTTGGGGCCATCGCTGCGACTTGTGTGTAGATTAAGCAGATGCCATGTGCGGAAAAAGCGGCTATAAAGCGTTTGACTGTCAATCAGAGCGTGACAATGAACCCCTACGAAGACATGCGAATTTTTGCCCAGGTGATGGAGGCCGGCAGCTTCACCGCTGCGGCCGAGCGCCTGGGGCTGTCTAAACAGTTTGTCAGCCGCCGGCTGATGCAGCTGGAAGAGCGCCTTGGCGTGCGCCTGCTCAACCGCTCGACCCGGCGCCTGGACGCCACCCCGCTGGGTGAGCGCTACTACCAGAACGCCCTGCGCCTGCTGGACGAGGTGCAGTTGCTGGAGCAGGACATCAGCGGGCAGACGCAGCAATTGCGCGGCACCTTGCGCCTGAGCGCGCCGCTGTCATTCGCCATTGCTCACCTGGGCTGCCTGCTCACCGAGTTCTTGCGCGTGCACCCCGGCGTGGATGTGGAGGTGGACCTGAGCGACCGCGCGGTCGACCTGATCGGCGAGGGTTACGACCTGGCGCTGCGCATCGGTACCCTGGAAGACTCCAGCCTGATCGCCCGGCGTATCGCCGCGGTGGAGCGGGTGTACTGCGCAAGCCCGGCTTACCTGACGGCCCGGGGCACGCCCGAGGCGCCGGAGCAGCTGGCCGGGCACGATTGCCTGCCTTACGGGCATGCGCGCCAGGTGCAGTGGCAGTTCAGCGCCGAGGGCAAGGCGCGCAGCATTGCCGTGAGCGGGCGCATGCGTGCCAACAACGGCGAGATGCTGCGCGATGCGGCGGTGGCGGGGATGGGGGTGACCTACCTGCCGACCTTCATCGTCGGCCAGGCGCTGGCCGAGGGGCGGCTGGTGCAGGTGCTGGAGGGGTGGGCACCGCCTGCGCTGCAGCTGTCGGCGGTGTATCCGCAGCACCGCCAGGTGGCCCGGCCGGTGCAGGTGTTCGTGGAGTTCTTGCGTGAGCGGTTGGTGGCTTTATAACGCTTGCGGGCGCTATCGCCGGCAAGCCGGCTCCTACAGGTTCAGCGCAGGCCTGAAGGTTACGCGGTCTCTGTGGGAGCGGCTTCAGCCGCGAACACCGGCGAAGCCGGTGCCATGTACCGCGGCGCTTGCTTCGCGGCTAAAGCCGCTCCTACAGGAGTTGCACAAGCTTTAGGCCAGTGCCGTACCTGTAGGAGCCGGCTTGCCGGCGATTGGGCCGGTCAGGCCGCCGCAGCCAGCTTGGCGCTGGTCTGCCGGCGGCGGTAGGCGCTGTCACGGCTGGCCAGCCACCAGTACAGCGGCGAGGTCACCGCCAGGCCCACCAGCCACGAAAGGTCCGCACCGTTGATGTACTCGGACACCGGGCCCACGTACAGCGGGGTGTTCATGAACGGCACCTGCACCACGATGCCCACTGCATAGGCCAGCAGCGCCTGCGGGTTGTAGCGCCCGTAGATGCCGCCATCGACCTTGAAGATCGACTGGATGTCGTAGTCGCCCTTGTGAATGGCATAGAAGTCGATCAGGTTGATCGCGGTCCACGGCACCAGCACCACTAGCAGCACCAGCACCATGTCGACGAAGTGGCCGATGAAGTCTGCCGAGGCGAACACCGCCACCACGCAGCAAGCCGCCAGCACCACCAGCGACAGCACGGCGCGGCTGCGCGCGGTGGGGATCCAGCGGTAGGCGAAGGTCTGGATCAGGGTGATGATCGACAGCACCGCGCCATACAGGTTGAGGGCGTTGTGGCTGATCACGCTGAGCAGGAACAGCACCAGCATCAGCGGGCCGAGGGTACCGGTGGCGAGCTTCACCGCATCCATGGTGTCCATGCCTGCCGGGATGGCCAGCACCGCCACCGCGCCGAAGATGAATGACAGGCTCGAACCCAGGGCCGAGCCCAGGTAGGTGGTCCAGAAGGTCGAGCTGACCTTGACGTCGGCCGGCAGGTAGCGCGAGTAGTCCGACACGTAGGGGGCGAAGGCGATCTGCCGCAGCGCCGCCAGCGACACGGTGGCCAGCCAGCCGGCCAGGTTGAAGCCGCCGCGGGTGAGGAAGTCGTCGCTTTGCACATGGCTGAAGATGTAGCCAAAGCCGACCACGATGCCGATACCCAGCACCCAGGTGCCGATGCGGTTGAGCACGTGGATGAAGCGGTAGCCGATGATGCCGATGATGCCCGAGCCCAGCGCACCGATGACGATGCCCACCGGCACCGGCACGCTGTCGACCACCCCGTGCAGCGACTTGCCGGCCAGCACGATGTTGGAGGCGAAGAAGCCGATGTACATCACGCCGGCGATCACCACCACCAGCAACGCACCGAGCGAGCCGAACTGGGCGCGGCTCTGGATCATCTGCGGGATGCCCATTTGCGGGCCCTGGGCCGAGTGCAGCGCCATCAGCACGCCGCCGAGCAGGTGGCCGACCAGAATGGCGACGATGCCCCAGACCAGGTTCAGGTGGAACAGCTGCACGCCGAGCGCGCCGGTGACGATGGGCAGCGGCGCGATGTTGCCGCCGAACCACAGTGTGAACAGATCCCTTACCTTTCCATGGCGGTCTTGCGGCGGCACGTAGCCGATCGTGTGTTTCTCGATGAGGGGTGCCGAATTGGCTGCACTGGTCATGACTGACTCCAAGGCAAGGAGGGGCAACCGCAGCTGCCCGGGGGCGTGCCGGCAAGGGGCGACGCGTTCTTGTTGGAGCGATGATGGGGGCCGGGCAGGGAACGGGAAATTAGTAAATTTGTGCTCATGAACCTTAAAAAAGCTAAGGCTGGCAAAAGCTTAAGGGATGAGTGGTAGCAAGGAGGGTGCCAGCTGGCTGGCGGCTGCGTGTGGCTTGGGTTTGCAGGTGCCGGCAGTGTTGCGGGTGGTCGGTGATGGTGCATGGTGCACAGTGTTGGCGCGCAGTCAGAGCATCGCACGCTCCTGTGGAATAAATCACAACTCGTTGATTTGACGAAGATTCTGTGGGAGCGGCTTCAGCCGCGAACACCGGCGAAGCCGGTGCCATCTAGCGCGGTGCCTGCTTCGCGGCTAAAGCCGCTCCCACAGGTACAGCGCTGGACCCAGGCTGCACGCAATCCTGTGGGAGCGGGTTCACCCGCGAAGCAGCCGACGCGGTGCCTGGCACCGGCTTCGCCGGTGTTCGCGGTGGCCCGGCACTCCGGCAAGCCCGCCCCCACACAGGTCGCGCCAGATTATAGAAATTGAGCAAGACAGTTGCTCCCACAGGTGCCGGGGCGCGCTTGCGGCCGCAGTTCCTTGCGCGACAGCGCAGCCCGAAGGGCCGGGTGCTCTCCTACATCGGCAACAACCGGTCCTGAATCACGTCTTTCATCACCAGCGTCGAACTCAGCCGTTTCACATTGGGAATGCTGGTCAGCTGTTCGTCATACAGCTTCTGGAACGCCGGCAAATCCTTGGCCACCACATGCAGCAGGTAGTCCGGGTCGCCGAACAGGCGCTGGGCCTCGACAATCTGCGCAATCTGCGCCACCGCCGCTTCGAAGTCCGCCACCGGCTGGCGGGTCACCTCGCGCAGGGTGACGAACACCAGGGCGGCGAAGTTCAGCCCCAGGGCAGCGGGGGCCAAGCGGGCGTGGTAGCCGAGGATCGCGCCAGACTCCTCCAGCGCCTTGAGCCGGCGGTGGCAGGGTGACAGGCTCAGCCCCACGCGTTCGGCCAGCTCGGTCACGGACAGCCGGCCATCCTTTTGCAGCTCGGCAAGTATCTTGCGGTCTGTGCGGTCCATTGAGGGAGATTCTTCCAGTAATCGGGATTCAGCTGGAAATATACGAAAGAAAATCCCTGGGCGATATCCGTAATCTTTCTTTCACACAAACCACCGTGAAAGGAAAAATTCAAATGGCCATGAGTGTTCTGGCGGCGTTCTGGGCCGTGTCGTTCCTGTTCGTGATCACCCCCGGCGCCGACTGGGCCTACGCCATCTCGGCCGGCATGCGCGGGCGCTGGGTGGTGCCGGCGGTGGCCGGCATGCTCTCGGGGCATTTTGCGGCGACCCTGGTGGTGGCTGCCGGGGTGGGCAGCCTGCTGGCCGGCCACCCGCTGGCACTGACCCTGCTGACCTTCGCCGGCTGCACCTACCTGCTGTGGCTGGGCGCCAACCTGGTGCTCAGCCCGGCGCTGCCCGAGGGCGGCGAGGAGCAGCAAGCGAGCGGCTCGCGCTGGGCGCTCAAGGGCTTTTGCGTCAGCGGCTTGAACCCCAAGGTGTTTCTGCTGTTCCTGGCCTTGCTGCCGCAGTTCACCGACCCGCAATCGGCGTGGCCGGTGGGGTTGCAAATTTTGCTGCTGGGGCTGGTGCACCTGGGCAGCTCACTGGTGATCTACCTGATGGTGGGGTATGGCGCCAAGGCGGTGTTGAGCACCCGGCCGGCGGCGGCGCGGGTGGTCGGGCGGGTGTCGGGGCTGGTGATGATCGGCGTGGCGGTGCTGCTGGCGCTGGGGCAACTGCGCTGAGCCCTTACTCGCCCAGGCGCTGCTCGCGCGATGGCGGGTAGCCGAAGTAGGCGGCGTAGCACTTGCTGAAGTGCGACACCGAAACGAAGCCGCAGGCCACCGCCACTTCCATCACCGACAGGTCCGAATACTGCAGCAGGCGCCGGCTCTTGGTGATGCGCAGCTCCATGTAGTAGCGCCGCGGCGAGGTGCCCAGCTGGGCCTGGAACAGGCGGTCGATCTGGCGCCGCGAGCGGCCGGAATAAGAGGCCAACTGGTCGAGGCTGAGGGTTTCTTCGAGGTTGTTTTCCATCAGCTCGACGATGGTGCGCAGGTGCAGGCTCATGGACTTTTTCGCCCCCGGCCCGACCTGGCGATAACGTGCGCCAGAGAACGACAGGATCTCCTCGACCCCTTCGGCCAGGCCATCGCCGTGCAGGCGGCGCACCAGGCCGAGCATCAGTTCCATGGCGCCATTGGGGCTGGCGGCGGTGAGGCGGTCGCGGTCGAGGGTGAAGCTGGCCGGGGTGATGCGCGTTTGCGGGCTGGTTTCGGCCAGGCTTGCGCGCTGCTCGGGGTGCACGCTGCAGCCGTAGTCATCGAGCACCCCGGCGCGGCCGAGGAACCAGGCGCCGTTCCACAGCCCGCCCAGGGTCATGCCGTGGCTGGCGCAGTCGGCCAGCAGGCGGTCCAGGCCAGGGTACTTGAGCGCGGTGCGCAGGCCGCCGCAAATCACCAGCAGGTCGAGGTCGTGCAGGGTGTGCGGGTCGAGGGGCGTGGCCACCAGTTCCAGGCCCAGGTCGCTGAGCACCCGGTCGCCACCCAGCGACAGCGGGGTGAAGGCGAAGCTGTCGGCGCGCAGCAGGTTGGCGGTGACCAGCACGTCCATGGCCACGGTGAAGCTGGCCATGGAGAAATGCTCCAGCAGCACGAAGTCGACCCGGTACGGGCGCTGGGCGCTGCCGTCGTTGCTTTTCAGGCGCAGCATGTTGCTGGTGCTGGTCTTCTTGCTGAACTGGCGTGGTGTGGGCACTGCGGACTCCGCTTCCTGGCTGGCGCGATGAGTGTGCAAGGCGGCGCCGGGAAAGACAACACCGGGTGGCATTGGGCTATGCTGGCGGCCTTTTGCTGCCTGGAGCCTTTGCCATGAAATACCTCGCCGTACTGCTGTTCAGCCTGCTGCCGGTGCTGGCCCATGCCGTGGAGCCGGGCGAGCGCCTGGCGCCCTGGACCTTGCTCGACCAGCACGACCAGCCCTACAGCCTGGGCAGCGACACCCGCCTCTTGCTGGTGGCCCGCGACATGGACGGCGCCAAGCTGGTCAAGGCGGCCCTGGCCGGGCAGCCCAAGGGGTATCTGGAGGCGCGGGGCGCGGTGTTCGTGGCGGATATCCAGCGCATGCCAGCGCTGATCAGCAAACTGTTCGCCATCCCGGCGATGCGTGACTACAGCTACCGGGTGCTGCTGGACCGCGAAGGGCGGGTGGCCAGCCGTTATGCCGGGGCCGAAGGCCAGGTGCTGTGGCTGGTGCTGGACCACGGTGTGCTGGTAACGCTGCGCGAATTTGCCGATGCGCCAGAGCTGAAGGCGGCGCTGGAAGGGGCTGCTGCCCAGTAGCAGCCTGTGCCGGCCTCATCGCCGGCAAGCCGGCTCCTACAGGTACGGCGCAGGCCGAAGCAAACGCCGTACCTGTGGAAGCAACTGTCTTGCTCAGCTTCTAAAAGCTGGTGCGATCCCTGTAGGAGCCGACACTGGCCTGAAGCTTATGCAATTCCTGTGGGAGCAACTGTCTTGCTCAATCTCTAAAGCTGGGCACCGCGTCGTCATCTTCGCGGGTAAACCCGCTCCCACAGGATCGCACTAGGCGCGAATCAGGCGCCGTACCTGTGGGAGCGGCTTTAGCCGCGAAGCAGGCGACGCGGTGCATGGCACCGGCTGCGCCGGTGTTCGCGGGTCAAGCCCGCTCCTACAGGGGGCGGGTCAACTCGTTGCTTTGAGGTTGGGGCGCTGGCGGTAAACCCCGGGGGTCACCCCGGCATGCGCCTTGAACACCCGCTGAAAATGCGCCTGGTCGGCAAAGCCCAGGCGATAGGCTACATCCGCAAGCTGCACTCCCTGGCGCAGCAGTTCGCGCGCCTGGTTCACCCGTGCATTGAGCAAATAGGCGTGGGGCGTCATGCCGGTGGCACTGGCGAAGGCGCGGATCAGCGCATAACGGCCAAGCCCGGCCTGCGCTGCCAGCCCGTCCAGCGTGACTGCGGCCAGGTCCTGGTGCTGCAGGCGCTCCAGCAGTTCGGCCAGCATCGAGGGCGCCAGGGCCGGTGCTTCGGCCAGGCACTGATGCGCGGAGAAATCATGCTCGCCGATGAACGCCACCAGCGCGGCGTCTTTCTCCAGTGGCGCGGCGGACGAAAACAGCAGCGCGTTCAGCGCGCAGAACTGCCGGTACAAGCGCGGCGAGCGGCTGACCCGGGCCGGCGCGCCAGGTGCCGCGGCTTCGAGGCCCGACTCCAGGCGCAGGCGCTGCAGCCATTCGGCGTCCAGGTGCAGCATCTGGTAGCTCCAGGCCTGCCCGGGCTCGGGGTTGCAGGCATGCACCCGCTGCGCCGGCACCAGCACCAGGGTGCCCGGGGTCAGGCGGGTTTCACCCATGCCGGCCCCGGTAAAGCGGCTGAACCCGGCGTCCACCGCGCCGATGGAGAAGGTCGGGTGGCTGTGGGCCTTGTAGCAGGCACGGCTGTGGCAGGCGCGCCGGCTTTCCACGTGGGGCAGGGCCGGGTCGTGCCAGATTTCGCGGCGGGCAGTGGGCATGGCGAATGGCCTGAAGTGCAGTGGCAGCGGGCAGTCTACTGTTCTGGCCAATTGCCGCGCCACTGTGCTTGACGCAAGGCCCGGCCGGGCGCGACGCTGCCCGGCCTGTGAAGGAGAAGAATAATGGACCTGTCGAGCCTGCTGCTGTTTATCCCCGCCTGCTTCGCCCTGAACATGGCCCCGGGGCCGAACAACCTGTTGTCCCTGCACAATGCCAGCCGCTATGGCCTGCGCACCGCCTGTGTGGCGGGCGGCGGTCGGCTGCTGGCCTTCAGCGGCATGATCGCCCTGGCGGCGATGGGCCTGGCGGTGGTGCTGCACACCAGCGAATACCTGTTCCTGGCGGTCAAGGTGCTGGGGGCGGGTTACCTGTTCTACATTGCCTGGCAGCTGTGGCGGGCGCCGGTGGGCGAAGCGCAGGTGGCGGGCGAGCAGCCGTGTGGCACCTGGAAGCTGGCGCGCCAGGAGTTCTGGGTGGCGGCAGGCAACCCCAAGGCTATCTTGATCTTCACCGCCTTCCTGCCGCAGTTCGTCAGCGTGGGCGGCAGCACCCCGGTGGGTGAGCAGTTCCTGCAACTGGGTGTGCTGTTCCTGTTGCTGGAATGGGCGGCCATTGCCATCTATGCCGGGCTCGGCGCCTACCTGCAGCGCTGGTTCGAACGGCCCGGGCCGCGCCGGGTGTTCAACCGGGTCAGCGCGTCGTTGCTCGGCTGTGCAGGAGTTGGGTTGCTGGCAGCGCGGCGCTAGAACTGCCAGCGTAGTCCCAGGTTCACACCGCTGGCGCGTTGCTGGCGGCTGTCGAGGTTGCTGCTGTATTGCACGCCGCCGTGCAGGGTCAAGGCTTCGCTGGCTTGCCACAGCACGCCGCTCTCCAGCTGCAGCGAGGTGTAGCGGTAGTCGGTGTTGATCCGGTCCGCGTCATCGAACACCAAGCTGTCGCGGCCGCCATCGCCATGCCACAGGTTCACTTGCGCATAGGGTTGCAGGAGGCGTTGCGCGGCTCCGGCGAATGAACCGACCAGGCGCAGGCCCAGGCGCGCGGTCAGCTCGACCTGAGCGTCATGCTCGATGCGCGAGACCGCGTCATGGGCACTGTCCAGGTTGACCTTCTGTGCGATCACTTGCGCCTGGGGTTCGAGCGACCAGCGTGGTGACAGTGCCAGTGGCAGCCCGGTTTCGAGCGAGACGCTCCAGGCCTGGCCCTCGACGTCGAGCTTGCCGCCGCGGTCGGAGCGGGCGCGGCCTTCGAGCCTGCTGTACTGCAGCACCGCATCCACATAGCCACCCTGTGCACCAACCCGTGTCCAGTAAGCCCCCAGGCTGTCGCTGGCCAGTTCAAGGTCGCCCACCGGGTTGTCCGCGACCGCAAGGGCAAAGCCTTTCACCTGGGCGTCCAGGCGGCTGTGCCCGAGGTACAGGCCGGCCTGTTGGCGCACGCCATTCTCGGTCACCTTGGCGTACAGGTCGTGGCCAACGCGAAAGCCGTAGACGTCGCCATCCAGGCTCGGGTCGACGGTGCCGCTCCAGCTTTGGCGCAGGTTGCCGCCATAGGCCTGGCCCCAGGCGGCGCTGCCGGCCAGGGCACGTTGGTCGCCCTGGCGCTGGTGGAAGGTGCCCAGGGCCTGGCGGGCGATGACCGCCGCGCCGCGCGGGGCGGCTGCATACACCGGCACTTCCGGGCGGTACAGCGGGATGCTGGCAACCGGCGCTGCCGTGGGCCCGGCGCCGGGCTCGAACACCAGCAGCACCGAGCGCAGGTACCAGTTCTGCGCACTGCCGGCGCTGACGCCGCCTTTGAACAACTGGTAGTCGTAGGCCCCGGCAGAGACCGGTGCGGCCAGGCTGAATGCCCCCTCGGCAGTGTTTGCCCCGTTCCGGGTCTCGACCACCATGATGCCGTCCTGCAGGGTGGCGGCGCCGGCCCCGCCCAGGTTGGCCACCTGTACCCGGGTACTGCCACTGGCGCTGCCCTGGTCGATCACCAGGCGATCTGCCGGCGCCCCGTCACCTGCCAGCACGCTGTTCAGGCGTAGCAGGCCGTTGGCACTCTGGTAGTCACCGGCCACGGTCAGGCGGCCCTGGGCATCGTTGCCGGTTGCAAGGTCCACAGTCCCGGCATTGAGCAAGGTTGCCCGTTGCCCCGCGCCGAAGGCCATTACCGTGCCCTGGCGCGAAGCGAGGGTGCTGCCGGCGTCGATGCGCAAGGTACCGGTACCTGTGTCGTTGTCGCCCAGATGCAGGGTGTCATCGAGGTCGAGGCGGCTGCCACCGCCCAGGGTGACCTGCTCCCAGTTGGTGTAGTGCGTGCCGCCAACGGCATGGCTGCCGATCAACGCCAGGCTGTCGTTGCCTGCGCCGCCGTCCACGACGATGTTCAACAGCTCGGGCGTAAGCCCCTGCAGCAGGGCGACATCGTCACCAGAGTCCATCTGCACTTGCCCGGCAATGTGCCCGCCGTTCCAGGTGAACTGGTCGTTGCCGGTACTCATCAGCACGTTGCCGCCGAGTTGGCCGCCATGTATCAGCACCCGGTCGTCGCCGCCGCTGACGCTGATGTTGCCGCCCACGGTGCCGGCGAAGAGCTCCACAAGGTCGGTGTCGAAGCCGGTGATGATGTTCTGGTCGATGCTGCCGCCGCGCATGATGAAGGTGTTCTTGTCCAGGCGCATGTTGACGTTGCCGATACGCCCGCCGTCCATTTCGGCGAAGTCGCCGCTGTCGAAGGTGCCCTTGATCCAGCCGCCGGTCATATGAAAGGTGTCCAGGCCATCGCCCTGGTTGAGGCTGCCTTCGATGACCCCGCCGCTCATGTTGAAGGCGTCTACGCCATCCCCCTGGTTGACGCTGCCGCCGATACTGCCGGAGGCCATGTCGATGCGGTCGCGGCCGGCGCCGAAGGTCAGGTTGCCGGTGATGCTGCCGCTGCCACCGGCGGGGAAGGTCAGGCTGTTGTTGCCGCTGGTATCGGTCAGGGATGCGGCACTGGCGCTGTCGCAAACGTAGCTGTCGTCACCGGCGCTGGTGATGAAGCTGCAGGCGGCATGGGCGGTGGGGGTGGTTGAGAGGTATAGCGTGACCAGCGGGAGCAGCATGCGCGCGACCATGGCCGGGGCCTCCACTTGCCAGAGGGGCCCGCACGACTGGCGCGCTGTGCAGGGTTACTCCGGTTGTATAGAGGCCGCCACACAGGGCGCAACTGGCAAAAATGATGGGTGGCAAAGCGCCACGCCGGTCAATCGCGGTAGAAGGTTTGCACCAGGTGGTAGCCGAACTTGCTCTTGATCGGCCCGTGTACCACGCGCAGGGGCTTTTTGAAGATCACCTGGTCGATGGCGCCGACCATCTGGCCGGGGCGCACTTCGCCCAGGTCGCCGCCGCGCTTGCCCGACGGGCAGGTGGAGAACTTTTTGGCCAGCACGTCGAAGGCTTCGCCATTGGCGATGCGCTGCTTGAGCTTTTCGGCTTCTTCAGCGGTCTTGACCAGGATGTGGCGGGCTTGGGCTTTCATGGGGGAGGTACCTGTGCTGCGGGGTGAAAAAGGGCGCCATTATGCCTGATGTCGGGTGGTCGGGGGCTTCAAGGCTGGTTGAGCTGTGGCTGCTGCTGCCTTGTGCTGGCTGTGGCGGCCTCATCGCCGGCAAGCCGGCTCCTACAGGTGGCGCGCAGGTTTGCAGGTTTGGTGATAGCAGCGGGTTTGCCCGCGCGCTGATTCAATGGCGCATCAATCGCTGCCTGACGCAGTCCTTGGCCTCCAGCGCCAGCCCGTCCAGCCGTTCGTCGCGCAATTGCTCGGCTTCCATCATTGCCTCATCGCCATGCTGTTTGAGCAGGTAGGCGTGGATCTGCATCACTTCGACGGTCTGGTAGATCGGGGCAATGTCCAGCCGCCCGATCAGCGCACCGCTGGCGCGCCCGGTACTGCTCATCAGCACTTGTGGCCCGGCGCTGGCCACCACCTGCAGGCCCATGGCCTCGAACCAGGGCACCTGGTTGGCGAAGGTGCTCAGTTCGACGCAGGCAAAGCGTGCGCGCAGGTCATCCAGCAGGCCCTGGGCGATGCCTTGGCGGCGATGGCTGGGGCTGACGGCGAGGTAGGCGAGGGCGCATGCCTGGGGGTCGTCCTGTGCCGGCAGCGCCAGGGCGAAGCCCAGCAGTTGGTCCGGGGCCTCGGCGTCCAGTGCGAGCGTCACCTGCACGGCCAGGCCGCGGGTACCGTCCAGGGCCATCAGATATTGGTGTACCTCAAGCCCCACGCCGTACTGGTACAGCGGGTAGAGCGGGTTGTCCTGGGTGATGGCGACGCTGCTGAGTTGGCCGACATGGTCGATCACCAGCTGACGAATCTGGCTCTGGAAGGATTCTGGCGGAACGCCGTCCAGGCGGCGGAGGATGAACATCTCGGGGTGGGCTCCGGGTGGGGGCGGTGTACGGGGTGGGCATTCTACCTGCTTAGCGGGTGGGGTGCGTATTTACCTGTCGGTGCTTGCTGGCGGGGGGTATGTTGTGATGGCGCGTTATCGTTTTTTGATTTGGTTTAATTGGTTTGGTTGGTTTTGAAAGTTGTATGCGCATTCATTATTTGTAGTGACGCTTATTCACCTTTCCGCCCTTACGGCGGCTCACTTTTTGAGGGATCAAAAAGTAAGCAAAAAATCCTCGCTCCATTCATCCGGCCCCTGCGCTTCGCTCCGGGGTTCCCTCACTCCGGGCTTGCTCCGGGGGTACGCGCCGACGGGCCGTCCCTGGCCCGATCGGCGCTCGACCGGCATCCATGCCGGT
>NZ_JBJDNC010000042.1:22262-49633 GCF_044900265.1 Pseudomonas sp. NPDC089406 | reverse complement strand
AAACAGATGTAGGAGCGGCCTTGTGTCGCGATGCGCCGCGCGGGCGGCGCTCGATCTGATAGGCGCTGCAAAACCTTCGGCGAACACTTGTCAGCCCTGACGCGGACACCTTGAAAGGGATGATCGTAAGGGCGCAAAGGTGAAAAAGCGTCACTATAAATAATGAATGCGCCTACAACTTCCAAGACCAATTAAAAAAACTTCAAACAGATCAACAGATCAACAGATCAACAGATCAACAGATCAACAGATCAACAACATAAACCTGCACAAAAACCATCGCCGGCAAGCCCACGCCCACAGACAACTAAACCACCGCAACCGAAACCCCAACCGGCAACCGCATACACAACCGTAACCCCCGCCCCCCATTGACCGCCCAGAGCATCCCCCCCTGCCGCTCAATGGCACTGCGGGCAATACTCAACCCCAGCCCAAACCCGCCATCCCCGGGCCGCGCCCCGTCAAGCCGGGTAAACGGCGCAAAAATACGCTCAAGCTCCCCCTCGGCCACCCCACCGCCCTCGTCCTCCAACTCGAGCAGCCAATACCCCCCCTCGCGCCGCCCACCCAAACGCACAGAGCCATCCACCGGCGAATGGCGAACGGCATTGCGCAGCAGGTTCTCCAAAGCCTGGGCCAGATGGTTGAGATTACCCTGCACCCAGCAGCCCGCCGGCAGCTCGCAACGCAGGCGCTCCGGCGCCCAACCGCTTTCATAGCAGGCGTTCTCGCTGAGCACATCCCACAACGCCGGCAACTGGATCGGCTCAAGCTCGAGCACCCCGCGCTCGGCGTCCTGCCAGGCCAGTTGCAGGGTGTTCTCGACCAGCTGCTGCATGCCATCCACCTCACGGTGCAGGCGCTCGCGCAGGCGGTGCAGGTCGGTCTCGCCATCGCAGGCCACCCGCAGGCGGCTGAGCGGGGTACGCATCTCGTGGGACAGGTCGCGCAGCAACTGCTGCTGCAACGCCACCGTACCCTGCAGGCGCTCGGCCATCTGGTCGAAAGCCCGGGCCAGCTC
This sequence comes from Pseudomonas sp. NPDC089406, assembly GCF_044900265.1. Taxonomy (NCBI): domain Bacteria; kingdom Pseudomonadati; phylum Pseudomonadota; class Gammaproteobacteria; order Pseudomonadales; family Pseudomonadaceae; genus Pseudomonas; species Pseudomonas sp. NPDC089406. Next base: position 48,609 of record NZ_JBJDNC010000042.1, on the reverse strand, counting down.
GCCCAGTTCATCCTGGCGCTGGGTGGTGCGCGCATCCAGACGCGCCGTCAGCTGGTCGGCACGCCAGGCATTGGCCTGCTCGCGCAACTGGTTCAGCGGCACGATCAGCATGCGGTACAGCCCCACGCACAACAGCAAGGTGAACAAGCCCGGGATGATGCCGTTGGTGACCACCTGCCAGAGCAGGCGGTAGTGGCCTGGGTTGAAGCGTTTGGGCAACTCCATGACCAACATGCCCTGCTCGGGCACAGTGGGGAACGGCAGGCGCAACCAGGGCTGCCCGACAATCCGCCGGCTCATCGGCCAGTCGACCCCGCGCAGGCGCGTCAGGTGCTGGATCTGCTCGCCGCTCAGGGCCAGGCTGCCCAAAGGTTGCAGGTCACCGTCGAGCACCCCGGCCCAGCCCGGCTCGCGCTCAAGCAAACGCTCCTGCCAGCGGTCCACGCCTTCGCGCCCGCCCTCAAGCCAGGCCCGCTCGGCCTCGGCCGCGTAGCCACGCAGCACCTCGCGCGCCGGCTCGTCGAGGAACGCGTTGCGGGTTTCCATGTGCCGGCCCCAGGTGTAGCTGAGGCCGATCATCAGCAGGCAGAACCCCACCAGCAGGATGGCCAGTTTCCAGAACAGCGAATGGCGATCGAGCACTGTTCAGTCCGCCTCGCCGGCGCTGAACACGTAGCCCTTGCCCCACACGGTGCGCACCTGGCGCTCGTGATAGCCGATGGCCTTGAGCTTGCGGCGGATCTGGCTGACATGCATGTCCAGGCTGCGGTCATGCCGCGAATAGGCCCGTTGCAGCACCTGGCGGTACAAGAACGGCTTGCTCAGCACCTCGTCCTGGCTGCGGCACAAGGTGTCGAGCAGGCGGTACTCGCTGGGGGTCAGGCCGGCCCAGGCATCGGCCAGGCACACGTCGCTAAGTTGCTCGTCAAAGCGCAGTGCACCGGCCGGCAACTCCAGCGGCGCCTTGGCGCGGCGCTCGAACGCCACCCGGCGCAGGATCGCCTCGATGCGCACGCGCAGTTCGGCAAAGCTGAACGGCTTGGGCAGGTAGTCGTCGGCGCCACGCTCAAAGCCGGTGATGCGGTCGGCCTCGGCGCCCAGCGCCGACATCAGGATCACCGGCGTGGCGCTGTGCCGGCGCAGGCTGGCCAACGCCTCCAGGCCATTGAGGCCAGGCAGCAGGATGTCCATCAGCACCAGGTCGAACACCTGCCGGCCGGCGGCCTCCAGCCCTTCAAGGCCGTTACGGCACCAGGTGACGTTGAAACCGCCGCGTTGCAGCTCGTCGTGCAGGTAGGCGCCAAGCACAGGGTCGTCTTCGATGGCGAGGATGCTGGAGGTATGAATGGCTTCGGGATGCATTGGCAACTGTCATCAATTCTCAGTTACGCGATTATTGGGTAAGCGGGTGTTGCAGGCAACCGGGGGGCGACCGGCGCGCGCCAGGAGAGGGGCAGACCAAGGTCGGATTGATCGGTGTGGGGGTGGAGTTGGCCGCACAGCGTGCATTGCGCCTACAGGAATCGCAGCCGTTGCTGGATTGACCGCAAGCGGTAAAAAACAGACACAAATACCCGCATTGGAGTAACGTTCGCCAACGCGCAACGCGCGCCCTTGAGCACATGACAGGAGACAGGTGTGCTAGACCGTTTGGGAATTCGCAGCCGCGTGCTGTTGCTGGCCCTGCTGCCCGCCAGCCTGATGGCCCTGGTGCTGGGTAGCTATTTCACCTGGCTGCAACAGAACGAGCTGCGCACGCAGCTGTTGCAACGCGGCAAGATGATCGCCGAGCAACTGGCCCCGCTGGCCGCCCCGGCCATGGCACGCCAGGCTCCGGCGCAGCTGGAGCGCATTGCCGCGCAGGCGCTGGAACAGTCCGATGTACGCGCCGTGGCGTTTCTCGCCGCCGACCGCACGCGCCTGGCCCACGCCGGCCCCAGCATGCTCAACCAGCCGCCCAGTGGCGGCACCGGCACGCAACTGCTGCAACGCACCGGCAACGACGCCACCCGCTACCTGATGCCGGTGTTCGGCCACCACCGCGACCTGGCCACCGACGCCGTGCCGGCCGAGGCCGAGCGCCTGCTGGGTTGGGTGGAGATCGAGCTGTCCCACGACGGCACCCTGCTGCGCGGCTACCGCAACCTGTTCACCAGCCTGCTGCTGATTTTCGTCGGCCTGGCCCTCACCGCGCTGCTGGCACTGCGCATGAGCCGCACCATCAACGACCCGATCAACCACATCAAGCACGCGGTCAACCAGCTCAAGGACGGCCACCTCGAAGAGCGCCTGCCGGCCATGGGCAGCCACGAACTGGACGAGCTGGCGGCCGGCATCAACCGCATGGCCGAAACCCTGCACAACGCCCACGAGGAGTTGCAGCACAGCATTGACCAGGCCACCGAGGACGTGCGCCAGAACCTGGAAACCATCGAGATCCAGAACATCGAGCTGGACATGGCGCGCAAGGAGGCCCTGGAGGCCAGCCGCATCAAGTCCGAGTTCCTCGCCAACATGAGCCACGAGATCCGCACCCCGCTCAACGGCATCCTCGGCTTCACCCACCTGTTGCAAAAGAGCGAGCTGACCCCACGCCAACTGGATTACCTGGGCACCATCGAAAAGTCCGCCGACAACCTGCTGGGGATCATCAACGAGATCCTCGACTTCTCCAAGATCGAGGCCGGCAAGCTGGTGCTCGACAGCATTCCGTTCAACCTGCGCGACCTGATCCAGGACACCCTGACCATCCTCGCCCCCGCCGCCCACGCCAAACAGCTGGAGCTGCTCAGCCTGGTGTACCGCGACACCCCGCTGTCGCTGGTGGGCGACCCGCTGCGGCTCAAGCAGATCCTTACCAACCTGGTGAGCAACGCCATCAAGTTCACCCGCGAGGGCACCATCGTGGTGCGTGCCATGCTCGAGGACGAGCAGGAAGACAGCGCGCAGCTGCGCATCAGCGTGCAGGACACCGGCATCGGCCTGTCGCCGCAGGATGTACGCACGCTGTTCCAGGCCTTCAGCCAGGCTGACAACTCGCTGTCGCGCCAGCCCGGCGGTACCGGCCTGGGGCTGGTGATTTCCAAGCGCCTGATCGAGCAGATGGGTGGCGAGATCGGCGTCGACAGCACCCCGGGTGAAGGTTCGCAGTTCTGGATCAGCCTCAACCTGCCGCGCGCCCATGACGACGCCGAAGAGCAACCGCTGCAGGCCCTGCTCGGCCGCCGGGTGGCCATCGTCGATGGCCATGACCTGGCGCGCCAGGCGCTTGAGCATCAACTGGAAGACTGCGGCCTGACAGTGAGCCTGTTCTCCTCCTACGACCAGTTGTTGCAGGCGGTGAACGCCGCCAGCCAGGCCGGCCAGCCGTTCGATTTCGCCGTGCTGGGCACCCACCTGGGCAGCCTGTCGCCCGAGCAATTGGGCCAGTACCACCAACAGTTGGAGCGCCTGGGCTGCCAGTGCGTGGTGCTGTGCCCCACCACCGAACAGCCGCTGTACAGCCCGTTCCTGCCCAACGCCCACGGCCAGTTGCTGGCCAAGCCCACCTGCTCGCGCAAGCTGCGCCGGCTGCTGCTGGAGCTGGTGCAGCCGCGCCGCCCGCTGGCCGAGCCGCGCACCGGCAACGGCGAGCGGGCCCCCAAGGTGCTGTGCGTCGACGATAATCCGGCCAACCTGCTGCTGGTGCAGACGCTGCTGGAGGACATGGGCGCCGAGGTGCTGGCGGTGGACAGCGGCTACGCCGCGGTGCAGGCCGTGCAGGACGAGCCGTTCGACCTGGTGCTGATGGATGTGCAGATGCCCGGCATGGACGGGCGCGCCTGCACCGAGCAGATCCGCCAGTGGGAGAACAGCCACAGCGCCCCGGCGCTGCCGATCGTGGCCCTGACCGCCCACGCCATGGCCAACGAAAAACGCGCCCTGCTGCACAGCGGCATGGACGACTACCTGACCAAGCCGATCAGCGAGCGCCAGCTGGCGCAGGTGGTGATGAAGTGGACCGGCCTGAGCCTGGGCGCGCCCTCGCAGGAGCGCAGTGCCGAGCGCCAGCCCGACAGCGAGCTGAAGGTGCTCGACCCCGAGGAAGGCCTGCGCCTGGCCGCCGGCAAGCCGGACCTGGCCGCAGACATGCTGGCCATGCTGCTGGCATCGCTGGACGGCGACCGCGAGGCGATCCGCCTGGCCCGCGAGGCCGAGGACCGCGAGGCGATGATCGAGCGGGTGCACCGGCTCAACGGCGCTTCGCGCTACTGCGGCGTGCCGCAGCTGCGCGCCGCCTGCCAGCGCAGCGAGACCCTGCTCAAGCAGGACAACCCGCAGGCGCTGCAGGCGCTGGACGAACTGGACCGGGCGATCACCCGGCTGGCCGAACAGGCGCGGCTGAGCGCCTGAGCAGGCTGGCGGCACACACATCACCTGTAGGAGCGGCCTTGTGTCGCGAAAGGGCTGCAAAGCAGCCCCCGCAATTTTGCCTGATGCCGAAATCCTGGGGCTGCTGCGCAGCCCTTTCGCGACACAAGGCCGCTCCTACAAAGACCGCTCATGCCTTCAGATACCGAGCAACTTTGCTCCTTCGAGGAATGCCCCATGCGCACACTCTTGTTCAGCAGCCAGCACTACGACCAGGAAAGCTTCGAGCGCGCCGCCACAGGCCTTGATTTCGACCTGCATTACCAGCCGGCACGCCTGACCCAGGACACCGCCGCCCTGGCCCAGGGCTTTGAGGTGGTTTGCGCGTTCATCAACGACGAACTCGACGCCCAGGTATTGCAACGCCTGGCCGAAGGCGGCACGCGCCTGATCGCCCTGCGCTCGGCCGGCTACAACCATGTCGACCTGGCCACCGCCCGGCGCCTGGGGCTGAGCGTGGTGCGGGTGCCGGCCTACTCGCCCCACGCCGTCGCCGAGCATGCCGTGGCGCTGATCCTGGCCCTGAACCGGCGCCTGCACCGCGCCTACAACCGCACCCGCGAGGGCGATTTCACCCTGCACGGGCTGACCGGCTTCGACCTCTACGGCAAGACCGTCGGGGTGGTCGGCACCGGGCAGATCGGCGCTGCGTTTGCCCGCATCATGGCCGGTTTCGGCTGCCAGTTGCTGGCCTACGACCCCTACCCCAACCCCGAGCTGCTCGCCCTGGGCGCGCGCTACCTGGAGCTGCCCGAACTGCTGCGCCAGGCCCATATCATCAGCCTGCACTGCCCGCTGACCGAGCACACCCGGCACCTGATCAACGCCAACAGCCTGGCCCAGCTGCAGCCCGGCGCCATGCTGATCAACACCGGCCGCGGCGCGCTGGTGGACACCCCGGCGCTGATCGATGCCCTGAAAAGCGGCCAGCTAGGCTACCTGGGGCTGGATGTGTATGAGGAAGAAGCGCAGCTGTTCTTCGAGGACCGCTCCGACCTGCCGCTGCAGGACGATGTGCTGGCGCGCCTGCTGACCTTCCCCAACGTGATCATCACCGCCCACCAGGCGTTTCTCACCCGCGAGGCGCTGGATGCCATCGCCTCCACCACCCTGTGCAACATCACCCGCTGGGCGGCAGGCAATGCGCAGAATCTGGTCACAAGTTGATGCTAGGATACGCGGCATTTCTGGAGGACCCATGGTCGAGCACGATTTCCGCTACACCCTTTTCAACCCGCAACACACCCTGATCGAATGCCGCGCGCTGGTGCCGGGCCGTTACCAGGTGACCGGCAATGGCGGCTCGATCCAGAAGGGCGACGCCCTGCTGGTCTCGCTCAAGGGCAGCAAGAGCCTGTCGATGCGCCTGACCGTGGACACCGTGCGCCACCTGATCAACCCGCGCGGCCAGTGGGTTGCCGTGGCCCAGGGCCCGGTTTTCAACGAACTGGAAATCCTCGAGTGGCAGGTCAAGTGCGACGGCTGTGACGAAGTGCTGAACTTCGAGTTCGCCGCCGATGCCAAGCTGGGCAAAAAGGGCCACGCGCCTGCCGCCACCGCGCGCATCGCCGAGCTGGGCTGGGCCAGCCAGGGCACTGCGCACCTGTGCCCGAACTGCCAGGAGCGTGGTTGAGTGAAACAGCAACTGACTGCCGCGCTGATCGCCTGCACCCTGGCCGGCTGCGCCTCGCAGCCTTCGCCGTTGCAGCAGGAGCAAAGCTATGTGCTGGAGTGGATCGGTGAACGCCCGCTGATCGACTACAGCCACCTCACCCTGACCCTGGCCAACGATGGCCGCGCCTATGGCAATGCTGGCTGCAACCACTGGTTTGCGCCGTACACGCTGGACGGTGACCAGCTGAGCTTCGGCAAGGTCGGCAAAACCCGCAAGCTGTGTGCGCCAGCGCTGATGGAGCAGGAAAAACGCTTCTTGCAGGCGCTGGAGACCGTGCAGCGCTGGGATGTGTCGCCGGTGGAGCAGATCCGCTTCTGGCCGGCCGAAGGCAAGCCGCTGCGGTTCTGGCCTGAGGAAGGCTGAGGCCCCTTGTGGGAGCCGGCTTGCCGGCGATGAGGCCGGGCCTGTAATGCGCCAGGCTCAGGGCCTTGTGCTGACACCAAGGGCCCTATCGCCGGCAAGCCGGCTCCTACAGGGAGCGTGTGGCTACTATCAGGCGCCGCCCTTGAGCGCCTTGATTTTCGCTTGCAGCCCTTCGAGGGTCTGCTCGCCCAGCAACTGCTCACGCACCTTGCCCTTGTCATCGATGATGTAGGTCACCGGCAACGCTTCGCTGCGCGGCAGCTTGTAGCGCTCGGACGGGTCCTGGGCGAGTACCGTGAAGTCGATGCCCAAAGTGTCCACCGCAGCTTTGAGGTCTGCACCTTGCAGGCCGTCGTAGTTCACCCCCACCACCTTGATGCCTTGCGCCTGCCACTGCTTGGCCGCCGCATTGAGCTCGGGGATTTCCGTGCGGCACGGGCCACACCATTCGGCCCAGTAGTTGAGCACCAGCCAGTGCCCGTCGATCTGCTCGGCCTTCACCGCGTTGCCGTGCTGGTCCACGCCGTAGTCCGCACCGCAGCCGCCGAGCAGCAGCCCCGCGGTGATGGCCAGTGCAGCTGCCAAACGCCTTGCCATGGGTCAATCCTTCTCGAAGTTTTTCAAACATTGAAGTCGGTCGCTGCGGTTAGAATAGCCGCCACACCCAGCTGGATGCGACCCGCCATGACCGAACTGACCCTGTATCATAACCCGCGCTGCTCCAAATCCCGCGGTGCCCTGGAGCTGCTCGAAGCACGTGGCCTCACCCCCAACGTGGTGCGCTACCTGGAAACCCCGCCAACCGCTGCCACCCTTGAGCAACTGCTCGGCAAGCTGGGCATCGGCGCACGCCAGCTGCTGCGCAGCGGCGAAGACGAATACAAGGCGCTGAACCTGGCCGACCCGGCGCTGACCGACGCCCAACTGATCGAGGCGATGGTGCAGCACCCGAAACTGATCGAACGGCCCATTCTGGTGGCCGGTGACAAGGCCGTGGTCGGCCGCCCACCGGAAAAAGTGCTGGAGATCCTGCCGTGAGCGAGCCCTACATCCTGGTGCTGTACTACAGCCGCCACGGCTCCACCAGCGAGATGGCCCGGCACATTGCCCGCGGCATCGAAATGGCCGGGCTGGAAGCGCGCCTGCGCACCGTGCCGGCAATTTCTACCGAATGCGAAGCGGTGGCCCCGGACATTCCGGCCAGCGGCGCGCTGTACGCCACCCTCGACGACCTGCGCCACTGCGCAGGCCTGGCCCTGGGCAGCCCGACCCGCTTCGGCAACATGGCCGCACCACTGAAGTACTTCCTCGACGGCACCAGCAGCCTGTGGCTGGGTGGCGAGCTGGTGGGCAAGCCTGCAGCGGTGTTCACCTCCACCGCCAGCCTGCACGGCGGCCAGGAAACCACCCTGCTGTCGATGCTGCTGCCGCTGATGCACCACGGCATGCTGGTCACCGGCCTGCCCTACAGCGAATCGGCGCTGCTCGAAACCACCGGTGGCGGCACCCCGTATGGCGCCAGCCACCACGCCGGTGCCGATGGCAAGCGCGAGCTGGACCAGCACGAAATCACCCTGTGCCGCGCCCTTGGCCAACGCCTGGCGAACACAGCCAAGGCCCTGGGTGGCCAGCGTGGCTAAAAAGCCCAAGGTACTGCCGCCGCTCGACTGGCTGGCGCCACGGGTGCGCACCACCCGCGCCCTGAGCCTGGCTTGTTTCTTCGGGCTGATCGCCTTGCTGGTGGTCAACAACCTGTGGTTCGCCAACTTGCACGGGGCGCGGGTCGAGGTGATTCTCGCGGTCGAGCTGGTGCCACTGCTGTTGCTGCTGCCGGGCATGCTGCTGGGCAGTGCCAGGGCGCATGCCTGGACCTGCTTCGTGGTGAACATCTACTTCATCAAGGGCGTGCTGGCCGCGTTCGACCCGGCGCGGGCGGTGTTCGGCTGGGTGGAGGTACTGGTGAGCCTGGGGTTGTTCGTCAGCGGCTTGCTGTATGTGCGCTGGAAGTTCCAGCTGGAGCGGCGCCTGGCCGGCGAATAAGCGGCTGTTGCGATCCCTGTAGGAGCGGCCTTGTGTCGCGATGGGGCGCGCAGCGGCCCCAAGATCTCGGACTCATGCAAAATTGCCGGGGCTGCTGCGCAGCCCATCGCGACACAAGGCCGCTCCTACAGAGGATGTGCCGGCAGCAAGGTCAGTGGTTGACGGTATGCGCCAGCATTACCGACAGCTGGCACAGCGGCCGGCCGCTTTCGGCGTGCCACTGGTTGAAGGCCTGCTGCACCAGGGCCAGGTCGCGCTGGCTGGTGGGCGGCTTGTCGATGATCTTCTGCGCGATCAAGGCTGCCGCCATGTCATCGGTGGGGATGAAGGTATCCTTGCCGACCATACGCAAGAAGCGCGGCGCCGACAGCCCGCCCAGCTGGTTGCCGTGCTTGGCCAGGTACTTCCACAACCCGACGATGTCGCTCTCGGGCCAGTCGGCAATGAACGCGCCGAAGCTGCCCTGCTCTTTCGCCACATCCAGCACCATCTGCGCATTGCGCGGCACACTCTTGAGCTTGCCCAGGTGACGGATGATGCGCTCGTCCTGCATCAAGCGCTCCAGGTGCTCGGCGCCCATCAGCACCACCTTTTCCGGGTCGAAGCCGAAGAACACCTGCTCGAAGGCCGGCCACTTGGCGTCCACCAGGCTGTGCTTGAGCCCGGCGCGGAATACCCGCAGGGCCAGGGTCGACAGGTAGCGGTCATCGCTGATGGCGCGCAGCTGCGCAGCCGTGCGTGGCTGCGGCAGGAAGGCTTCCAGCGCCTGGGCCGAGCCGAAGCGGTTCAGGCAGTACTCATGCAGCCACTGATAGTCGCGCATGGGGTCAGATGTTCAGCACGTCGAGAAAACGCGGGGTGGCACTTTCGTCGATTTTCAGGCTGGTGAAATCGAACAGGTTGCGGTCAGCCAGTTGCGACGGGGCGACGTTCTGCATGGCGCGGAAGATGCTCTCGGTACGGCCCGGGTGCTTGCGCTCCCACTCCACCAGCATGTCCTTGACCACCTGGCGCTGCAGGTTCTCCTGCGAGCCGCACAGGTTGCACGGGATGATCGGGAACTCGCGCATGTCCGAATAGGCTTGAATGTCCTTTTCGCTGCAGTAGGCCAGCGGGCGGATCACCACGTTGCGCCCGTCGTCGGCGCGCAGCTTGGGCGGCATGCCCTTGAGCGCACCGTTGAAGAACATGTTGAGGAAGAAGGTCTCGACGATGTCGTCGCGGTGGTGCCCCAGGGCCATCTTGGTCGCGCCGATTTCGTCGGCGAAGGTGTACAGGGTGCCGCGGCGCAGGCGCGAACACAGTGAGCAGGTGGTCTTGCCCTCGGGGATCAGTTCCTTGACCACCGAGTAGGTGTCTTTCTCGACGATGTGGTACTCGATGCCGAGTTCCTTGAGGTAGGCCGGCAGCACGTGCTCGGGGAAGCCCGGCTGCTTCTGGTCCATGTTCACCGCAACGATCTCGAACTGGATCGGCGCCACCTTCTGCAGGTGCAACAGAACGTCGAGCATGGTGTAGCTGTCCTTGCCGCCGGACAGGCAGACCATGACCTTGTCGCCATCTTCGATCATGTTGTAGTCGGTGATGGCTTCGCCGGCGAGACGACGCAGGCGTTTTTGCAGTTTGTTCTGGTTGACCGAGAGGGTGCCCATAGCGCTTGGAATCCGCGAGGTGTGACAAAAAGGCGGCTATTTTACGCACAAACTGCGGCGCGCTGTAGGCATTCCGACAAATACTGGGTGGGAATCAACCCGCCGTCTGACAGCGCAATTTGCTCTAAAAAGCGCGTTTTGTGCCGGGTACGGCTTCCTATACTGCGTCATAAGGCCACATTCCCGTTTACTGGGTGCCCTGGCCTCGGGCCGTTGGCGCTCCGCATGGGGGGTGTCAGGCAACAACGATCGATAGGAGTGACCGGCATGATCCATCACGTTGTGGGGCTGTTTACCCATCCCGACCAGGAATGGCGGGAGATTCGTGGCGAAGAGGAAAGCATCAGCCACATGTACCTGACGCACACCCTGATCCTGGCGGCGATCCCTGCCGTATCGGCGTTTATCGGCACCACCCAGGTGGGCTGGGTGATCGGCGACCGGCCAGCGGTGATGCTGACCATGGAAAGCGCGCTGTGGATGAGCGTGATGTCCTACCTGGCGATGCTCGCCGGGGTGGCGGTGATGGGGGCGTTCATTCACTGGATGGCGCGCACCTACGATGCCAACCCGAGCATGGCCCAGTGCATCGCCTTTGCCACCTACACCGCCACGCCGCTGTTCCTCGGCGGGCTGGCGGCGCTGTACCCGCACCTGTGGCTGGGCATGCTGCTGGGTACGGCGGCGATCTGCTACACGGTGTACCTGCTGTATGTCGGGCTGCCGACCTTCATGAACATCCCGTCGGATGAGGGCTTCTTGTTCTCAAGCTCGGTGCTGGCGGTGGGGTTGGTGGTGCTGGTGGCGATCATGGCGGCCACGGTGATCATCTGGGGGTTGGGTGTGGGGCCTGTCTACACCAACTAGCTGACCGATTGGGGCTGCTTTGCAGCCCTTCGCGGGTAAACCCGCTCCCACAGGATTGGCGTTGAACCTGTAGGAGCGGGTTTACCCGCGAAGGGCCGTAACGCGGCCCCGGTGGCAGACCGATGGCTCGGCAGGCCTGGGCAGGTTGCGGCATAATGGCCGGCCAGGAGACCCACCCCGCCATGCCCGAGCTGCTCAAGCAACGCGTCGAAACCTGTTACCAGCAAGCCGAAACCTTCTTCAAACGCCCCTTCCCGCGCCCGGAAGTCAGCTTCAAGCTGCGCGGCCAAAAGGCCGGCGTCGCCCACCTGCACGAGAACCTGCTGCGCTTCAACCTGCAGCTGTACCGGGAAAACCAGGACGACTTCCTGCGCCAGACCGTGGCCCACGAGGTGGCGCACCTGGTGGCCCACCAGCTGTTCGGCGACCGCATCCAGGCCCATGGTGAAGAGTGGCAGTTGATCATGCGCGGCGTGTACGAACTGCCGCCCAACCGCTGCCACAACTATGAAGTGCAGCGGCGCAGCGTTACCCGCTACATCTATACCTGCCGCTGCCCGGAACAGGACTTCCCGTTCAGCGCCCAGCGCCACACCCTGGTGGCCAAGGGGCGGCGCTACTTGTGCCGGCGCTGCCGGGCCACGCTGGTGTACAGCGGGCAAACGCGGGTGGAGTGAGCCACCCGCGCCAGCCGGTCAGGCGACGCTCACCAGGTGGGCGTCGCTGAAGCTGGTGACGCCGACCAGGTGAATCTCGAAATCGGCGGTGAACTTGCCATCGGCCCCCAGCTTGTTGTCGATGTTGCCCGACAGGATCTCGTCGGCAAAACGCAGCTGGCCGGCACCGGTGAAGTCGCCCGAGCCGATGAAGGTGAAGGCGTTGACGCCCTTGAGCAGCACGTTGGCGTCGATCTTGGTCAGGTCGATGCGGTCGCCTTCAGCGCCGTTGAAGTCGGTGATGACGTCGCCTTTGTCGCCCAGGCCGATTTCGCTCAGCAGGTTGAACACGAAGCGGTCGGCGCCAGCGCCGCCGGTCAGGGTGTCGGTGCCCAGGCCGCCGATCAGTATGTCATCGCCGGCGCCACCATCGAGCACATCGTTGCCGGCACCACCGTTGAGGGTGTTGTTGCCGGCGTTGCCGATGATCACGTTGTTCAACGCGTTGCCGGTGCCGTTGAGGTTGTCCAGGCCGGTGAGGGTCAGGTTCTCGAAGTTGGCACCCAGGGTCCAGTTGACCGAGGCACGCACGGTGTCAATGCCGGCGTTGGCACCTTCGATGACCACATCGCGCAGGTTGTCGACCACGTAGGTGTCATTGCCCTTGCCGCCGATCATGGTGTCGATGCCTTCGCCGCCGTCCAGCACGTTGTCGCCATCGTTGCCGGTGATGCGGTTGTTCAGCGCGTTGCCGGTGCCGTTCAGGTTGTCGGTGCCGGTCAGGGTGAGGTTTTCGAGGTTGTCGCCCAGGGTCCAGTCGACCGAGGAGAACACGTTGTCGATTTCCTTGGGCGAGGTGCCGGTCTCGATGATCACGTCATCGATGCTGTCGACGTAGTAGGTGTCGTTGCCCAGCCCGCCGATCAGGGTGTCCGCCCCGCCGCCGCCACGCAGTACGTTGGCGCCGTCGTTCCCGGTGAGCACGTTGTCCAGGGCGTTGCCGGTGAGGTTCAGGGCAGCCTTGCCGAGCAGCTCGCCGTCCTCGATGTTGTCGGCCAGCACGTAGCTGATGGAGGCGCGCACCAGGTCGTGGCCTTCGCCTGCCAGCTCGGTCACCACGTCGCGCAGGTTGTCGACGTAATAGATGTCATCGCCCAGGCCGCCGATCATGGTGTCGATGCCCACGCCGCCGTCGAGCAGGTCATTGCCTTCGCCACCTTCGAGGCGGTCGTTGCCGGCACCGCCGAACAGCTGGTTGTCGCCGCTGTTGCCGATCAGTACGTTGGCCAGGGCGTTGCCGGTGCCGCGGATGGCACTACCGGTGAGCACCAGGTTTTCCACGTTGGCGCTCAGGGTCCAGTCCAGCGAGGCCTGCACGGTGTCGATACCGGCGTTGGCGGCCTCGATCACCTGGTCGCCCACGTTGTCGACAATGTAGGTGTCGTTGCCGCGCCCGCCGGCCATGATGTCGGCGCCAGCACCACCATCGAGCAAGTTGTTGCCGGTGTTGCCAGTGAGGCGGTTGTTCAGCGCATTGCCGAAGGCGTCGAGGTTGGCCGCACCGAGCAGGGTGAGGTTTTCGAGGTTATCGCCCAGGGTCCAGCTGACCGAGGCGAACACGTTGTCGATTTCAGTGGCCAGGGTGCTGGTTTCGATGATCACGTCATCGCTGCTGTCGACGTAGTAGGTGTCGTTGCCCAGGCCGCCGATCAGGGTGTCTGCCCCGCCCTCGCCCTTGAGGATGTTGTTGCCGTCGTTGCCGGTGAGCACGTTATCCAGGGCATTGCCGGTGAGGTTGAGGTTGGCCTTGCCCAGCAGCTCGCCATCTTCGACGTTGGCGGTGAGCACGTAGGTGATGCTGCTGCGCACCAGATCGCGGCCTTCGCCGGCCAGCTCCACCACCACGTCGCGCGCGTTGTCGACGTAGTAGGTGTCGTCGCCCTGCCCGCCCAGCATGCGGTCGGCGCCCAGGCCGCCGTCGAGCGTGTTGTTGCCGGCGTTGCCGGTGAGCACGTTGGCCAAGGCGTTGCCGGTGCCATTCAGGTTGGCGCTGCCGGTGAGCTCGAGGTTTTCCAGGTTGGCGCCCAGCACGTAGCTGACCGAGGCCTTCACCGTGTCGATGCCGGCGTTGGCGCCTTCGATGACCACGTCGCCCAGGTCGTCGACGATGTAGGTGTCGTTGCCGGCACCGCCAATCAGGGTGTCGGCGCCGGCGCCGCCGTCGAGCACGTTGTTGCCGGCGTTGCCGGTGATGCGGTTGCTCAGCGCGTTGCCGCTGCCGTTGATGGCGGCGCGGCCGGTGAGCTCGAGGTTTTCCAGGTTGTCGCCCAGCACGTAGCTGACCGAGGCCTTCACCGTGTCGGTGCCCTCGTTGGCCAGCTCGATCACCTGGTCGGCTGCGTTGTCGACGATGTAGGTGTCGTTGCCCAGGCCGCCCTTCATGATGTCGGCGCCGGCACGGCCGTCGAGCAGGTTGTCCAGGTCGTTGCCGATCAGGGTGTCGTTGAAGGCCGAGCCGGTGGCGTTCTCGATCTTGGCGCCGTAGGCGATGGCCAGGCCGTCGTTGATGTAGGCGTCACGGGCCACGTCGTAGAACAACGCACCGATGTTGCTGAAGGCGCCCTCGTTGAGGTTGAGCAGCACGGCGGCCTTCTGGTTGCTGGCATCGAGGGTGTCGATGCCGCCGGCGTCCCACAGGGTCTGGAACACGATCTGGTCGGGCTTGAAGCTGTAGGTGTCGTTGCCGGCATGCCACTTCATGTTGGCGCCGTACAGGCGCTGCATCACCAGAATGTCCAGCAGCATCGGCGTGCTCGGCTCGGCATACGCGGTGTGGCTGGCGTTGTAGTAGGTGTTGTTGTAGCTCATCAGGGTGTAGCGCACGTCGTCCAGCTCGGCCGGCAGCACCGCGCTGCTGCTGCCGCTGGCTTCGAACGGGTGCTTCAGGCCCAGGGCATGACCGATTTCATGCATGAAGGTCATGTAGTCGTACGAGCCGGCCACCGGTTTGGCTTCGTTGGTGGCCTTGCCGATCCATACGTCGCCGCCGCTGGGGCTTGTGGACGGGTAGTAAGCCCAGGCGGCAGCGTTGGAATCCATATAGCTGTAGCCGCCAAAGCGCAGGTCGCCGACATTGCTTTTGGTTTCGGCGACCTGGGTGAACTTGATGTCGGCCACCGCCGACCAGGCCGCGAGCGCGCCGACCACCGCGGTTTTCTGCGCCGCAGTCAGGGCGTAGGAAGCGTTGTACTCGTTGTTGTCGGAGTAGTTTCTGAGAAACAGCGAAACGCCCGGCACGATGAAGCTGTAGGTCAGCGGGGTGGTGTTGCCGGTGAAATACGAGGAGGTATTCCAGTAGCTGCCGGCAAGCAGGCTGTCGACGAGGTTGTTGCCAGACAGCGAAACACTGCTGGCCCAGGTGTAACCAGTGGGGCTAGGCATTGCACTACATTCCTGAATAGACCGTGAACTTCCATGTACTCAACGCCTGGCCGGTCCATAAAACCCAGGCAGTAAATTAGTGGTGGCAATTTACCACTAAATTGACGTCAAAAGTATGAACCCGGCGAACAGCCGACAAACGAAAGGGCCGCCTTGGAGCCCATCGCCGGCGTGTCGGCGACGGGCCGCAAGGCGGCCCCTTTGTATTGCGTTACAGCAGTGCTATCAGCGCGCCGGGCCTTCGGCCACACCCAGGTCGTCGACTGGGCGAGTATCTACCAGCGGCGAGCCGCCGGAAGCCAGCTCGGCTTGCAGGGTGTCGGTGTCCAGCTCCTTGACCCACTTGGCCACGACCACGGTGGCCACGGCGTTGCCGATCAGGTTGGTCAGGGCGCGGGCTTCGGACATGAAGCGGTCGATACCCAGGATCAGCGCAAGGCCCGCAACCGGCAGGTGGCCGACGGCGGACAGGGTGGCAGCCAGTACGATGAAGCCCGAACCGGTAACCCCGGCAGCACCTTTGGAGGCAACCAGCAGCACCAGCAGCAGGGTGATCTGGTGGGTGATGTCCATGGTGGTGTCGGTGGCCTGGGCGATGAACACCGCAGCCATGGTCAGGTAGATCGAGGTGCCGTCGAGGTTGAACGAGTAGCCGGTCGGGATCACCAGGCCAACCACGGATTTCTTCGCGCCCAGGCGCTCCATCTTGGCCAGCATGCGTGGCAGGGCCGACTCGGAGGACGAGGTACCCAGCACGATCAGCAGTTCTTCACGGATGTAGCGGATCAGCTTGAGGACGCTGAAGCCGTGGGCGCGGCAGATACCGCCGAGCACGATCAGGATGAACAGCAGGCAGGTGATGTAGAAGCAGGCCATCAGGTAGCCCAACTGCACCAGCGAACCCACGCCGTACTGGCCGATGGTGAAGGCCATGGCACCGAAGGCGCCGACCGGGGCCAGCTTCATGATCATGTTGATGATGTTGAACATGACATGGGCGAAGCGGTCGATCAGGTCCAGCACTGGCTTGCCGTAGCTGCCCAGGCGGTGCAGGGCGAAGCCGAAGATCACCGAGAACATCAGCACTTGCAGGATGTCGCCGTTGGCGAAGGCACCGACCACAGTGTTAGGGATGATGTTGAGCAGGAAGCCGACGGTGGTCTGCTGCGCGCCGGCGGCGGCGTAGGCGGCCACGCTGCTGGCGTTCAGGGTGCTGACGTCGACGTGCATGCCGGCGCCCGGCTGAACCACGTTGACCACGACCAGGCCGATGATCAGGGCGATGGTGGAGACGATCTCGAAGTACAGCAGCGCGTAACCGCCGGTCTTGCCGACCGACTTCATGCTCTGCATGCCAGCGATGCCGCTGACCACGGTACAGAAGATGATCGGGGCGATGACCATCTTGATCAGTTTGACGAAGCCGTCACCCAGCGGTTTGAGGGCGACGCCGGTTTCCGGGTAGTAGTGGCCGAGCAGGATACCGATGGTGATCGCGACGATCACCTGGACATACAGCGATTTGTACAGCGGCTGACGAGTCGTCATGGCTAAGTTTCCTCAAGTGTGCCGGCGCATCCTTCCCAGGATGTCGGGGCACCTGAATCGCGAACCCTCCTGCACCTGGAGGGATTTGTCGTTGTGTTCGAGCAGCCTGGCAAGCGTCTGCCCGGTCTCTGCCAAGTGAATAGCAAGGGCGATGCCAAAATGCCCACTCGAGGTGCATAGCCAATGTTTGCGGGATGTTTTTGCCCCTGGACGGGGCGAGTGGCGGGGTTTGTGCTGGCGGAATTCCGCCCGGTGGCGGGAATCGTACAGGGGGTGTGGCGGGAATCCGCCTGACATTGAGGTTGGCAGGTTTGGCCCCATCGCCGGCAAGACTCATGAACAAACCACAACCCATTGATCTAGCTGGGACCTGTGGGAGCGGGTTCACCCGCGAAGCAAGCGACGCAGGGCTTGGCACCGGCTTCGCCGGTGTTCGCGGGTAAACCCGCTCCCACAGGGATCGCATAAGCTTCAAGCCTACGTTGTCCTGTAGGAGCCGGCTTGCCGGCGATGAGGCCGGCACAGCCAGCACAAGACAGTTGCTCCCACAGGGCTCGCGGCGTACTTGCGAGTTCTGTTCTCTGCGCGACAGCGCAGCCCGAAGGGCTGGGTGATCTCCTACAGGGCCTGGCTCCAATGGTCACTCCAGGCGGAAGATGATCCTGAACGCCGCCCCGCCCAGGTCAGAATCCCCCAGGCTCAGCTCGGCGTCGTAGCTATCGATGATGTCCTTGACCACCGCCAGGCCAATACCCTGCCCTGGGTGCTGGCTGTCCAGCCGTTCGCCGCGCTCGAGGATGCGCTCGCGCTGGTCAGGCGGCACGCCCGGGCCGTCGTCCTCGATGCACAGCACCAGTTGCCCAGGGGCCTCTTCAAGGGTGACCCGCACCTGGCCCAGGCACAGGCGGTAGGCGTTTTCCAGCAGGTTGCCGAGCAGTTCGAGCAGGGCGCCCTGCTCCATCGGCACCCGCGCCTGGGCCGGGATGTCCAGGCTGACCTGTACGCGCTTGTCGCGATAGACCTTGGCCAGGGTGCTGCACAGGCTGTCCAGTAGCGGCGCCAGCGGCACCTGGTGGCGCACCAGGCCGCTCTTGCGCAGGCTGGCGCGTTGCAATTGGTAGTCGATCTGCTGGCTCATGCGTTCGACCTGGCTTTGCAGCACCCGCCCCTGCCCAGGCTCCTGGCGGCCCTGCTGCATGCTCTCGCCCACCCCCTGCAACACCGCCAGCGGGGTTTTCAGGCTGTGCGCCAAATCGTCCAGCGAGTCGCGGTAGCGCTGGCGCTGCTCGCGCTCGCTGCGCAGCAGGCGGTTCAGCGAGCCGGTCAGGCGCAGCAGCTCGCGCGGGTGTTCGCGACTAAGCCCGTCGCGGGCGCCGGCCTCCACCTGGTCCAGTTCGACACTGAGCCTGCGCA
This sequence comes from Pseudomonas sp. NPDC089406, assembly GCF_044900265.1. NCBI lineage: Bacteria > Pseudomonadati > Pseudomonadota > Gammaproteobacteria > Pseudomonadales > Pseudomonadaceae > Pseudomonas > Pseudomonas sp. NPDC089406. Next base: position 30,544 of record NZ_JBJDNC010000042.1, on the reverse strand, counting down.
GCGAGCGCAGGCCCCAGGTCAGCCCGGCCCACAGCAGCACCATCAACGCCAGCAAGGCGGCGCCAAAGCCCAGGTAGAGTTTTTCGCGCAGGCCATCGAGGGTGTGCTGGTACTCGCGCACCGGCTGCAGGGCGACGATGCTGAACGCTGCGCTTTTGCCGCCGAGCAGCTTGACCTCGACGTCGTAGACGAAGAATTCTTCGCCGTCCTCTTGCTGGATGCGGGCGAATTCGTTGCCGCGCCCGTCGTAGCGCGGGCGGTAGTTGATATGCCGGTTGCGGGTAGCGCGCGACTGCCACACCAGGGTGCCCTGGCGGTCGAAAATGTAGCCGAGCAGGCCGGTGTAGGGCAGGTTGAAGCGCTCGTCCGGCAGCAGCGCCGGCATCTGCAGGCGGCCGTGCTCGATGCGCGCGGCGGAAATCAGGGTGGTGACGTCCGAGGCCAGGCGCTGCTCGATGGACTCCTGCAACGCCAGGCTGAAGGCCTTTTGCAACGCCGGCAGCAGCGCCAGCATGAACAGCAAAGCCAGCAGCGCCGCCGCCAGCATCAGGCGCACGCGCAGCGAACGGATCACCGGCAGCGCTCGGTGAACAGGTAACCCAGGCCACGCACCGTGTCGATGGGCTTGAAGCCGGTGTCACCCTCGAGCTTGCGCCGCAGGCGGCCGACCAGCACTTCGATGACGTTGGGGTCGCGCTCGTCGTCGTCGGGGTACAGCTGCTCCATCAGCCGGTCCTTGGCCACCACCTGCTGGTGATGGCGCATGAGGTATTCGAGGATGCGGTATTCGTAGGCGGTCAGCGCCAGGGGTTGCTCGCCAAGCGTGGCCTGCTTGCGGTTGAGGTCCAGTACCAGGGGGCCGGCAGCGATGGTCGACTGGGTGAAGCCGCTGGAGCGGCGCAACAGGGCGTTCAGGCGCGCCTCCAGCTCCTCGAACTGGAAAGGCTTGACTACGTAGTCGTCGGCGCCGGCGGCCAGGCCTTCGACCTTGTCCTGCCAGTTGCCACGGGCGGTGAGGATCAGTATCGGGAAGGTCTGGCCGAGGCTGCGCAACTGGCGGATCAGGTCGAGCCCGCTCATGCCGGGCAGGCCCAGGTCGATCACAGCCAGGTCGTGGTTGTACTGCTCGGCCTGGTACAGGGCTTCTTCACCATTGGCCACCGCCTGCACCACGTGCCCGGCTTCGCCCAGGCGGGTGAACAGGTGATGGCGCAACAGCGCCTCGTCCTCGACCACCAGCAATTTCATGTGGATCTCCTTATTGGGGTGCCTTTGGGGATGCTATCGCGGGGCAAGCCCGCTCCCACGGTACAACCTGCGTGGGAGCGGGCTTGCCCCGCGATAGCATCCGGGCAAACGCAGCTTAACTGATCAGAACTTGTAGTTGGCCGCCAGGTAAGTCTGGGCGCTGCTGTCCAGGCGCATCGCGCCGATCTTGCTGCCACCGTGTGGCGACAGTTCGACGCTGGCGTTGCTGCGCAGGTAACGGTAGCCCAGCTCCACCGAGGCGTTGTCGGTGAGTTGTTGCAGTACACCGGCCTGCAGGCCGTAGGCGTAACCGGTGTCGGTGTCGCGGCTGTAACCGGAGGACTCCTGGCTGAGCCTGGTCACGCCCAGGCTGGCGCCGCCGAACAGCTTGGTGGTGTCGCCTACCGGCAGGAACAGGTCATAGCTGCCGAGCAGGTTTTCCTGGCGCAGCTTGAGGCCGCTGTGATCGCCCGAGACGTTGTCGTAGGTGAGGTAGTAGCGGCCCTGGTTGTTCATCTGGCCGACGCGCACGCCCCAGGTACCGTCTTTGCCGATGACGCCGTCGGTGTTCAGGTTGTCGGTGCTGCGCTGCATGAGGCCGGACTTGCGAACCTTGTCGCTGGTCTGGCCGTAGGTGAGGCTGGCGAAGGTGTCGTCGGCCTGGGCGGTGGTGGTGATGCCGGCGGCGCAGACAGCCATGGCGGCAAGCAGGGTGTTGAATGTTTTCATGGTTGTAACTCCGGTTGGGATGCGCTGTGTGTGTCTGCGGGCTAGAGTAGGGAGGGCGCCCTGAACCGCCGCTGAACCCCGCCTGAACCGCACCTGAACGAAGCGGCCACCGTCGTAAAAGGAGTTTGACCATGCGTTCCCTGCTTGCCCTGGCCCTGTTGTGCTGTACCGCCCTTGCCCAGGCGGCGGTGCAGACCCGCGAGATCCGTTATCAGGATGCCGACGGCACTGCGCTGATCGGCTATTACGCCTACGACGACGCCATCGAGGGCAAACGCCCGGGCATCGTCGTGGTGCATGAATGGTGGGGGCTGAACGACTACGCCAAGCGCCGCGCCCGCGACCTCGCCGCGCTGGGCTACAACGCCCTGGCCATCGACATGTATGGCGACGGCAAGCACACCGAACATCCGCAGGACGCCCAGGCGTTCATGGCCGCGGCAATGAAAGACCCGGCTGCAGCAGCCCGGCGCTTCGATGCGGGGCTGGAGCTGTTGAAGCTGCAACCGAACACCAACAAGCACCAGCTGGGTGCAGTGGGTTACTGCTTTGGCGGCAAGGTGGTGCTGGATGCCGCGCGCCGGGGCGAGAAACTCGATGGCGTGGTGAGCTTCCATGGCGCGCTGGTGACCCAGACCCCGGCCACACCGGGGTCGGTGCGGGCGAAGATTCTGGTGGAGCATGGCGAGGCCGACAGCATGGTCACCCCGGAGCAGGTGGCGGCGTTCAAGGCGGAGATGGACGCGGCCAAGGCGGATTACCAGTTCGTCGGTATTCCCGGGGCCAAGCACGGGTTTACCAACCCGGATGCAGACCGCTTGAGCCATGGCGAGCATGGTGGGCCGGATATCGGCTATGACAAGGCGGCGGACGAGAGCTCGTGGAAGGATATGCAGGCGTTTTTCAAGAAGGCGTTTGACTGAACATTGCCGGGGGCCGCTTTGCGGCCCATCGCAGGCAAGCCAGCTCCTACAGGGGCTGCGTGCAGCCTGCAAAATCCAGGCTGCAACACATCCCCGGCGGCTGGCACAATAGCCGCCATGAACAGACTCCCCACCTGCTGCGCCCCGCTCCAGCACCACTGGCCCCTGCCCCGCCCGGTCCCCGGTGCGGTGCTGGTGAGCTGTGCCTTCGACCCGGCCAGGCTTGGCGCCGACGACTTCCAGCGCGCCGGCATCGAACAGACCGCCAGCCTGCAACGCTCGGTGGCCAAGCGCCAGGCCGAGTACCTGGCCGGCCGGGTGTGCGCCCGCGAGGCCCTGCGCCTGCTGGATGGCCGTGACTATGTGCCGGCCACCCACGAGGACCGCTCGCCGGTCTGGCCGGCCGGCATTCGTGGCTCCATCACCCACGGCCAGGGTTGGGCAGCGGCGGTGGTGGGCGCACAAGTGGCAGGGCTTGGGCTGGATCAGGAGTCGCTATTAACTGAGGAGCGTGCCGAGCGCCTGGCCGGGGAAATCCTCACCGCCGCCGAACTGCAACGGCTGGACCGCAGCCAGCAAGCGCTGGTTGTAACTCTGACCTTCTCGCTGAAAGAGAGCCTGTTCAAGGCGCTGTACCCGATCACTGGCCAGCGCTTCTATTTCGAACACGCAGAAGTTTTGCAGTGGTCCACTGACGGCCACGCCCGCCTGCGCCTGCTCACCGACCTGTCCGCCGACTGGCGCCACGGCGTGGAGCTGGATGGCCAGTTCTGCGTGCAGGACGGCCACCTGCTGAGCCTCATAAGCGTTTAGTCCCGCGGCTGCTCCCGCGGCCAGTTCAGGCTGAAGCAGGCCCCGCCCAACTGCTCGCTGCGCCCCACCAAGGCGCGGCCGCCGTGCCAGTAGATGATCCGCCGCACGATCGACAAACCCAGCCCGTGCCCGCCCGAGGCACGGGTGCGGCTGTCGTCCAGACGGGTGAAGGGGGTGAAGATGCGGTCCCACACCCCTTCCGGAATGCCTGGCCCGTCATCCTCCACATCGATACGGCAACGCTGCTGGCCCAGCTGGTAGCTCAGGCGCACTTCGGATTCGGCATGGCGCATGGCATTGCGCACCAGGTTCTGCAGCGCCCGGTGCAGGTAACGCGGCTCGGCCTCGACCCAGGCAGCGCCGCCGTCCAGGCCATGGCACTGGCCGCGCAGCACCTTCACCTCGGCCCGTAGCGGCGCCAGCTCAGTGATTACCCGCGCCAGCAACTCGTCGAGGTCCACCGCCTGGAACTGCAACGCCGGGGCGCCCTGCTCCAGGCGGGCGTAGGTCAGCATTTCGTCGACCAGCTTGTCGAGGTCCTGGATGTCGCCGTCCATGCCGGCCAGGTGCTTGGCCCGGGCCTGCTCAGTGCTGGCGCTTTCGATCATCTCCAGACCGAAACGCAACCGCGCCACCGGCGTGCGCAGCTCGTGGGACACCGCGCGCACCAGCTCGCGCTGCATGGTCAGCGAGCGTTGCAGGTGCTCGGCCATACCATTGAATGCCTCGGCAAGGCGCCCCACCGAGTCGGCGCTACCTGCCGGCACGCGGGTATCGAGGCTGCCCTGGGCGATGCGCGTGGCGGCCACCTCCAGCCCCGACACGCGGCGCTCCAGCTGGCGCACCAGCAGGTACACCACCAGGCCGATCAGGCACAGGCCGAGAAACGCAATAAGAATGAGCAGTTGCGGCGGGTACGGGTTGAGCTGGTACAGCGGGCCGATCTCCAGCACCCAGGGCGAGCCGGCCAGGCCTGCGAACACGCGGATGGAGTCGCCATCCTTGCCCAGCGCCATTACCGTATCGCCCTCCTCTACCCGGCGCCGCTGGTCGTCGTCCAGGGCCGCGCGCTCGATGCGCTGCAGGGCGATGTCGAAACCAAAGCCCTTGCTCTGCTTCAGTTGTGCCAGGCGCGCCTGCTGCTCGGTCACCGGGTAGCGCACCAGCTCGTCGGCCAGCAGGTAAAGAGTGGCGCGGGCCAACTGCTCGCTGATCTGCTTGACCTCGGCCACCAGCAACGCATCCTCGTGGCCGATACGGCGCAGCACCCTGGCGGCGTGGGGGCCGGTTTTTTCCACCACCACCAGGTCGCGGTACAACCGCGCACGCTGGCCGCCGTCCAGGCTGAACGCCGACAGCGGCTGCACGTCCAGCGGCACGCCGAGCAGGCGCTCCCACATCAGCAACGAGCGCTTGCGCTCTACTTCATTCTGCTGCGCCAGGTTGTCGGCCATCAGGCTGAAGGTGCCCTGGGCCAGGCGCTCGCGGTGCTGGCCGGCGCGCACCTCGTTGACCAGGTGCAGGCTGAGCACGCCAAGCACGGCCACCAGCACCAGCACGCCGAGCATGCCGCCATAGATGCGTATGAAGATCGACTTCATGGCGCCGGCGCCTGGGCCGCCTCGCCGACGAACAGGTAGCCCTTGCTGCGCAGGGTCTTGATCAGCCGCGGGTTGACCGGGTCGTCACCGATTTTGGGGCGGATCTTGGAAATGCGCACATCGATGGAGCGGTCCTGGCCGTCGTAGCCGACGCCGCGTAGCGCGGTGAAGATCTGCTCGCGGGACAGCACCCGCCCGGCGTTGCTGGCCAGCAGCCAGAGCAGGTCGAATTCGGCGCCGGTCAGCTCGATCAGTTGGCCGCCCAGGCGCGCCTCGCGCAGGCGGTTGTCGATGTTCAGCGGGCCGAACTCAAGGGCCTGGCGGCGCTCGGCCGGTTCGCTCCTGCGCAGCAGGGCCTGAATGCGCGCCAGCAGCAGGCGCGGGCGCACCGGCTTGCATACGTAGTCGTCGGCGCCCTGGTCGAGGCCCTGCACCTGGTCGAGCTCGTCGCTGCGGGCGGTGAGCATGAGGATGGGGCCAGGGTACTGGCCGCGCACCCGGCGGCAGATGCTCAGGCCGTCTTCGCCGGGCAGCATCAGGTCGAGGATCACCAGGTCTGGCTGGCTGTCGATGATGCGCCGCACGGCACGGGCGCCGTCGCCCTCGACGCTGACCTCGTAGCCGTTGGCCTGCAGGTACTCGGCGGTGAGCTCGGCGAGGCGCTGGTCGTCCTCGACGATGAGGATGCGGTTGTCTGGCGGGTGCTGGTCCATGGGCTGGGCCCCTTTGTTGTTATTGGGTGGCCTGTGGGGGCCCTGTCGCCTGTAGGAGCCGGCTTGCCGGCGATGAGGCCTGCAAAGGCTGCGTAACTGCCTGATCCTTCGATAAATACCTTTCACCAAAGAGCAACATCAGCCACGGATACTACGTGCCGCCCCCAGCCCTGCCAACCTCCCAGGCCGGGCCTTGGGTGAAGCGTTTTTTGTGATAGGGTTCGCCCCCGCGAAAAACTGCCACGGGGCGGTAATACTGCGAAATTTCGCGCAAACCAGTCAGCACAAGGCCTACAGCGAATACCCACGGATGACTCACAAAGTACCCACAAGTTATCCACAGGCCGCTCACCTTGCAAAGCCCCCGATACCGCATTATCTTGTATCCCCATCGCGGCGAACCACTAGATGTTGGGGTTCGAGCAAAATCACAAACACAAGTCGACAGGCAAATTCAAGCGAATTTACCCACTGAACTTAACGTGATTTCACCAGCCAAACCGCTCCTGCGGAGGCGACCGAGGCAAGCCACTTCTGGCCTTGTTCGGGTATGAGTGTTGCAGGCAAGGCCTGACACTCGACAGCAACAGTTTTTGGGCCCGGCCCAGAACCTTTGACTTCGGCCAGGGAGCGGCAGATCACTGCCCTTAATTCCTGAGTCTGTCCCGAAGTCGGCAAGCCCGCGCGGCGGCTGCACTGCCATGTGCATCCCCGCCCGGGCCAGCAGTCTGACGGATGGAACGGTGGGCGCCCAAAAGGCGCCTGAACACTATAGAAACTGTGGAGACACCCACCCATGCAAACCGACACAACTCGCGAGAACCCGCAGGCCAAGGCGCCGCAGGCCGAGTCCAACCAGGACCTGGCTGCCACCGCTCCGGGCCAACTGCGCGTGATCAAGCGCAACGGCACTGTCGTCCCCTACACCGACGACAAGATCACCGTGGCCATCACCAAGGCGTTCCTCGCAGTTGAAGGCGGCACCGCCGCCGCCTCGTCGCGCATCCACGACACCGTCGCGCGCCTGACCGAGCAGGTTACCGCCACGTTCAAGCGTCGCATGCCATCGGGTGGCACCATCCACATCGAAGAAATCCAGGACCAGGTCGAACTGGCCCTGATGCGCGCCGGCGAGCAGAAAGTCGCCCGCGACTACGTGATCTACCGCGACCAGCGCGCCAAAGAGCGTGCTACCCGCAGCAACGCCGACTCGGTGGTCGAGCCGCACCCAAGCATCCGCATCACCCTGGCTGACGGCAGCCTGGCACCGCTGGACATGGCCCGCCTGAACACCATCATCAGCGAAGCCTGCGAAGGCCTGGCCGAAGTCGATGGCGACCTGATCCAGCGCGAAACCCTGAAGAACCTGTACGACGGCGTTGCCCTGAAAGACGTCAACACCGCCCTGGTGATGACCGCCCGTACCCTGGTAGAGCGCGAGCCGAACTACTCGTTCGTCACCGCCCGCCTGCTGATGGACACCCTGCGTGCCGAAGGCCTGGGCTTCCTGGGCGTGGCCGACAGCGCCACCCACCACGAAATGGCCGACCTGTACGCCAAGGCCCTGCCGGCCTACGTCGAAAAAGGCGTGGAGTACGAGCTGCTGGACCCGGCGCTGAAAGGCTACGACCTGGAGCGCATGGGCAAGGCGATCAACCACGAGCGTGACCAGCAGTTCACCTACCTGGGCCTGCAGACCCTGTACGACCGCTACTTCATCCACAAGGATGGCGTGCGCTTCGAGCTGCCGCAGGTGTTCTTCATGCGTGTGGCCATGGGCCTGGCGCTGGAAGAAAAAGACAAAGAAGCCCGTGCGATCGAGTTCTACAACCTGTTGTCGTCCTTCGACTACATGGCCTCGACCCCGACCCTGTTCAACGCCGGCACCCTGCGCCCGCAGCTGTCGAGCTGCTACCTGACCACCGTGCCGGACGACCTGTCGGGCATCTACCACGCGATCCACGACAACGCCATGCTGTCGAAATTCGCCGGTGGCCTGGGCAACGACTGGACCCCTGTGCGTGCACTGGGCTCCTACATCAAGGGCACCAACGGCAAGTCGCAAGGCGTCGTGCCGTTCCTCAAAGTCGTCAACGACACCGCCGTTGCCGTTAACCAGGGTGGCAAGCGCAAGGGCGCCGTATGTGCCTACCTGGAAACCTGGCACCTGGACATCGAAGAGTTCATCGAACTGCGCAAGAACACCGGTGATGACCGTCGTCGTACCCACGACATGAACACCGCCAACTGGATCC